>JBKQHM010000609.1:0-23349 GCA_052148775.1 Isosphaeraceae bacterium | reverse complement strand
TTCGGGTCCAGCCACCCCTGGCTTCTGGCTGCAAGACCTGATGTGGCTGGGGTCGAGCCCGCAGGGCGAAGCCCCCAGGAGATCCGCGGTGCCTCGAGACCTGCGCCCGGCGTTGTGCTCAACGGCTCGTCGGACGCTTGATCCGTTCGGCGGCCTCTTCCAGGGATTTCCGGAGCTGATCCAACTGGCCTTCGTCGATGCGTCGGCCTTGCGACTTGATCATCGACAGGAAATCCTTGATTTCCTGGGGCTGCGCCGGGTAGCCGATGTTGCCGGTGGGCGCGTCGGAGGTCGACAGCGGCTTGCCCTTGGTGTCGAGGATCGCGAACCAGGGGATGCCGGCCGAGGTGGCGGGCTGGTATTGCTTCTGAATGTCCTTGCCGCCGATCATGCGGTCGACGTCCACCTGGGCGATGACGAAGTCGCGGTCGAGGATGGCGGCGACCTCGGGCTGGGCCAGCCAGTCGTGGAGCTTGTGGCACCAGCCGCACCACGGGGCGCCGAAGGTCAGGAGGACGCGCTTGTCGTCGGAGGCCGCGCGCGACAGGGCTTCCTCGAGCACGAGCTTCGCGTCCTTCGGCGGGACCTTCCAGCCATCCAGGAACTCCTGGACGCGGGCGGGATTGTGGTGGTCGCCTTCCTCGAGGACGTCGGTCTGCTGCGCCTTGACGACCTTGCCTTCGGCGTCGAGCACGGCGAGGAACGGATAGCCGAAGGGCCTCTTCGACTCGTCCTCGCTCAGGGCCGCCTTGCACCTCTCGAGCAGTTCCTTGGCGTTCGGTGCCTCGGTGTCGACGGTGACGAACACATATTCATTGAACAGGGTTTGCGCGATCTGGCGGTTGCTGGTAAACAGGCCGTGGAGCTTGTGGCACCAGCCGCACCAGTCGCCGCCGAACATCAGCAGGACGCGCTGATTGTCCTCCTTCGCCCGGGCCGTCGCCTTGGCGATCTGGGTCCTGGCGTCGGCCGTCTTGTCGTAGATCGAGGCGCGCTTGGCGGGACTCGCCGGCTTGGCCGGGGTCTTCGCCTTCTCCTGGGCGGAGGCGGCTCCCGCGCCGATGGACAGGATGCAGACGACACTCCATACTCTCCGAAGGCCACCTCTCATGACTGTCTCCTGTTGATGTGAGCCGAACCGGCTGACCGGCGTTCTTCCTGGCAGATAGGTTCAAACTTCACTGAAGACGGTAACCCGTTTTCCCCGGTTTGGCAACGGCCCGGACCGTTTTCGCAACGAGGACGCTCCTCGTTTTCGGCCGCCGTGCGACCGGACAGGGATTGCGATCAGATGTCGCCGACGGAACGGCGCAGTTCGAAATCGGCCTGGATGGCGTCGTAGAGGGCATTGTAATAATTGTCGTAGCTCTGGATGCGAGCGGACTCGGCGTCGAGGACCTCGGTGTTGGTGCCGCGCTGCTGGAGGTACCGGCCGCGGGCGACGCGCAGGTTCTCCTCGGCCTGGACGATGGCCGCGCGGGTCAAGGAGATGCGCCGCTGGTTCTCCTGGCAGGTCAGCCATGCCGATCGGATCTGGAGCCTGATGTTTGCGGCGGTGTCATATTGCCGGCTGATCTGGGACGCGGCGCGCTGCTCCAGGGCCATCGCGTGCCGGCGCGCCTTGCCGCCGTCGAAGATGGTCCAGTTCAGGACGAAGGCGGCGGCGCCGGTGTCCGCTTCGGTGGGGAGGAATCGCGCGTTCTGATACAGGTTGGCGGCCAGGAAGCTGACCTGGGGCCGGGTGCTGGCCCGCTCGGCGGCGGCCTGGGCGTAGGTCGACCGCGCTTGCTCGGACAGCGAGGCCAGCTCGGGTCGATTCTGCATGGCGAAGTCGACCAGGGACTGGATCTGGGCCTCGTCGACCGCGATGGGTTCCTCGTCCCGCACGAGCATGGCCTGGTCAACGGCGTCGCCCTTTGGGGGTGGGGGCGGCTCGAATGCCAGCTCCTCGAGCGGGACGACGGTATTCATCGGGCGGCAGAGGTATCGGTTGTAAGTCGCCCAGGCGATGTTGAGCCGGTTGCGGACCTGGATCCGCCGCTGCTGGGCGTTGGCACGGGCGACCTGAGCGGCGAGCAGGTCGTTGCGGATGCCCCGGCCTTGCGCGACGAGGTTACCCACGTCGCGGGCCTGGGCCGTGAGGCTGACCACGTTGCTCTCCGCCACGGCGACGCCGCGGTTCGCGCGGAGCACGTCCACGTAGGCGCGGGCGACCTCGAGCTTCAGGTCCAGGGCGGTGGTGGCCTCGTCGGCCCTCGACGCGTTGAGCTGGGCGCCGTTGCTGGCGATCGTGTTCTTGATCCGCCCGCCGGTGTAGATCGGCACGATGGCCGCGACGGCCGAGATCGTGAACTGCTCCTGCCCGCCGGGCGCCGCCTTGGGCTGGCCGCTGCCGCTGGCCACGGAGATGGGGTTGGTGAGGAACGCCTGGCCGTTGAGCGTCTGGATCTGCGGCAGCCGTATGGATCGCGACGAGGCCAGCTCGTGGCCGGCCGACGCGGTCGTCTGCCGGCTGGCCTGGAGCTGCTGGTTCGTCCCCAACGCGATCGACCAGGCGTCGCGGAGGTCCTCCGCGTGCGCCGATCGGGCGATCAGGCCGAGGGCCAGCGCCACGATGAGTCTCGGGTCATTCCGACGAAAGCCGTGCATTGAATGGATCTCCTTCTCCGAGTTGTCTGAAGATCGCCGGACGGAGCCGGCTCCTACAAGAGACAGACCAACGGTGGCGTTGTAGGAGGGGGCTCCGTCTCCGACCGTATCCAGCCCAGGCGTTCGGCGCTCTAATGGACCGCGAGGTTCCCGCCGTCGGACGTCGATCGCTTCATGAGGAGGACCAGCGGGATGACGGCGAACGAGAGCATCGAGAACAGCCAGAACATGTCGAGATACGAGATCGCCGCGGCCTGCTGCTGGACGAACTGGTACATCATCGCGAGCCCCTGTCGACGCGCGACGACCGGGTCCGACCCGCGGCTCTGGAGGACGCCGGAGATGCCTGAGAGCCATCCCGAGGCCGTCGGGTTCAACGGGTGGAGGTGCTCGGTCAATCGGAACTGATGGAACTGGGTCCGGCGCTGGAGCAGCGTGTTCGTGAGGGCGACGCCGATGCTGGAGCCCTCGTTGCGCACCAGGCTGAAGAGGCCCGAGGCGTTATTGACCTGGTCCTTGGGGATGAAGGCATAGGCGGCCAGGTTCAGCGGCACGAACATCATCCCGGCGCCGAGCGTCTGGAAATTCCGAGGCGAGATCACCATGCCGGGCGACACGCCGAGGTTCAGGCCCGACATCCACATCGACGCGATGCCGACGGTCGCGAGCCCCGCGATGATCATCTTGCGCGCGTCGACGCCCCGGCTGAGCAAGAGGCCGATGACCGGCATCTCGAGCATCGTCACGAACCCGGCCGGCGAGAGGACCATGCCGGCCTTCAGGGACGAGTAGCCCATGAGGGACTGGAGCATCTGCGGCAGCAGCACGTTGCTGCCGTAGAGCACGCCGAAGGCGAAGAAGACGCAGACCGCCGCGGCCGAGAAGTTGCGGTCGCGGAACAGCCGGAGGTTGATGATCGGTGCCGGGTGCCTCAGCTCCCAGAAGATCGTGGAAATCAGGGTGACGACGGCGATCGTGCAGAGGGAGACGATGAAGGGGGAATCGAACCAGTCGTGCTCCTGCCCCTTGTCGAGCATCAATTCCAGCGAGGCCAGGCCGAGCGACAGCAGGCCGAGCCCGATGAAGTCCATGCGGAACGGCTGCCCCTTCCGCGCCGCCTTCTGGGCCTTCAGATAGGGCGGGTCCTGGAGGAGCAGGCTGCTCAGCACGACCGAGACCACGCCAACGGGGAGGTTGATGTAGAAGATCCATCGCCAACTGTAATTCTCGGTGATGTAGCCGCCGAGTGTCGGCCCGAGCACCGGTGCGACGAGGATCGCCAGGGTGTACACGGCCATCGCCATGCCGCGTTTGGCCGGCGGGAATGTATCCATGAGGATGGCCTGCTCGGACGGCTGCAAGCCGCCGCCGGCCAGTCCCTGGAGGACGCGGAACAGGACCAGTTGCTCGATGCTGGTGGCCATGCCGCAGAGCGCCGAGCTGGCCGTGAACAGCACGACGCACGAGATGTAGAACCGCTTCCGGCCGAGGATCGACGACAGCCAGCCCGAGAGCGGCAGAATGACCGCGTTGGCGACCAGGTAGCTGGTCAACACCCAGGTGCTCTCGTGGACCGAGACCGAGAGGCTGCCGGCCATGTGCGGCAGCGCGACGTTGGCGATCGACGTGTCCAGGACCTCCATGAAGGTCGCCAGCGTGACGGTCAGGGCGATGACCCAGGGGTTGATGGCCGGCTTCTGGGCGGGGTCGGGAGACCCGCGCCCATCACTGGGATTGATGGCCGGCTTCTGGGCGGGGTCGGGAGACCCGCGCCCATCGCTATCGAGGGCATCCGCGCTCATGGGTGGGCCTCCTGCGACTTCGACGAATGGCCGGCGGGTCCGCGGAGCCGGCTGCCGGCGTCCGGGCCGGTCGGCGGGGTCTTGATGTCGACCTCGGGCTCGACCGACATCCCGACCAGGAGCGGGGCCTCGCGCGGGTTGGGCTCGGTGAGGTCGATCCGCACCGGGATGCGCTGGACGACCTTGACGAAGTTGCCGGTGGCGTTCTCCGGCGGCAGCATCGACGAGGCGGCGCCCGTGGCCGGGGCGAAGCCCGAGACGCGGCCCTGCACGACCCGCCCGGCGTAGGCATCCACCGAGATTTCCACCTCCTGGCCGATCGTCAGGTCGGCCAGTTGCGTCTCCTTCAAAATCGCCTCGATGTAGATCTCGTCGAGCGCCGGGATGGAGAGCAGGCCCTGGCCGGCCTGGACGTGGTCGCCGGGGTTGACCGACCGCCGGTTGATGAAGCCGGAGACCGGCGCGCGGATCTCGCTATAGCCGAGCTTCAACTCGGCGTCGTCGAGGTCCTTCCGCGCCCGGACCACGGCGGGATGCTCGTACGGACGGGCGGGGTCGAAGGAGGTGCCGCCGAGCATGGCGAGTGCCTGGTCGACCTGCGTCCGGGCCGATCGGACCGCCGGTACGGCGTCGAACCAGGACTCGGACGTGTTGCTCGTGAGTCGGAGCAGGGCGGCGTGGAGGGCCTCGGGCTCCATGGCGCGCAGGCCGGAGGCGAGACCCAGGTTCGCCAGGATCTGCTGCCCCGAGGCCACGGCGCGGCGGACCTGGGTGTCGGTGCGGTCGAGGTCCGGGGGGACCTGCTCGGGATGCTGATAGTCCGGGGCCAGCGCGAGCAGGGCCCGGGCCTGCTGGACGGACTGCTCGGCGACCTTGAATTTCTCGCGAGCGCTCTGGAGCGCCGCCAGCTTCTGGTCGAGCTCCTCGCGGGTGGCCGTCTGCGAGTTCACCAGGTTCTTGACGCGCTCGTGGTCCTTCTGCGCCAGGATGAGCTCGGCATAGGAGGCGCGGAGCGAGGCGGCCTGGGACCGCAGGCCGGCGATCCGGGAGCGCACCTGCTCCTGCTGCCCCTCGACGGCCCGCCATGCCTCCTCGAGCGCGGCGACCGAGGACTGGACCTGGTCGCGCGCCTGGTCGAGCCCGGCGCGGGCGTTCTCGAGCGACTTCACCATGCGGTCCACGTTCAACTTGGCCTGCCGCAAGTCCGATCGCATCTGGTCGACGGCGATCTCGAACGGCCGTCGATCGAGACGGACCAGGACCGCCCCGCGCTCGACGTAGTCATTATCATGGACCAGCACCTGCTCGACGAGGTCGGAGAGGCGGCTGGCGACCGTCGTCGCATATCCCGCGATGAAGGCGTCGTCGGTGGAGACGTGCGAGAAATAGTCCCGGACCCACGGCCCGCCCTTCCAGACTCCGAGGCCGACGACCAGGCCGCCGGCCATCGCGAGGATGAGCCCCCTCCGCGGCCACCGCGGCTTGCCGCCGCCCGGGCTCGCGGGATTCTCGCGATTCTCCACGTGCGGCCCGTGGCGCGACGCGTGACCCGTCGAGGCGACCGTCCGCGACCCCGCGACCGACACGCCCTCGCCGCCCGATCCGATTGGCTCCGCCATGTCCGCGACCTCCTTATTACTGAACTGACCGGTCAGTCATTTTTCAGAACTGACTGGTCAGTCATTATAAGGCGGGTCGGATTTCGCACAAGAGCAGACGGCGGTTGTCTGGTAGAATCGTGGGCCGACCGGGGCAGGGGGCCGGCCGGGTGTGGCCGGGGTCATGCCGGTGGGTGTTGAGGACGGGGACGAGGTGACGCGTGCGAACGGCCGATCCCGCCAAGGTGCGGCGGATCATCGATGCGGCGATTCAGCTCTTCGCGGAACGGCCCTTCCACGAGGTGAGGATGGAGGACATCGCCGCGCGGGCGAAGGTCGCCAAGGGGACGCTCTATCTCCACTACAAGGACAAGGAAGACCTGTTCCTGGGGATCATGAACGACGGGCTGCAATCGCTGGTCGAGCGGCTCGAGGAGAGCCTGAAGGCGGAGATGCCGCCGGAGGAGAAGCTGCTGGTGATGAACCGGGAGTCGTTCCGATACTTCGAGCGGAATCACTTCTTCCTGGACGTGATCCAGCGCGTGGAGTTTTTCCGGTTCGGGGCGCGGTCGGCGTGCTTCGAAGAGACCCGGGCCCGGATGCAGGGGATCTTGCTGCGGATCTTCCGAGAGTTCCCGTCGCGCCAGGGAGCTTCCGACCAGGAACTCGCCCTGGAGGTGGTGGCGCATTCGGGCATGATGAAGGAGATCCTCCACAGCCTGCCGCGGCCGTGGCCGGAGGACCTGCCCGAGCGGGTGACACGGTTGTTCCTGCATGGCATCGGAGTCGGCGCCAAATCGAAGGGCCGTGTGCGATGATCAATGCGCCTCGGATAAGCATGCGAGGCAGACTCGACACCGTCAGGACTTGGGGCGACAATGAGAGTGGTTCGCCGGTGTTGCCAGTAGGCAAACAAACCTCCAGGACCGGGGACCGCATCGAGAGTTCGAGATTAACCCGATCAGGTCGATCGAGTTGGAGGAAACCATGGCTCAACTGACTCCGGAGCAACGCGCGGCTGTCGACCAGGCCATTGGCCTCGATGGGTATGCTCGCATTGATGATTATGTCGTACTCAAGGCGGAGGTCTACGAACGGTTGCGAGCGGTCGTGGACGACGGATTGGATATGAGTCAGGTCGGTGCCCTCGTCGAAGCTGCGATGAGTGAAGACGATGCGGGCGATCCGCTGCTGGACAGCTATCAAGGTTATCGGTCATGATCCGACGAGGTGACGTCGTGATCGTCGATTTCCCATTCACGGACCTGCGGATCAGCAAGGTGCGCCCGGCCTTGGTGGTGCAAAATGATGTCGATAACGCCCGGAGACGGAAGACGATCGTCGTCCTGATTACCGGCAATCTTCGGATGGATGGCGATCCCAGCCATCTCCTCATCGATCCGACGACGCAAAGCGGAGCCTCGTCGGGTCTCCACGGGCCCTCGCTCGTTGCCTGCAATAACTTGTTCACTATTGAACAGAGCGGCATTCTCCGAACCATCGGAATGTTGCCGACGGCGATCATGGTGAAGATCGATGCTTGCCTGAAGGTTGCACTGGGGCTGCCGTGAAGCTCTGACGCTTGTCATCCGGAGAAGTTAACTCGCCATGACTACCCTCACGTCAGTCGTGTTCTCCTTGGGAATCGTGCTCGGGGCCGCCGGGGCGGCGCCGGAGGGCGGCCACGCAGCCTTCCCGTTCTTCGAGCCGGTCCAACCACCGCGCGCGATCCAGGTGATGGCTCATCGGGGTGGGATGAACCAGGCGCCGGAGAACACCGCGCGGGCCCTGGAGTTCTCTATCGCCGACGGCGTGGAGTGGGTCGAGGTCGACGTCCGGCTCACGAAGGACCGGCATCACGTCCTGTTTCACGACGGCGACCTCCAGGGCAAGACCGACGGCTCCGGTCCGGTGCGCGCCCACACGCTGGCGGAGATCCGGGCCCTCGACGCCGGCTCGCACTTCGCCCGTCGGTTCGCCGGCGCGCGGATCCTGACGCTCGCGGAGGGCCTGGAGCTCGCCCGCGGTCGGGTCAACCTGTACCTCGACCTCAAGGACGTGGATGCCGCCCAGATTGCCCGCGAGGTGATCGCGGCCGGGATGACGCGTCAGGTCGTCTTCTACGACGAGCCGGGAGTCCTCAAGGCGATCCGCGCGGCGGCGTCCGAGGAGCTGGCCGTGATGACGAAGTGGCGCCCCCGGTTCGGGTTTGCCGCGTGGGTCGATGAACTCCGGCCGGCGGCCGTCGAGATCGACGCCGTCGACGTCACGCCCGAAGCCTGCCGCGATTTCCACCGGCGCGGGATCAAGGTCCAGGCGAAGGTGCTCGGCCAGGACGATCGGCCCGAGGTCTGGGACCGCGTGGTCGCGGCGGGCGTCGACTGGCTCCAGACCGACCGCGCCGAGGAGATCCTGGCGCGGCTGGCCCTCAAGACGACGCGCGGCCGGAGGCCGAAGATCGCGCATCATCGAGGGGCCGGGCGGTACGCGCCCGAGAATACCCTGCCGGCCCTCGAGAAATCCGTCCGCCTCGGGGCCGATTTCGTCGAGTTCGACGTCCGCACGGCCCGCGACGGGGCGTTCATCCTGCTCCACGACGGCACCCTCAACCGGACGACGGATGGACGAGGCCCCGTCCGGGATCGGAGCGGTGCCGAGATCGGCGCCCTCGATGCCGGGGCCTGGTTCGGACGGACGTTCCGGGGGACGAAAGTCCCCGGTCTCGACGAGTTCCTCGATGCGGCGGGGCGACGGGTCGAGCTGTACGTCGACGCCAAGGACATCGCGCCCAGGGCCCTCGCCGAAGTCCTGGCGAAGCACGGCCTGGTCGAGCGGGCCGTCGTCTATCAACACGTCGAGTACCTTGAAGAGCTCCGGCGCATCGACCCGCGAATCCGACGCATGCCGCCGCTGCGCGACCCGGCGAGACTGGATGCGATCGTCGATCGGGTCAAGCCTTATGCCTTCGACACCCAGTGGTCGATCCTCTCCAAGGACCTGATCGACCGTTGCCACGCCAGGGGCGTGCAGGTCTTCAGTGATGCGCTCGGGGCGCACGAGTCGATCGAGTATTACCGGCGCGCGATCCGCGACGGCATCGACCTGATCCAGACCGATTACCCGCTGCGCGTGCTCCGGGCGATCGAGTTGGGAGATTAGTTAGCCCAAACTCTGGGTTTACCCCGGCGCGGGAATCGGAGGGCTCGTTGACGTTCGTGCAGGAGACCGAGTCTTTCGAGGTTGAGGTAGAGCGATCTTCCCGATCCGGATAAGATCTCCGCGCGAGGGAACGTCTCGGTTGACCGCCCTCGAGGAGTAACGGGACCCCGGGGGCGGCTTCGAGCGACTGGGGACGCCCTCCCCGATGTCCGCTCGCGCAGGGAGGGCCTTGGAGGTCGATGCATGGACGGTGGGAAAGCCAGGACGCTCGAGATCCATATTTCGAAACGATCGCTGATCCTCGTCATCGCGGCCCTCGCCGCGTTGATCGTGCCCGTGGCCTGGAGTATCCGGCAGTCGTATTCCATGCGGAATGAGCTCAATCGTGCCATCGCCGCCGAGCAGGCGAAGGCGAACGCCGAGCAGTCGCGGAATCAGGCACAGGGCAAGTTGAAGGTCCTCCGGGACGAAGCGATCCACCGGGCGGCCCGCCGCGACCCGAAGGTGGAAGACCAGCGGGCCCGTCAACTCGCCGAGGAGATCGAGAGCCTCACCCGCATCCATAATCGGATCCAGGAGGATCTCTATCGGATCAAGGCCAAGACGGCGAAACCGGTCGAACCTCCGACCCTGGACGCACTTCGCGATCCGCGAAACCGAGATCGAGCCATCCCGACCGAGCCCGATGCCGGCTCGAAGTGACGCCCATCGTACGGGGGCCTGTCGGCGAAACTCCGGATGGGTCGCTCAGCTCCAGCCGACGTCGCGTCCGCGGTTCTCCTTGGCGAGCCAATCGGCCAGCGGTGCGAAATAGGCCACCAGGGCGCGGGCGGAGAGTCCCTCGCCGGTGGCCTCGCGCAGCACGGCGTTCCAGTCCTTCGTCGCGCCCGCCGCGAGGATGCCGCGGAGGAAGTCGCCGACCCGCGTGTTGCCGTAATAGTTGCACTCGCGCGGGTCCTGCTTGAGGATCTCGCGGGCGATGTGGTCGTGGAGCTGGAACTTGATCACCGTGCCGATCGCGTAGTCATAATACTGCGCGGGGTCGTCGTTGATATGGGTCTTGGTCGCCGCGTCGCAGAGCGTCTCGGGCCGATCGCCCGGCGCGGCGATGCCCTGGTACTGGCCGACCAAGGCCCACCACGCGGCGTTCAGCGCACCCTCGGGGATCTTGCCGGCATAGAAGTCGCGTTCGAAGTGCGTCATCACCCCGGCCGACCACGGCAGGAAGACCACGGACGAGCCGTCCAGCGCCGTATCGAGCAAGAACGTCACGGCCTCAGCCTTCTCGGCCTCGGGTGCCAGCAGCCCGACCTGCTTGAGATAGGGCCGCTGACCGGCCGCCAGGCCGATCAGGTCGCCGATCCCCTCGTGGAACGCCCGATTCGCCCCGGCGCGGAGCAGGTAGGGCACTCTAGGCGTAGAATAGCTGATGTAGTAGTAAATATGCCCCAATTCGTGGTGAGCCGTGGTAAACCATCGGCTGTTGGGCTCGATCGACATCAGGCTGCGGACATCGTCGCGCAAGTCGATGTGCCAGGCACTGGCATGACTATTCTTCTTGCGGCCGGATTTCGGGTCGGCCGGGTAGAGGTCGGACTTCTCCCAGAAGGACTTCGGCAGCCTGGGGAACCCGAGCGAAGTATAGAACCGCTCGGCTTGCTCGGTGATGAACTCCCTGGGCTTCCCTTTGAAGGGGGCGTCCATGTCGACCCCTTCGACCAGGCTGGGCCAGTTCTGACCCCATCGGTTGGGGAGCCAGTGGGCGGGCAGCTTGCCGTCGCGCGGGGCCTCGGCCTGGTAGCGCTTCGCCAGGACGTGCCGGGCCCAGGCGTGGAGCTGCTGGTAGATCGGCTTGGTCTCGGCGACCAGGCGGTCGCACAGCGTCATCATCTCGGGGACGGTCATGCCGTAGTCGGCGACCTGGAGCGCGAAGAAGTCGTCGAAACCCATGGCCTGGGCCAGCTTGTTCCGCAGGTCGCGGAGCCGCAGCAGGCCGTCGCGGAGCGGACGACCGATCGCCTTGGAGGCTTCCCAGGCCGCGCGGCGCTCGTCAAGGTCGCGAGACTCGACCAGGACCCGATCGATGTCGTTGGCCGAGGCGGGTGTCTCCTTGTCTTTGCGACGGATCGCGAAGGCGAAGGCATCCTGGGTGGCCGACTGCCTGGCCTCGGCCTCGGCGCGGGCCTTGACGACCTCGGGGATCGTACCGGGAGCCTCGGCGGCGCGGAGCCGGATCTTCTCGAGCTGGCGGACCTGCTCGTCGGGGATCAGCGCTGGGCGCGGGTCTCCCGACCCCGCCCGTGAGTGTTCCAGCAGGTTGCGGACCGTGTCGATGACCTGCGGCGAGCCGACGTAGCGATTCAGCTCGATGTTCCTGGCGACCTGCGCGGCGGTGTGCGCCTCGCTCACGTCGGTCGATGCGGCCCAACTGGCCTCCGCGGCGGCCGTCTCGAGCGGCAGCCAGCCGTCGACGAATTCGCTGAGGAACCGGCGGGATCGCTGCTCGACCGTGGGAGCGAGCGAGGAACCGGCGGCTTCCTGCGGCACGGCGGTCGGGATCCCCACCGCTCCGGCCGCCGTGATGGCCACCGAGCTTCGAAGAAACACGCGCCGATCGATCTCGTACTGGAATTCCGACATGGAGCATCTCCTCCGAGGGTTGGCTGCCGCCCATCGTGCCGACCAAGACCATAACCGATTTTCCGGGAATTCGCACGGTGTGTAACACTCCCGCCGAGATGTGGTCTTTCCCAGGGAGGGACGCGATCCTCGGGGCGCGAGGCGCGTCGATGGTGGCCGCCCACGGAGCCCGGCACTAACCAGGATCCAACGATTTGCGGCGAGCCCCGGTGCTCGGTCTGCGCGCGGGGAACGCCATTCCATCACGAAGACGGTTCCCATTCGATGAGGAGATGACACCGATGTGGTTCCATCGTTTCCCGTCTCGAACCCAACACCAACAGGCTTTGCCGACGACCGGCGAACGTCTCGCTCGACGGCGCGCACGGACTCGGCGATCGGTCGCGCGCCCGCTCCTTCTTGAGCGGATGGAGGAGCGGACCCTGCTCTCGACATTCGTCGTCAATACCGTCAGCGACCTCGACGTCGCGAGCGGCCTGCCGGCCGGGCAGGAGTCGCTCCGCCAGGCGATCGAGGACGTCAACGCGGACCCCAACCCCGGAACCGACACCATCGACTTCAATATCCCCGGCTCGGGTGTCCAGGTTATCCAGCCGCTGAGCCAGTTGCCGGTCATCACGCACTCTGCGGTCATCGACGGCTACAGCCAGCCCGGCTCGAGTCCCAACAGCCTCGTCGCCGGTGACAATGCCGTCTTGCTGATCCAACTGGACGGCAGCCAGGCAGGCGGCTCGTTCGGACTGGGGATCTCGGCCGGGAACAGCGAGGTGATGGGGCTGGTCGTCAGCAACTTCGAGTCGTACGGCATCTTCCTGACCGGGACCGGCGGCAACGTCATCGAGGGCAATTTCCTCGGCACCGACCCGACCGGACAGCTTGCCGAGGGTAACTCTGAGGGCGTCACGATCCAGTGCAACGGGAATCGTATCGGCACCGACGGCAGCGGGAGCACCGACATCCCCGGAGGAACGAGCGGCTACGCCGATCGCAACCTGGTCTCCGGTAACGATGGAAGCGGCATCGCCTATGGCATTGCCGTCGGGGGGAACAACAACGTCGTCGCTGGCAACTTCGTGGGAACCGACGCGACCGGGACCAAGCCACTGGGCAACGTTCAGACCGGCGTGTTCGTCGCGGGTTATCAAAACCGGATCGGGGCCGATGGTCATGATGCAGACCCCTCAGCAGAGCGGAACATCATCTCAGGCAACACCGAGGTCGGTGTTGGCCTCCAGGGGGGCGGCCAGAATGTCGTGGCCGGCAACTTTATCGGCACCGACGTCACCGGAACCCAGCCCCTGGGCAATGGCTACATCGGGGTGGATCTCTACGACAGCGACGGGAACCTCATCGGTACGGACGGCGATGGGGTGGGTGATGCCGCCGAGCGGAATATCATCTCGGCGAACCAGGGTGACGGCGTGGACGTTGGAATTGGGAGCGACAACAACGTCGTGGCGGGCAACTACATCGGCACCGACGTCACCGGGACCCAACCGCTGGGCAACTCGCGGGCCGGCATCAACGTCAATTACGGCAGCAGCTTCAACCGGATCGGCACCGATGGTCAGAGCGTAGACAACGTCGGCGAGGCGAACGTCATCTCGTGCAACGGCGGACAGATCGACCTCGGCTCAGGTGCTCCGGGCCAGGACAACCTCGTCGCCGGTAACTTCGTCGGCACCGATGTCAACGGGAACCCGATCCCAGGTGCCACCACAGGAAGTGGCATCGATGTCGAGGGTGACTCAAACGACCAGATCGGCGGCTCGCCCACCCTCGCGAACACGATCGCCAATAATCTGCATGGCGTGGTAGTTTCGGGGGCTTCGACGGGAGTCTCGATCCGGGCTAACCGAATCTTCGATAACGGCCCCGGGCTCGGGATCGACCTGGGTGGGGACGGGGTCACGCTCAATAACAGCCATGCTGGCCAACCGGGACCGAACAACTGGCAGAACTTCCCGGTTCTCTCGACGGCCGTCGCCGGCTCCGCGACCCGCGTCATCGGCACGCTGAACAGCACGCCCAACAGCACCTTTACCCTCGACTTCTACGCCAATGACCCTGACGTCGCCCAGTATTACGGTCCAGGCCGGTATTACCTGGGCTCGGCCACCGTGACGACTGACGGTTCGGGCAACGTCAGCTTCAACGTCGGCGGCCTCGCGGCGACGACGCCGGGCGAGTGGGTCAGCGCCACGGCCACCGACCCCGGTGGCAACACCTCCGAGTTCGCGTTCGACGTGGAGGCGGTCAAGGTCGATAGCACCACGACCCTGACCCCCTCGGCCGATCCCTCAGTGTACGGCCAGGCGGTGACTTTCACGGCAACCAGCGCCGCTGTCGACCCCGAAGATGGCACCCCCACCGGTTCGGTGCAGTTCCTGGTCGACGGATCCAATTTTGGCGCGCCTGTCGCCCTGGTCGACGGCTCGGCAACCAGCGCCGCGATCGACTCGCTCGGCGCAGGCAATCATACGGTCGCGGCGGTCTACTCCGGCGACACGAGCTTCAACGTGAGCACCGCGGAGATCACCGAGACGGTCGCCCCGGTGCCTCTGGCGATCGCGGCGGATGGCCAGACCATGGTCTACGGCGCTGCGCTGCCGGTCCTGACGGCTTCGTATAGCGGTTTCGTCAACGGCGATACGCCGAGCAGCCTCACCACCCCTCCGACGCTGACTACCACCGCCACGGCCGCCAGCCCCGCCGGCAGTTACGCCATCACCGTGACCGGAGCCGTCGATCCCAACTACACCATCAGCTATGGGGACGGCACCCTCACGATCGTCCCGGATACGACGACGACGGCAGTGACCGCCTCAACGAACCCCTCGAATGTCGGGCAGGCTCTGACCCTGACGGCCACGGTCACGGCCAACCCCCCGGGTTCGGGCACGCCGACCGGAAGCGTCGACTTCTTCGATACCACGACCAACACCGACCTGGGCAGCGTCGCCGTGTCGTCCGGCATCGCCGCGTTGACCACGTCTAGCCTGCCACTTGGGAACCAGACGATCACGGCCTCCTACAGCGGCGACGGTAATTTCCTCACCAGCACCGGGACAGTGACCATCACGATCGATCAGTCGATCATCGTTCTTGACCCGTCGGCCGGCGGAGCCCTCAGTCTCTCGGGCAATGCGAGTATCAACATACCCGGCGGCGTCTTCGTCGATTCCAGCTCGTCGAGCGCTCTTTCGGCCAGCGGCAACGCCCAGGTCAAAGCGTCGGTGATCGATGTGCATGGGAAGGTTCAGAAGAGCGGCAACGCGAGCTTCAGTCCCGCACCGGTCACAGGAGCGGCGACTGTTGCTGATCCGCTCGCGTTACTGGCATCGCCGAGCACGTCCAGTCTGACGAATTATGGTTCCGAGAGCCTGAGCGGCAATTCGTCCGCGACGATCAAGCCGGGCATCTACAGGGGGATCACGGTCTCGGGCAACGCCAGCCTGACCTTGAGCAGCGGCACCTACATCATCGAGGGAGGTGGCTTCTCCATCTCGGGCAATGCCGGCGTCAAGGGCTCGGGCGTGTTGATCGTCAATGCCGGCAGCGACTACCCGAGCACGGGCGGGACCTACGGAAGCATCACGCTCAGCGGTAATGGCTCGTACAACCTGAGCCCGCCGACCACCGGGACTTATGCCGGGATCGTGATCTTCCAGACCCGCGACAATAGCAAGGCCATGACCATCAGCGGCAACGCTTCGGGCATGACCGGCACGATCTACGCCCCGGCGGCCCCACTCTCCGAGAGCGGCAACGCCCAGCTCAACGCGGCGTTCATCGTCGATACGATGACGGTCAGCGGCAATGGCGTCGCCAACATCGTGACGCTGGATTCGCCCTCGGGAGCCGTCGCTTACAGCCCGGCCCAGATCCGCGATGCCTACGGGATCAATGCGCTGGCCCAGGACGGCACCGGCCAGACCATCGCGATCGTCGATGCCTACGACGACCCGAGCGTCGACCAGGCCCTCGACGCCTTCGATTCCCAGTTCAGCCTGACCGACTCTGGGCCGACGCTCTACGCTCAGTATGGGCCGGCCTCGTCATTCTTGACCGTGCTGAATCAGTACGGCCAGGCCACGTCCCTGCCCGGCACCGACCCGAACGGGCCCGGCACCGACAACTGGGAAGTCGAGGAAGCCCTCGATGTCGAATGGACCCACGCCATCGCCCCCGGGGCTCAGATCATCCTCGTCGAAGCAAATAGCCAGTCGCTTTCCGACCTGATGGCCGGCGTGGCCACCGCCGCGGCCCAGCCTGGGGTGTCGGTGGTGTCGATGAGCTGGGGTTTCCCCGAAGGTCAGGCCGTCTTCGCCAGCGATGAAGCCACTTATGACAGCGTGTTCAATGTCCCCGGCGTGACGTTCGTCGCCAGCACCGGCGACTACGGCGCCGCCGATCCCGAGTACCCCGCCTATTCGCCCAACGTGGTGTCCGTCGGTGGCACCAGCCTCACGCTCAACGCTGATAACTCCTACAACGACGAGACGGGATGGGGCTATGAGTCGAATGCCGTTGGTGCGTTCATCGGCTCGGGAGGCGGGATCAGCCTGTACGAACCCGAGCCGGCGTACCAGCAGGGCGTCCAGTCCACCGGGAGCCGGACCACGCCCGACGTCTCGCTGGTCGCGGATCCCGCCACCGGCGCGTGGATCGCCGACCCCTACAACCTCGATCCCAGCGACCCGTTCGAGATCGTGGGCGGCACGAGCTTGTCGGCGCCGGCCTGGGCGGGCCTGGTGGCGCTGGTCAACCAGGGACGAGTGGCGGCGGGCGAGTCGACTCTGAACAGCGCCGACCCGACCGAGACTCAGCAGGCCCTCTACGACCTGCCGCAGAACGATTACCATGTGATCAGTAGCGGCAACAATGGTTACAACGCGACCTCCAGTTACAACCTGGTGACCGGGTTGGGGACGCCCGTGGCCAACCTGCTGGTGCCCGACCTGGTCGCCTACCAGGGGCCCGGCACCAGCTACAGCGGTCCCACCGTCGGGCCCTTGCAGGATGCCAACCTGGTCAACACGGGGTCGGGTGCCAGTGGTCCCATCGACGTGTTCAGCGTGTTCGATGCCTTCACGCTGACGAGCAAGCGGCTTGGTTCTGGTCAGGGGTTGGGTCTTGGGATCGCCCTGGACTCGTCCACGACGAAGCTGAGCACGCTCGGCCTGAACCTCCCTGAGCACCAGAATTTGGCCGGCTTCCGTCCGTTGACTCCCTCCATCATCAACCCGGTCACCCCGAACACGGGCTCGGAGGCGGCCGTTGGCGCGGGCGGCTTGATGCCGATCGACAACACGCCGGCGCGCGATGTCGTCCTGACCGTGTGGTCTCGGTTCGGCGCCGGCGCATCCCGGCGGATGACGATCCCGCGCTCCAATCTCACCAGGACCTTCGCTGTCGCGAGCGGCCCGAGGATCAGCGTCCTCAACGCCAAGCTGGTAGACTCCGTGCTGAGTGAGATCGGATCGTCGAGGTTTCTCTGGAAGTAGGGTGGAGTCGAGCCTCGGCTTGCCGAGGCGAGGCTCACCGGGAAAGCTGCCGCGATCGGTGGGCCTGACGACGCGGGAAGCGTCGTCTCGACCCACCCTACATCTGACAATCCGGCCCACCGAAAGGTGAATCGCCCCGAGCGGCCTGATTTGTGGAAGGTCGTCGATGCCACTACCCGATGTGATTCCCGACCGACTCCTGGAGCAGGCCCGCGCCGGCGACGAGGCCGCGCTGGGCCGGCTGCTGGAGCTCTATCGCAACTACCTGCGGCTGGTCGCCCGCACGCTGATCGGCCAGGCGCTGCGGGTCCGGCTGGATGCCTCCGACCTGGTCCAGGAGACGTTCCTGAAAGCCGCTCGGGAATTCGGCCAGTTCCTCGGCTCGACCGAGCCCGAGCTGACCGTCTGGCTGCGGCAGATCCTGGTGCGGACCCTGTCCAACCAGGCCAAGCATCACCGTCGTCAGGGCCGCGACTACCAGCGGCAGGAGTCGCTGGAGGCGATGCTCGACCGCTCGAGCGCGGCCCTGCATCATGCACTGGCCACACCGTCGGAATCTCCCAGCGCCCACGCGGTCCGGCGCGAGCAGGCGGTCTTGCTGGCCGACGCGCTGGAGAAACTGCCTGCCCACTACCGCGAGGTGTTCATCCTGCGTAACCTGGAGCACATCCCCTTCGATCAGGTTGCCGCGCGGATGGGGCGCTCGCCCGGCGCGGCGCGGGTGCTCTGGAAGCGTGCGATGGACCGCCTCAGCCTCTTGTTGAGGGAGAACTCATGAACCATGATGCCCCGTCGCCTCGAAAGAGCGGCGTGAGCCGGCCGCTCCGGGTTGATTCCATCGGGAGCCAGCCCAGGAGGGTTGTCACGCGACTGGCTCTCGGATCGATCCTGTGGCCACGAGCAGCTCGCGCTCCTGGACACGGTTCGGGTCGTTGAAACGGAGCAGCCGCGCCGTGGCGCGACCCTTGGGTGTACGCGGTTCGATGCGACCGCCGACGATTTGCGCTCGGAATGAGGGTCACGCTCATGGTCGTTCACTCACGCACCCCGGGCCTGCCGCTGGATGGCCCTGGCCTTGGCCAGACGGACGAGGTGCTCGATGTACTGATAACGCTCCCATTCCCGCCGTTCCTCCTCCGAGAGGCCGCCGGCGCGGTTCTTATCGAGCAGGGCCTCGATGCGATCCTGTAGGATCGGCGCGGGCCTGAGGGCGAGGATCTCCTCCGGCGAGGGAAGGCGGGCCAGGGTCTCGAGCAGGTCGTTGAGGCCGGCATATCCCCGCGGGGTCGAGAGCCATTCGCGCAACCCCAGCTCGAGGATCTCGGGGAGCCGGTCCTCCACCGCGCGAAGGCGGGCTGCGAGCTCATTCGGAATCGTCAACGTCAGATCCAAGACCGGTCCCCTGGAGATGGAGAGCATTCTCCATCATCCTAGCATTTCGGGACCGGCCCGAACAGGGTAAGGATGGCGTCCCGGCTCTCTCCGGGAAATGCACGATGGACCGCCTCAGTCTCTTGTTGCGAGATCAACCATGAGCCGCGATGAGCTCTCGATCAGCGATGGTGTGGATGGCTCGGGTTCACAAGACGCCGAGGTCGCGCGGGTGCTCGATGCCTACCTGGCCGACCTGGAGGCCGGCCGCGCCACCGATCCCGCGCGGCTGCTGGCCGAGCATCCCGAGATCGCCTCGCAATTACGCGCCTGCCTGGAGGTGATGCACCTGGCCGAGCGCGTGGCCCGTGACGATGGCTCGGCCCCGCCGGTCGAGGACGGCGCGAGGCATGTGCCACAGCTCGACGACTATCGGATCGTGCGCCAGGTCGGCCGGGGCGGCATGGGGATCGTGTACGAGGCCGAACAGCGGTCGCTGAAGCGCAGGGTGGCGCTGAAGGTCTTGCCCCTCGCCGCGGCGATCGATCCCCGGCAGATGCGGCGGTTCCACGTCGAGGCCCAGGCGGCGGCCCAGTTGCACCATACCCACATCGTGCCGGTCTACGCGGTCGGCTGCGAGCGGGGCGTCCATTACTACGCGATGCAGTACATCGAGGGGAGGTCGCTGGCCGAGCTGATCCACGAGCTGCGCCAGCTCGAGGGCCGCGACATCGCGGATGAGGCCTCGACCCTGGTACTGAGAGACGACCGGAACCTGGCCGGCATGCTGGCCTCCGGCCAGCTCGCCCCCGCGGAAAAGCCGCCGATACCCGATCCCACCACGTCAACACGGGGAATGCTCCCAACGACACCGACGTCGAGATCCATCGCGAAGACCACACCGCCGGCCAGCTCCTCAACCCACACTTCGGCCTATTTCCGCACCGTGGCGAACCTGGGCATCCAGGCGGCCGAGGCGCTGGAGCACGCCCATCAAGAGGGGGTCATCCACCGCGACATCAAGCCGGCGAATTTGATGGTCGACGTCAAGGGCCACCTCTGGATCACCGATTTCGGCCTGGCCCGGCTCCAGAACGACTCGAGCCTGACGCTGAGCGGCGACCTCTTGGGCACGATCCGCTACATGAGCCCGGAGCAGGCGATCGGCCACCGAGCGGTCGTCGACCAGCGCACCGACGTCTATTCGCTGGGCGTGACGCTGTACGAGCTGATCGCGCTGGAGCCGGCCTTCGACGGTGGGGACCGCCGGGAGGTGCTGCACCGGATCATCGAGGAGGACCCACGGCCCTTGCGGGCGATCAACTCGGCCGCGCCGCGCGAGCTGGAGACGATTGTCCAGAAGGCGAGGGCCAAGGAGCCGGCATCGCGCTACCTGACGGCGCAGGAGCTGGCCGACGACCTCCGACGGTTCCTGGAGTACAAGCCGATCAAGGCCAGACGGCCCACGCCGCTCGAGCGGATGACGAAGTGGGCGCGACGGCATATTGCCTTCGTGATCTCGGCGGCGAGCATGCTCTGCCTGGCGGTGGTCGGGCTTGCGATCAGCACGACCATGATCGCGGCAAAGCAGAGGGAGGTCGCAGGTCAGCGCGATCGGGCTCGCCAGGCGATCGACAACTTGTTCGTCGACGTATCCCAGCAGTTGCTGACCCAGAAGAAGCCGGATCTGGAGAAAGTGCGGCGCAACTTCCTGGAAAAGGCCCTGGTCTATTATCAGGACTTCGCCGCCGATCGCGATGGAACACCCACCTCCCTGTACCAGGCGGCGACGGCGTATCGGCGCGTCACGGACATCTGCCGGGATCTGGGACGTCAGGTGGAGGCCGCAGAGGCGGCTGGCAAGGCGATCGACCTCCTGCAAACCCTCGCGGGCCGCTTCCCCCATCAAGCGGCCTATCGCCATGAGCTCGCAATCCTCTACCATCTCCTGGGATTATTCCTCGCCGACATCGGGAAACTCGGCGAGTCGGAGCGAGCATTCCACAAATCCTTCGGCCTTTTCGAAGCACTCTGCTCGGAATTCCCGGACGAGCCCCTGTATCAGGACCACTTTGCCAGGGCAAAGAATAATCTCTGTATGCCGCTCGAGAGGCTCGGACGAGTCGGTGAAACGGAGGTGCTCTACCGGGAGGTTCGAGCCGTTTACGCCAGGTTGGCTTCGGCCTTTCCCGAAGAACCGTCCTATCGGAGGCGCCTTGCCAGCGCCGACTCGGAGTTGGGAGGTCTGCGATTGAGCGAAGGCCAGCTAACGGAGGCGGCGGAGCTTCTCCAGAATGCCCTGCGCCTGGCAGCGGAGCTCTCCAAGCAGTTTCCGGATTCGTCCGCGTATCGTGAAAGCCTGCGCGATAGTCTTGCGAGGTTGAGTCAGGTCCACGAGCGATCTGGGAGGATGCGCGAGGCCCAGGAGTATCTCCGTCGCGCCCTGCTCGTCTCTGAGGAGATAGCGGAAGCAACGCCCAGTCCCTGGCCCAAGTGGGACCTCGCGGGGATTTGTGGCGGTTTGGGCCGCCTCCAGATGGCGGAGGGACAGTGGCAGGAGGCGGACGCGCTCCTGCGCCGGAAACTGGAGATCGCGAAAGAGCTCGTTGTCGCAATGCCCGCTCTGCCGGATAATGCCGAGAAGCTGGCGGGATGTTACGACGAGATGGGGCGACTGCGCTTTGTTAGGGGAAAAACCGCGGAAGCACGGAGTTCATTCCGAGAGGCCCGGACGCACTGGGAGCAGCGGGTCGCAGCGTCGCCCTCGGCGCAGGTCCCCAGGCGGGATCTCGCCCGGTTTCTTGCCGACTGCCCCGATCCCTCGAGCCGAGACTCCGTACGTGCACTCGAACTGGCCCGATCCGTCGTCGCCGCGACCCCGTGGGATCCGATGGCATGGGCCACACTCGGAATCGCAAGCTACCGCGCCGGCGAGGCAGAGGGCGCGATCGAGCCGCTGAAAACGGCGATCGAGATGACTTCCGGCGGCGATACAACGACCTGGTTCTTCCTGGCCATGGCCCTCGCCCGAAGCGGTGAAAGCGGTCAAGGACGGCTCTGGTATGATAAAGCGACGGATTGGACTGTGAAGAGAAGACCCAAGGATCATGAGTTGCTCCGCCTCCGCGCCGAGGCGGCGGTCCTGATGGGCCTGGGCGATACACACACCGTTGTGAGTGAAGCGAAACAGTCGAAGTAAGGACGGCCATCGCCGACCGGGACCGATGATAAAGTCTAGCTGGTCGAGTTCGGCCGGCGGAGCCAGATCCACTCCGTCCAGTTGCACGCTCCAGCACCGGAAAGCCGACCCGATCCAGCACCACTTCCGGCTGCGCGGGCCAAGGTTCCCGCGGACGAGCCGAACGCCTGCCGTGCACTCTGGGCCGAGGTCGACGCGCTGCTGGCGTCGGCCCGCGCCGGCACCAAGCCGTGAGCGCGACTTGACATCGGCTGAACCCAGGAGGCCGGCCGTTCGACACGAGTCTTGGCCTGGTCCTCAATCTCGTGTTACATTCCCGGTAGTGGGAAGAACCCGCCCGCCTTCGTCCGGATCGTCCCGGCGATTGAGCGACCCTCCATGGGCGATCGGATGACAGCCATGTCCCCCGCGAAGACCGTGCCCGCCTCCGCCGAACCGCCCCATCAGGCCGAGGACCCGCTCCCGAAGGACACGGAACTCGAGCGGAGATTCCAGGAACGGGTCGCCGAGTGGCGGGCGGGAGTCGCTCATCTCTCCTCATCGACGGCGCGGGTGCAACACCCCGCCTATCGCGCGATCACCGCAATGGGTCCGGCGGTGGTGCCGCTCTTGCTCCGTGAACTCCAGCAACGGCCCAATCACTGGTTCGCCGCCCTCAGGTCCCTCACGGGTGCCGATCCCGTCGCCCCGTCCGATCGCGGTCGGATCGGTCCGATGACCGAAGCCTGGGTCAGGTGGGGTAAGGAACACGGGTATCTCTGATGGATGAACTGGAGACCCTGTTCCCCGGCCTCCGCGGTTCCGGCTACGTTGTCACAAGCCCCGAGGATGTCCGCTATAACTGCGTTGCCTGGGCCGCGGGAGACGAGGAGCGCTGGTGGTGGCCCGATGAGGATAGCCACTGGCCGGAGGGAATCCCTCGCGAGGAGACGATTGCTGCCTTTGTGGCGGCCTACCGAGAGTTAGGATTCGCCCCCTGCGACGATCCCCTCGTCGAAGAGGGCTCCGAGAAGATCGCGATCTATGCCGATCCGGACGGAATTCCGACCCATGTCTCGAGGCAACTCGCGTCCGGCTTCTGGAGCAGTAAACTCGGTCAATTACAGGATATCCAGCATCAATTGGAAGATCTGGCCGGCTTCCAGTATGGCCATTGCGCGCACTTCTTGAGATGGGAACGATCGATCACCAAGTGACTCTTGATCATGACCGACACAGGCTGCGACGGGGCGGGGTCGGGAGACCCGCGCCCAGCGCAGGCGTGCGGTCGGGCCAGGGGCGGGGTCGGGAGACCCGCGCCCAGCGCAGGTCGGGCCATGGGCGGGGTCGGGAGACCCGCGCCCAGCGCAGGTCGGGCCATGGGCGGGCGGGAGACCCGCGCCCAGCGCTGGTCGGGAGACTCGCGCCCTGCGCGGTATTATTCC
>JBKQHM010000608.1:0-5021 GCA_052148775.1 Isosphaeraceae bacterium | reverse complement strand
GCAATGACTTCCTTCGTGAGAACTTCCATCATCCCCTCCCTGCCAAGGGTGCTCCAATCCGCGTCACAGGGAAGCAATCAGAACAGAAAACACGAATTCCTCCGAGAGTAATTTGCGGGAATTGCCTATCGTACATGGCGAAGGAGAGTTATTGGGCCAGCCGAGGCAGGGCCTTTGCCATTTTCCGGATGTCCTATCTCCACGCGACTTGCGTTTCCAGGAAGAGCCTGGCAAGCTCTGTTCGGGTCTGAGCGGGAAAACCTCTGGCACCACGCGGCTGGGAATCGGATAAGATGGTTGTCGGTCAAGCCTGGCCTTGCTCCAACCCGGGTCAATCATCCTGTTAAGGCACCGAGGGCGATGTCGAGTAGCTCGAAGTATGTGATCGTGATCCCGGATGGGGCCGCGGACGAGCCTTTCGAGGGGCTTGGTGGAAAGACTCCCCTCCAGGTGGCGTCGGTCCCGGATATGGATCGTGTCGCACAGGAGGGCATCGTGGGCCGGTCGCGGAATGTCCCCGACCGATTCCTGCCGGCAAGTGACGTTGCGACCCTCAGCCTCCTCGGTTACGATCCCGAGCGCTATTACACCGGCCGTGCCCCCCTCGAGGCCGCGGCGATGGGGGTGGAACTCGGCCCGGAAGATTGGGCCATCCGCTGCAACCTGATGAACGTCCAGGACGGCAGGCTCACCGACTTCACGGCCGGACATATCACGAGCCCTGAGGGTCAATCTTTGATCGAGACGCTCCAGGCCGAGCTCGGCCGGCCGGAGATCGAATTTCACGCCGGAGTCAGCTACCGTAATCTGTTGGTCTACCGGGGTAGAGATCATGCATCGCCGTTCACTGGCGAGACGGTGACCGATCCGCCCCACGACTATCCCGACCAACCGGCTGTGGAACATCTCCCGCGCGGGCCCGGTTCGGACGTCCTCAAGGACCTGATGCAGCGAGCGACCCCGATGCTCGCCGATCACCCCGTGAACGCGGCACGTATCGCGGCCGGCAAGCGGCCGGCCAATGCGATCTGGCTCTGGGGACAGGGTAGGGCCCCGACCGTCCCGAAGTTCGTCAATGTTCACGGACTGAGGGGGGCCATGATCTCGGCCGTCGACCTGGTTCGAGGCGTAGGCGTGCTGGCGGGATGGACGCGGCTCGATGTTCCGGGTGCGACCGGTTACCTCGACACGGATTATGCCGCCAAGGGCCGGGCTGCCATCGCGGCGATCCGGGATTATGACCTGGTATGCGTCCATGTCGAGGCCCCCGACGAGGCCAGCCACGAGGGACGTGCCGACGCCAAGGTCGAGGCGATCGAGCGGATCGATCGCGAGATCGTCGGGCCGGTCGCCGAATCCCTGAAGGCATACGACCGATGGCGAATCGTGATCTCGCCCGATCACTCGACGCTGCTACGCACCCGAGCTCATGACCGTGCTCCGGTGACATGGGCCATGGCCGGGACGGGCCTCCGCGGATCGGGCAAGACCTACGATGAGTTCGCCGCACGCGACCCGAAATGCCCGTTTTTCGAACAGGGCTACCGGCTGATGGAGCGATTCCTCGACCTGGGTTGGGACGGAAGTGCATCCTGAGGCCGAGCATGTAGTAAGCCGGACCTTCCGGCCTGAAGGTGTTTCGAAGATCGTAGGGCGGGCACGGCCCGCCGGTAATTGGCTGATAACCGGTGGCTCGTGACCACCGAACTGATCGCTATCCAGGCAGAGCCCAGTCATTGAGCCGCTGCCGCAGGGAGTGACACCTTTGCCGTTGCTCGTTCAGAAGTTCGGTGGGACCAGCGTGGCGGATTCCGACAAGATCCTGGCCGCGGCGCGTCGGGCGATTCAGGCCCATCAGCGAGGAGAACAGGTCCTCGTCGTCGTCTCGGCCCGGGGTCACACGACCGACGAGTTAATCGCGCTGGCCAAGGAGATCACCGAGACGCCGCCCGCTCGCGAGATGGACATGCTCCTATCGACCGGCGAGCAGGTGAGCGTCGCGCTGATGGCGATGGCCATCGAGAGCCTTGGCGTGCCGGCGATCAGTTTCACGGGCGCGCAGATCGGACTGGTCACGGACAGCTTCCACACCAAGGCGCGGATCCGCAATATCTCGAGCGAGCGGATGGTCCAGGCCTTGAACGAGGGGAAGATCGTGATCGTGGCCGGTTTTCAGGGGGTCGACGAGCATTACAACATCACGACGCTCGGCCGAGGCGGTTCGGACACGACCGCGGTCGCGCTGGCCGCGGTGCTCGGCGCGGGGGGGTGCGAGATCTACACCGACGTGGACGGGGTCTACACCACCGACCCGCGGATCGTCCCCGAAGCCCGCAAGATCGATCGGATCAGCTACGACGAGATGCTGGAGCTGGCGAGCCTCGGGGCGGGCGTCATGCACTCCCGGTCGATCGAGTTCGCCAAGAAGTACGGCGTGCCGATCCACGTGCGCAGCTCGTTCTCGGATTCGGCGGGGACGTGGATCGTGGGCGAGCACGATGCGAAACGGCTGGGCGTGCCGGTCACCGGCGCCGCACTGGCCAAGGATGAGGCCCGGATCACAATCCTCGGCGTCCCCGACCGTCCGGGCGTCGTCCACTCGATCTTCCGAACGATCGCTTCGGCGAATATTGTCGTGGATATGATTGTCCAGAACGTTTCCACGGGCGGGACCACCGAGGTCAGCTTCACGGTGGCCAAGGGCGACCTGCCGGAGACCTTGAGGGCCGCCGAGTCCGCGGCCCGGGAGATCGGCGCCTCGACCGTCACGCACGACGCGGACGTCGCCAAGATCTCGGTCGTCGGACTGGGGATGCGTACCCACACCGGCGTGGCCACCGCGATGTTCGACGCCCTCGCCGCGGACCGGATCAACATCCAGATGATCACGACCAGCGAGATCAAGATCAGCGTGCTGGTCCATCGCGGCTCGGCCGTGGCCGCGCTCCGCGCCGTCCACAAGGCGTTCCACCTCGATCAGATCAATGCCAGCGGATCGGCGTTCGTCCCCTCGCCTTCCGGCACGGGTCTCATGAAGCTGGCCCCACTGGCGGATACCGACAACGGCGCGGGCGAGAACCGAGCACTCGGCATGGAGGATCTCGTCATCGCCGGGGTGGAGCTCGACGAGTCGCAGGCCCGGATCGCCCTGTTCCACGTCCCGGACCGGCCCGGTTGCGCCGCGCGGGTCTTCCGCGCGATCGCCGACGCGGGCGTATTCGTCGACATGATCGTGCAGAACATCGGCATCGCCGGGGATTCCGTGCTGTCCTTCACCGTGCCGCGCGAGGCGACCTCGCGTGCCGTCGAGGCCGTCCGGGCCGCCGGCGTCGCCGACGTCTCGGTCGAGCCGTCCTTGGCCAAGCTCTCCGTGATCGGGGTAGGCATGCGCACCCATACGGGAGTCGCCACCCGCATGTTCGCCGCGCTGGCGGACCGCGGGATCAACGTCAACCTGATCAATACCAGCGAGGTTCGCATCAACGTCGGCACGGACGTTGCGCGGGGCCGGGAAGGTCTCGA
Organism: Isosphaeraceae bacterium; assembly: GCA_052148775.1. GTDB lineage: Bacteria > Planctomycetota > Planctomycetia > Isosphaerales > Isosphaeraceae > CAVZRC01. The sequence goes on along the minus strand of JBKQHM010000608.1, from coordinate 1,499 downwards.
ATGCCTCAAGCGTGCCTTCGCCCTCTAGCAACCCCGAACTCAACGCTCTCTTGAAAAGACGAAGAAAGGTCGAATCGTGGCGAGAGACAAGGTGGTGCTGGCCTACAGCGGCGGCCTCGACACGTCCGTGGCCGTGAAGTGGATCGACGAGACATATGGTATGGATGTGATCGCCTACACCTGCGACCTGGGACAGGGGCAGGACATCGAGGCGATCCGCCAGAAGGCCCTCCGGACCGGCGCGATCGAAGCGATCGCCGAGGATGCTCGCAACCTCTTCGTGGATTACTTCGTCTTCCCGTCGCTGGCCGCCGGTGCCCTCTACGAGGGTAAGTATCCGCTGGCGACGGCGCTCGGCCGTCCGCTGATCGCGCAGCTCATGGTGCGGGTGGCGAGGGAGCACGGCGCGGCCGCGGTCGCGCACGGCTGCACGGGCAAGGGTAACGACCAGGTCCGATTCGATGTGACCTTCCAGACGCTCGCCCCGGAGTTGAAGATCATCGCCCCGGTCCGCGAATGGAAATGGACGCGCACCCAGGAACTCGAGTTCGCCGCCCAGCATGGCATCGAGGTCGAGGCGACCAAGAAGTCGATCTTCAGCACGGACCAGAACCTCTGGGGACGCTCGATCGAGGCCGGGATCCTCGAAGACCCCTGGGTCGAGCCGCCGCCCGAGACGTTCCAGTGGACCGCCGATCCGCGACTCGCCCCCGGCGAGCCGGAGGAGGTCGAGATCACGTTCGATCGCGGCAAGCCGACGGCCATCGACGGTCGCGAGACGGACGGCGTCGACCTGATCAACGCGCTCAACCAGCTCGCGGGCAAGCACGGCGTCGGGCGGATCGACCACATCGAGAATCGCCTCGTCGGGATCAAATCACGCGAGATCTACGAGGCCCCCGCCGCCATCCTGCTGCACGAGGCACATCGCGAGCTGGAGTTCCTCACGCTCTCGAAGGAATCGCTCCGCTTCAAGACGCTGGTCAGCCAGGCCTATGCCGACCTGATCTACAACGGACTGTGGTTCAGCCAGCTCCACCAGGACTTGATGGCGTTCACCGTTTCCAACCAGCAATACGTGTCGGGCACGGTGAGGCTCAAGCTATTCAAAGGGCACTCGCAGGTGGTGGGCCGCAAGAGCGAGCACAGTTTGTATCGTCATGAGCTGGCGACCTACGAAGAAGGGGATCAATACGATTACTCGGCCGCCCTGGGATTCATCAAGATCCACGGGCTGGGCCAGACGACCCAGGCCAAGCATCAGATGCTCAGGGGAGGGGGCGGACATCGCCTGGAGCTGCCCAGCATCATGCCCGACACGCCCAGCGGCTCGACGGCAGCCGAGAAGCCGTCGCCCCGATGATCGGGCCTGAGTCTCCGCTCTGGTTGGTGGGGTCGTGCGATCGTGCGATCGCGCGCCGAGTCCAGCGATTCCGCAATTGAGTTTTTTGTGAAGCGTTAACGTCTCGTCGCTCTTCTGGTTATCGCACGGCAGCCGC
>JBKQHM010000607.1:0-4866 GCA_052148775.1 Isosphaeraceae bacterium | reverse complement strand
CCCCCCCCCCTCCAGGTCGGTCGGATCGGCGGGGTCATGAGCCCCGCGCCGAACGGAGCCCGTCGGATCGGCGGGGTCATGAGCCCCGCGCCGAACGGAGCCCGTCGGATCGGCGGGGTCATGAGCCCCGCGCCGAACGGAGCCCCTTCGGGTGCCCGGAGCCCCGCGCCCAACAGAGATCCAGCAGGCCGCCGCCGCTTGTAAAGCCTTCGACTCCGCCGTCGCGACATCGCCCGCTTGCAGTGGCCGCCCGTCCCGTCGAATAATATTCCAAGCCATTAAGCGAATTGAGGAAGGGGCCTTCTGCGTCGCGTCGAGCCGGGCGGGGCATCATCGTGGCTCGGCCCGGGGAATGGCTCGTCAGTCCGTCATTGGGATCGAAGATGCTCATCGAGCTGGAGAATGTCTCGAAGACTTACGGCAAGGTCACGGCGCTCGGCGGCCTGTCGGTGGCGCTGCCCGAGGGGGCGATCGGCCTGCTCGGCCCCAACGGGGCGGGCAAGACGACGATGATCCGGACCTTGCTCGGCCTGATCGCGATCGATTCGGGGCAGGGGACGATCTTGGGGATGGACATCCGCACGCAACGCCTGGCGATCCGTCAGGCCACCGGGTTCGTGCCCGAGGACGAATGCCTGTTCCCCGGCATGAACGGCGTGGCGGCCGTCGCCTACGCCGGTGAGCTGGTCGGGATGGGCCGCAAGGATGCCTTGCAGCGCGCACACGAGGTGCTCGACTACGTCGGCCTGGGCGAGGCGCGCTACCGTCGGATCGAGTCGTATTCGACCGGCATGAAGCAGCGATTCAAGATCGCCGCGGCGATCGTGCACGACCCTCGGCTGCTGATCCTCGACGAGCCGACCAACGGCATGGACCCGGCCGGCCGCGACGACGTCCTCGAGCTGACCACCGACCTCTCGCGCAACAAGGGGATGAGCCTGCTCTTCTCCAGCCACCTTCTTCCGGATGTCGAGGCGGTCTGCGAGTATGTGATGGTCCTCGGCCGAGGCCGGCTGCTGGCCCAGGGGCGGATCGCCGACCTCAAGCACGCCCACAACCTCGAATACGAGCTCCGCGTCAAGGGCGATCCGACCGGGTTCTCCCGTCAGCTCGCGGCGCGGGGGATCTCGGCCGAGGCGATCGACGACCAGCTCCTGGTGTCGCTCCCGCCGGGCACCGGGGCGGCCACAGTCTGGGAGGCCGCCCGCGATGCCGGCGAGCAGGTCCGTTCGCTACGACCGAGGCGGAGCACCCTCGAAGAAGTCTTCCTCAGCGCCCTCGGGGGTAAGAACTGATGCCCATCTTCGATCAGGGATACCAGCACTGGCACGGCAAGCTCTCCGGACCGTCCGGGCGCTGGATGCCGATCACCCGCCATGGGGTCGAGGTGCAGCTCAAGAGCCGATGGGTCCGCATCATCCTGGCGGTGGCTTGCCTGCCCGCGGCGGTGCTCGCCTGCCTCCTGGCACTTTGGGGATTGTTCGAACAGCAGTCGGAGTTCCTGACCCCCTTCTTGTTCTTGTTCCAGAACCTTCCCGAAGAGGTCAAGGCCGGTCCGAAGGGGTTTCGCGCACCGCTGTGGACCCTGGCGTTCCGCCAGTTCCTCGACATCCAGCTCCCGATCGCGATGATCCTCGTGCTCCTGGTCGGTCCCGACCTGATCAGCCAGGACCTGCGGTTCAACGCCATCCCGCTCTACCTCTCGCGGCCCTTGCGTCGGTTCGAGTATTTCCTGGGGAAGCTCGGCGTGATCGGAGCGTTCCTGGCGGCCGTGACGATCGTGCCGGCCCTCGTGGCATTCGTGCTGGGTTACAGCTTCAGCCTCGATCCGACCGTGGTCCGCGATACCGGACGGCTGTTCCTGGCCTCGATGGCGTTCGGGGCCATCGTGGTGGTCTCGGCCGGACTCCTGATGCTGGCCCTCTCCTCGCTGTCGCGGAACTCGCGATACGTCGGCGCGATGTGGCTGGGTCTGTGGCTCGTCGGCAACATGACGGCTGGCGTGCTGGAGAGGACGGTGCGGGCCGACTGGTGCCCGCTGGTGTCCTACACCGGCAACCTGCGACGGGTCCGCGACGCCCTGTTCGACGCCGAGACGTCGTGGGACAAGGTCACCAACGTTTTCCAGGCCGGTAGTCGGGCCGGTCAGAATCTGATCATGGGGCCGTTCGGACCGGGCCGGGGACCTCGATTTCGAAAGGGTGCGCCGGATTCACGATCCCCGTTCGGACCCCAGCGGCAAAGCGACCGGGAACGACGCGTCCAGGATCGGTTGCGCCGGTCTTCGCTGGCGCCCGAGACCTATCCCTGGGAATGGTCGGCCGGCGTCCTCGCGGGCCTCGCGGCCGTCTCCGTCGGCGTGCTCACGACGAGGATCCGCAGCCTCGACCGGCTCCGGTGAGCGGTGCGATCCGATTCCGGATTGCAGATTCTAGAGCGATGAACGATTGGGTTGCCTACGGAATGACCGCATCGAATCGATACGAGCCCGACGCGCCAGCGAGTGAATTCCGGCGGAGTCATCAATCCACTCGCGGACGCGTCGGGCTCGTATCAGCCGTCTGCAATTCACGCGTTAAGCGCTCTAGATTCCAAATAAGATAAAACCTGAATGTGACACTCATCCTGGGATGATTGAAGCCGCGCTCGAATCGGCAAGCACCGCGATCTGGAATCCGGCATCTGGAGTTTGGAATAAGGAATCTGGAATATGGAATCCAATATCATTGAATCCGAATCCAGCCCGCCGGTCATCGAATTCCGATCGGTCTCGAAGTGGTATGGCCAGGTGATCGGCTTGAACAACCTGTCGCTCCGGCTGCCGGCGGGCGTGACGGGCCTGCTGGGCCCGAACGGTTCGGGCAAGAGCACGCTGCTGCAACTGGCGACCGGCCAGCTCCGGCCCAGTCAGGGCGAGGTGAAGGTGCTCGGCCATCGCCCGTGGAACCATCCGGGCCTGAACCGATATCTCGGGCTCTGCCCGGAGCAGGATGCGTTCTTCGAATGGATGACGGGCCGCGAGTTTTTGATCGCCTGTGCACGACTGGGCGGCCTGGGCCGGGTCGGTTCTCGCGATGCGGCCGAGCGGTCGCTGGAGTTGGTGCGCATGACCGAGCACGCCGGCCGGCCGATCCGCGGCTATTCGAAGGGGATGCGGCAGCGGATCAAGCTGGCCCAGGCCATGGTCCACGACCCCCAGGTGCTCTTCCTCGACGAACCGTTGACCGGGACCGATCCGGTCGCCCGTCGCGAGCTGATGGACCTCGTCATCGACTGGGGCCGGCAAGGCCGCACGGTGCTGGTCTCCAGCCACGTCTTCTACGAGATCCAGGCGCTGACGCGGTCGATCGTGCTTCTGAGCCGCGGCCGGCTCATCGCCGTGGGGGACGTGCGCCAGATCCGCGACCTGATCGACACCCACCCGCATCGCATCGTGATCAAGTCGTCGGCCGCGCGGGCGCTGGCCGCCAAGCTGGTGCGCTGCGATGATGTCGTGGGGGTGGAGCTGAAGCGGGACGACGGGGCGATCGTGGTGGAGACCCGGCTGCCGGACCGCTTCTACGGGCGATTGGTCCACCTGGCCCTCGAAGCCGACACGCCGATCGAGGAAGTGTATTCCGACGACGATAACCTGGAAGCCGTCTTCAAGTACCTGGTGAATCCATGACGACGATCGCCCCGACGCCCTCACCCCCGTCCCATCCGGAGCCGGCGCAGGCCGTCGCGAGCCCCGTCGAGGGCCCGCGGCATCCGATCGAGGCCGTCCCGGTCGCGCTCTCGCACCGGGTCGACTTCTGGGCGATCTGGACGGTGGTGCGGATCACCGTCGCGCGGCAGGGACGAGGGATCCGCCTGCTGATCCTCGCGGTGCTCTTCTCATTGCCGATCGTCATCGCGGTCATGACGCGGAGGTTCCAGGACCCGTACGACCCCGATTCGATCGAGGGCGCCTTGATCTTCGGCCTGATCTTCCAGGCCCTGTTGCCGGTGTCGGCCCTGCTGTTCGCCTCGGGCATGGTCCAGGACGACATCGAGGAGCAGACCCTGACCTACTTCCTGATCCGGCCGATCCCGCGATGGGCGATCTACCTGGCCAAGCTCCTGGGCACGTTCGTGGTGACGGCGATGCGCGCCTTGGTCTTCACGATCGCCACGCTCGTCACGATCTACTGGGGCGAGGACGACCTCATCAAGCCGGTGCTGACCGAGCGCGCCCCGATCATCGTCGCGCTCGCGGCGTTGAGTCTGTCCGCCTATGTGACAGTCTTCGGCGGCCTGAGCCTCTGGGTGCGCCGGACCCTCGTCTTCGGCGCGATTTACATCGTCGTCTTCGAGGGGGTCTTCGCCAATATCGATTTCGTCATCCGGGAGGCGACCGTGATGTACCACATCCGGGTGCTGGCCGTGCGATGGCTCGAGATGCCCGGCACCGACTGGTCGATCGACCTATCGACCGCCCCCGCGGCCTCGACGTGCCTGATCGTGCTCCTGACCGTCAGCGCGGTGTTCGCGGCCTTCGGCGCCCTGACCTTCGGCATGCGCGAGTTCCGCGTCAAGACGCCGGAGGGGAGCTGAGCGGGGACAGAGACGATCACTCGAAGAACCGTCGCACCGAGACGGCGAAGCCGGGGAGGATCTCGGGCACCGTCAGCTCGTCGTCGGGCTTGAGCGTGAGCGCGGCTCGATCGGAGAAGTAGAGGACGGCTGTCCGCGATTCGTCGTCCAGGACAACGACGACCGTCACGCCGGCATTCAGGTACTCCGCGACCTTGGTATGGACCTTCGGCCATCGATCGTTCGGCGAACGGACTTCGACGACGAGCTCGGGCACTTCCGGCCCATAATCCCCCGGCAGAGGCCCCTTCG
>JBKQHM010000606.1:0-3016 GCA_052148775.1 Isosphaeraceae bacterium | reverse complement strand
CGTCGCGACGTGGTTCGCCATTGCCCAGAACATGGCACGCAGTTTCGCTCTCCAACCGCAACCAGGATGATCAATTGTTCTTGAATTCACACCCGCATGCTAGCCCGATTTTTTCACAGCCTCTGAGCCGCCGTGACTGTGTGCGATCAGATGATAGGCGATTCGTGCGTCCTCCAGGGCGTTGAGCCGGTCCAGGAGCGCCCTCCCCGCCCCTCGCCTCTCCCGCTCGCTGTTGTCGCCCGACCATCGGAACAGCCGACCACCGGGCTGGACCTCAGCCACACCCCCCAACCGTTCCTTCAACCAGTCCCAAAACGTGCTCTCCCCGCGCTGCCACCACCGTGGTCCCTCGTCGTCTGGGGCGGTCGCGAACGTCCCGTGGATCAACAACACCACCTCGGTCCGGCCGGCATCGGCGGCCCCTTGCCTCTTGCTTTTTGGCCTGCCTGCCCTGGGCTTCATGAACGTGATTACCTCCGGAGCCGTTCGCTCCCCAGAGATCTCGGGACGTCAGTGAGAGGATCTGCGCCCACCACAGGAGGTTCCCTCTGGTATGCTTCCGATTCCTGACGCCCTCGTGGCGAGCATCCCACGGCGCCGAGCCCGACGCAAGAACCCCGTGGCCCGGGTTGGAGGTGACGGCAACGGCCGCCATCGACCTGGTGAGGACACGATCTACCACCCGACCTTCATCGGCCGGCTATCTCTTGTGAGCCTTTACTGATCCCAGTCGACCGCAAACTGTTCTTCGGCTGTCACTGACTGGCGTTCGAACCCGCCCTGTTTTCGTCGCCGACCTTCCGCGATTATCTACTTCAGAAGATAACGGCGGTAGTTGAAGAAGGTCGCCCGGCATCCGCCCCCCCGCTCGACGAAGGCTTTCACCCGCTCGGCGGTGCTGGCGTGCTCGGCGCTGGCCAGCAGCTCGGCGGCGAGCCGCTCCCGCTTGTTTTCGGCCTCGGCCGCCAGGACCTCGGTCCAGTCCATGCCAGCGGCCTTGAGCTCGCGGGCCCGGACGTAATGCCGCATCGACGGCTCGCGCACCCGGTGCAGGTTGGCGTCGAACCACTGGTAGATCTCCGGGTCGTCGAACCACGTCCCGGCCTTGCGGTGCACCTCGGCAGCGCTGGGCTGGAACATCAGCACATGCCCCCGGTCCTGGAGGGCTGCTACGTTTTTGTTCAGGGTTTTCCAGTCATTGGCCACAATCGCGACCCGGCTCCTGGTGACGAACTCGCGCGGGATGCCCTGACGCTCCAGGGTGCGCGCGTCGGAATGCCAGGCCACGGATTTCTCGTCCTCGGTCTGACACAGGCATTTGAGCAGTCGGACTCCGCTCCTATCGGCATACAACGCATCGACGTCGTCGATGACCACGAACTCATCCCGGTGTCGGTAAAGCTTCACATACATGCCGAACGGCGTGGCGTTGCCCTCGATCCAGCAGCCCCGTCCGCCCAGCGCCGAGCGCACCGAGCGGCTCTTGGCCAGGCCGCCGGCGCCGACCAGGATCAGCAGGCCGAAATGCCCCTTCGCAAACGCGGCCAGATACGCCTCCAGCCGGTCGTAGGTGGTGATATGCAGCACCTTGTGGGGGTGCCCGGCCTTCGCCGAGGGGCTTGGTTCGGGCAGGCTGCGGGCTCGTTTCTGGGTGGCAGGCATCGGCGGCTCCAATGCGGTTGAAAACGGTTAGACTCTTTAGACTCCTACCGTATAAAGCCCCTGAAATCCAGCCTTTTTTGCAGTTCCATTGGTCTAAGTCATTGCCCGAAAACCTGGACTGTTAGACCAATTTTCCACGCCCGCACGCGCGGCGCAACCCCTTGCCTCCGCTGGCCTTAACCCCTTCCCTGGGCGAATCTTCTTGCCATTTCCTCCGGCCTCTGGTATGGAACATAATCCGCTTTATGGGACATTCTGTAAGAAACTCTGCCGCCATTACCACACCATCGACCTGGCCGCCGTCGCGTACGATGTCCGCGCCTACCTCGAGCTTTGAGACCCTGAAACGGAAGAGCTGACGTGAGACCTCTCCAAACCCGACGACTGAGGGCCGTGCGTAGCACATCGTCCCAGAAACCTGAACCTCACCCTCGTCACACACAGCCATCATGAGCACGCCCGGAGTCAGGGCCTTCGATCATGATATCGGCATCGATGATTCCGGCGCGCAGACGCCGACATCGAGTCTCCAGGGGCCGCACATCTATATGGCCGATCGCACCGGACCGCCCTGTGGGATTCAGCCGCCACCGAGCCCTCGCAAATACTGGACGCGGCGCGGTATCGCCGAGTGGCTGGTCGGCCGGCTCTCCCAGGACCGGCCGATGGTGGGCGGCATCGATCACGGTTTTTCGTTGCCCTTGCGGTACTTCGAGGCTCACAACCTGGCGCTTGATTGGCCATTGATCCTTGAGGATTTCCGACGACATTGGCCGACCGACGAGGACCATACCTATGTCGATTTCGTGCGGGATGGTCTGTACGGCAATGCCGCCGCACGTTCCGGCAATCCGCGCTGGCGCCGACTGACGGAATCGCGCGCAGGCACCGCCAAATCGGTCTTTCATTTCGACGTGCAAGGCTCGGTGGCCATGTCGACTCGCGCTGGACTGCCATGGTTGCATGACCTTCACCAGCAGGTAGCCGACCGCGTGCACTTCTGGCCGTTCGACGGCTGGGATGTCCGACCCGGAGCATCGGTCGTCGCGGAGATCTATCCCTCGCTCTGGAGCCGGAGCACCCCGTGCGAACGAAGCAGTCCTGACCAGCAGGACGCCTATGCAGCCGCTGAGTGGATGCGCTGCACCGATGGCGACGGCACTCTCGCTAGAGCGATTAACAGTTGGATGGCGCATGCTCGAAGTCCGCTCCCGAAGAACCCCCCCCGGCCCTGGGCTGATGAAAATCAAGCTGGCGACAGCAATGGAGTTCCCTCCAGTTTTGTTTCGCTTTTCGATTCGTTCGTATCCTTGTTCGATGCATCAACAGACTCATACGCCAGGCGGCGTTTGGA
>JBKQHM010000605.1:0-26998 GCA_052148775.1 Isosphaeraceae bacterium | reverse complement strand
ACCGGCGCGACGGTGGCGACGTCGGCCGTGATATCCAGGTTGCGCTGATTGAATAGGTCGTTGACGGCGGAGGAGAGCTCCGACGACGGTTGCCAGAACCGACTCTGGTTCAGCTTGTTCAAAGATCCGAGCGCCTCATGGACCCGCCGGAGAGCCGCCAGACGCTGCGAGACGGACTCGGCGGCATCGTAGTCGCGAAGGGCTTGACCCAGATCGTTCTGGACGAAGTCGACCCAACGCGACCGGTTGGCCTGTATCCCCGGATCCGTGCTGGCCGGCAGCGCCTGTACCGTATCCCTCAGCCGCTGGCGTGCCCAGGCCAGGCGGACCCGAGGCCGGAGCCATTGCCGCAACTCCTCACGCAGGTTCGCCGCCGGCTGCCAGGTCACGGTGCCCAGTGCCTGCGAGATCTGGTAAACCTGATTCAGCGCGGTCAGCCGCTCCGTATCATCACCCGCCTTGGCATAGGCGTGCAGGTCCTGAAGCAACGCATCGAACAGGGCATTCCACCCATCCTGATTCGGATTGACCTTCGCACCGGGCGCCGCCCATGCCTGTCGGATCGATTCGATCGTGCGCTCGACACCGACATAGGTCGGCGCGGCGGGCGCGGCTTCCACCGCTATCCCTGACAGTCCAGATCCCACAATCCCCAGTAACCCTAAAGCTGTTACCAGCCTCATTGCTCGTCGCATGCTTCGTCTCCGTCGTCAGGCTGTTGCTCGAGCCAGGCGCTCGATTAACCTTTTCATCGTCCCGGCGGTCTTTTCAATTGATTGAAGCTCACTAAAATCTTGCCGAGCTGCATGCATTTTCGCTATGTCGCCCAAAACCACAAGATGACTCGGCAGGATCGCGCGGATGGACCGCGCCCGAGGAGCAAGGTGCCCAAGCCCTCGGAAGGTTTGTGGGAATGCACGAAATGCATAAACGATGCCGGTGAAGCCAGGCCTGACGGGGTTCGGAGGCCCTCGGGTTGACCGTGTTGAGTCCTGAGGAATAGCATCAAGGCATCATCGATTGATGGACCATTACCTCACGATGGGCCTTTCCCAGAAGGCTCGTCGTAGGGTGGGCGCGGCCCTGTTGGGAAAGGTACCAAACCGTGTCCTTCGATTGGCTGGACCTTGCTGCAAGGGGATGCGACAGCCAATGGCTGCTCGTGCTACAATCAACGACGCTCCCGTGCCGGCCTTATCGACTCATCCGTTCGAGACGTGGACCACGCGGCTCGGGCACGCGAACTCCTCGATTGCCAGTCCAATCAATCATCGAATCATCGTCCGGTCTGAGGACAAGCCAGGAGGAATCATTTATGTGTTCAGGATCTCCGACGCGACGAACGGCGTCGTCAGGGCGGTGGCGCGCAGGATGGACTCTGGGAATTGTGGGAACATTGCTCGCGATTTCGGGCTGTAATACAGATTCGACATCGGCGAGCAACCGGGCTGGTTCTTCGCCGGAGGTCGCGAAGGGGAAGGCGGGGAGCGTCCATAACGCGCCCAAGGCCGTGGCGGGAAAGGCAGCCGATGGCGGGAAAAGCCCTCAGATCGAGGGAGACCGCATCAAGTCCTTCGCGCCGATCGTGATGAGCAAGCAGACCGAGTCGAGCCCATTCCGCTTCAGCGACATCGCCAAGGAAGCCGGGCTGGACTTCGTGCACTTCTCGGGCATGACCGACGAGAAACACTTCCCGACGGCCAACGGGTCCGGCGTAGCCGTCTTCGACTACGACAAGGACGGACTGCTCGACATCTACTTCGCCACGGCGACGCTCCTGCCCCTGGGGACCGCCGAGAAGGGCCCCAATCGGCTTTTCAAGAACTTGGGTCATAACCGCTTCAAGGACGTTACGGAAGCGTCCGGCCTGGGCTACCGCGGCTTCTGCCACGGGATCATCGCCGGCGACATCGATAATGACGGCGACCCGGACGTGTTCCTCTGCAATTACGGCAGCAACGTGCTGTACCTCAACAATGGCGACGGCACCTTCAAGGATATCAGCAAGTCGGCCGGGGTCGACGCGCCGAACTGGTCCTCCAGCGGCGCCATGCTCGACTACGACAACGATGGATACCTGGACATCTACGTAGCCAATTACGGCATCTGGCGATATCCGGAAGATCATCAGCGGGTGGGCGATGCGCAGAAGAAAGTCTGGCTTTACTCGTCGCCCCGCGCCATCAAGACGACGAAGCATCTCTTCTACCACAATAACGGCAACCTGACCTTCACGAATGTCTTCGATCGGGTGATCACAATCGAAGACGAGGCGACCGATCCGGAGACCAAGGCGCGGGTGAAGAAGCGAGTACCCAGGGCCCGGGACGACGGGCATGGCTTCGGCGTGGTCGCGGCCGACGTCAATGACGACGGACTCATCGACCTGTACATCGCCAACGACATGAACCCGAACTTCCTGTTCCTGAACCGCGGGGACGGGACGTTCGACGACGTGACCGAGTTGTCGGGGGCCGCCTACGACATGAACGGCCAGGCACAGTCCGGGATGGGTGTGGATTGCGAAGATGTCGACGGCGACGCCGAAGGGCTTCCCGAACTGTTCGTCACCAACTTCGCCAACGAGTACAACACCCTCTACCAGAACATGGGCAAGGGGTACTTCTACGACAATACGGCCTTCTTCGGCCTGGCCTCCGACTCGATGCCCTGGGTCGGCTGGGGGTGCGCTCTGGGTGATTTCGACAACGACGGCTGGCCGGATTGCTTCGTGACCAACGGGCACGTGGACAATAACCGCCGGCTGCTCGACCAGCCGGTCGATTACGAGGAGATCCCGCTCCTGTTCCGCAACTTCCAGGGAAAGCGGTTCCGGCTCTCGACCAAGGACGTGGGCCCGTACTTCGACGAGAAGCACGTCGGCCGGGGCGCGGCGTTCGGCGACATCGACAACGACGGCGACATCGACATCGTGATCAACCACAAGGACGGCCCGCCGGCGTTACTCCGCAACGATACCAAGTCGAAGAACCACTGGATTCGATTCGTCCTCGAGGGCACGCGCAGCAACCGCGACGCGATCGGCACGAAACTCAAGCTGACGACCGCCGAGCCGTCGACAACCCGCGAAGTGAAGAAGGCGAGCGACGGCAGCGAGACCGTCACCGAGGTGACGAAACCGGAGCGCACGATCCACCGACAGCGTAAGGGAGGCTACAGCCTCATGGGGACCAACGACCCCCGAGTCCTGGTGGGCGTCGGCCCCGTGGAGGAGGTTAAGAAGGTGATCATTCGATGGCCGTCGGGCATCGTGACCACGCTCGAAAACCTCAAGGTTGATCGCGAGTACAAGGTCGTCGAGCCCAAGACCGGCGTGCCTGTGCCGGTCAAACCCAAGGCGGAGACCCAGCCCAAGAAGTAAGCCTTGGCGGTCCTCCACGAGAAAGATACAAAATGGCCGGATCGCGGGAGCCAATCGTCGAGGAGGGGGGCACCGATCGACGAGCCGAACCCCGCTCACCGACCATCGCCGACTCGCTGGCGATCGTCGCCGGGTTCGGGATCGCGCTCTCGTTGCGTCATGTACTCAACTCACAAGGATATTTGATCGGATTCGCAGTTCCAATCTGGTTGATCGTCCTGTGGTGCTCCGTTGGGATCCTCTTTGCGACGGCATTGGCGACGGCATCGGCGGTGGTGGTTCGACAGATGATGTTCCGCCGCCCTGCCCGCGCGGCGGAATGGCTTGCCATCCTGCTCGGCCTGCTGATATTCCGCGAGGCACTCCCGGAACTCGATGACCTTGTCAACCGATGGTTGCCGCCGGATTGGCCTGCCGAGTCTTTCGGTAAAGGCCGATGGATCATCGCCTCCGTCGGTACGGCCCTCTCCCTGGCTGGCCTCACGATGCTCGGACTGCTGCGCCGGTGGTTACCTCACGCGTCGATCACGATGATCCTGGCCGGCTCGATACTCGGATTGCTCTGGGGACCGATCCCGGTCGTCGAACAGGAGGTTCCCTGGCTCATCCCTTCGCCGGCCATGGAGTCGACATCCACCGGCGTCTTCTGGGCCTGGCTGGAGATCCGTAAGTATATCGGGCTCATCCCGATGGGCCTGCTCTTCGGCATCCCGGCGACCGCGGCTCTGGAGGACTGGAAGGTTCGCGCGTCGAAGGGACGCCTCTGGACCGAATGGCCCGGGCCCGCCATCGGGCTGGTCCTCGTCCTCGTCTGGCTGGTCTTCTTGTACCTGGTCCGGTCGGAGTGGCCGCCGCAAGACCTGAACGCCGAGCGCGTCGTCGTGCCGTTCTGGATCGCAGGAGTCTGGTGGGTCTCTCGATGGGTTGTCGAGCATCTTGGGGCCACCTGGCATCGTAGGCTCATGCCGGTCGAGCGTTGATCGAATGCCGTCGATGAAACGCTTAAACTCCTGAACCTTCATCGGAAGGCCCAGGATCCGGGTCGGTCTCCAACTCCCCGGTAATGCGCCGGAAGACCTCGTCCCAGTCCCCCCACCGCCTTTGACGGAAGAGGTGCATCGAGGGATACCACGGGCTGTCGTCGCGGTCGGTCAGCCATCGCCAGTCGGCAGAGAACGGCAACGCGACCCAGACCGGAACTCCGAGCGCACCGGCGAGATGTGCCAGGGCCGAATCGACGCAGATCATCAGGTCGAGGTTCTCCATCGCAGCCGCCGTGTCCATCAGGTCGCCCAGTCGACCGCCCAGATCGGTCACTTCGAAGCGGTCGCCGAGTTCGCCGATCTGCTCGCTCCCATACCCCTTTTGCAAACTGATGAGCCGGATGTCCGCGACGCGCGAAATCGCCTCGAATCGGTCCAAGCGGAAGGATCGGGATCGATCCCGGACGTAATGGGGATTGCCCTGCCAGGCGATACCCACATGAAGTGCGTCGTTGAGGTCCATCTCGCGGCGCCAGTGTTGGACGAGCGACGCATCCGGGAACAGGTAGGGGACCTCGGCCGGTATGGTCGCCAGGGTCGTCCCGAGGATTCGCGGCAGGCTCATCAGCGGGGCGAAGACATCGCAATCGGCCGTGCCCTCGCCCTCCACGACCACCTGATCGATGCCCGGACAGGTCGCCAGCAGCCTCGCGAGCGGTCGGGCGCACACGACGATGATCCGGCCGCCTCTGTCCCTGACGAGCGACACGTATCGGATGAATTGGATCGCATCGCCAAGGCCATGGTCGGCATAGAGCATGATGGTCCGGCCGTCGAGCGGGCTGCCATCCCAGAGCGGCTGGGAGAATGGCGGCATCGTGAATTGCGAGCAACGGAATCGCCACTCGTATTCGCGCAAGCCCCGTTCGAAGTCCCCCGCCCCGAGCCAGGCCAGGGCCCGACTGAGGTGGACCTCGGCGTGGTCGGGCTTGATCTCAAGGGCGCGGTCATAGCTCTCCATGGCCTCGCTCAATCGTCCCTGATTCCTCAGGGCATTGCCCATGTTGTTGAGGGCCTCGATGTAATCCGGCCTGAGGCGGACGGCCTGGCTGTAGCAGTCCACGGCCTCGACGAGTTCCCCTCGCTCATGCAGCGCGTTCCCGAGGTTGTTGTAAGCCTCGGCGTAATCGGGCTTGATCGCCAGCGCCCGACGCAGGGCGGCCACCGACTCCTCAGTCCGCTTCTGGGTGTGGAGAGCGACCCCCAGGTTGTTGCAAGCCTCGGGGAAATCCGGAACCAGCCGGATGGCTTCCTGATAATGGAGGACGGCCTCGTCGGCCCGACCCTTAAGCTGGTTCACCGCGCCCAACATGTACCACGCCTGGGCGTTGGTTGGCTGCAGTTGCACGACCTGCCGGTAGATCTGCTCGGCACCGGCCAGGTCGCCGGCCTTGAAGCGCTCCCAGCCGGCCGACATCCGTCCCTCGATCGTCTCCATGGAGACCTCCGTGCAAACGCCTGCCCCGGCGCCCGTTCTCGACCGCGAGTCGCAAGAAGACCACCAATGACGACTTTACGATTTTTGTCGTCGGGAGCCATCGGAACTTGGTAGACTCGAGGCGGGGATCGACCGGACCGGACTCTATGAAGCCATGCATGGCATCGCCGTCTGGAGATCTCGTCCCGGGCAGCCCGGAGGCTGACCAGGATCGTGCGACCGGTCCGATCAAGGGCGGAGCCCTTCGGTGGGAGTCGGACGGTCGAGGCGCGGCGTTACGTCGCGTGACTTTGACAGGATGGTACTCTGGCACATCGATTGCTAAACATTTATACCTTGATCGTTGGCCCTCCCCCCGGGAGTTTCGGCCTCGATCGGGTCGTCCGCCGGCTTGCGAGGCCATCGGATCGAACGTCGACTCGTGATCCCGGAGTGAGCCGGGACTCTGTATTGCGCGCCGTGCCGAGCACCCCAGAAACGGAAAACACAACGATCATGTCCGAGCACACATTCCGCCGCAACGGCTGGCCCACGCTCGGCGTCGAGGTCGAGCTCCAGTTGGTCGACGCCGAGTCGATGGGGTTGCGAAGCGCCATCGCCGATGTCATCGGGGAGCTGCCCGCCGGATTGCACGACTCGGTCAAACCGGAGTTCATGCAGTGTTACGTGGAGATCAATACGGGCATCTGCCGGACGGTGGATGAGGTGGAGGCCGACCTGTCCGCGAAGATCAAGGCCGTCGAGCGCGTGGCCGACCGGTTGGGAGTCCGACTCTTCTGGGCCGGGCTCCATCCGTTCTCTCGGTGGCGGGACCAGGAGATCACGCCCAACGAGCGTTACTACAAGCTGGCCGAGTGGTTGCAGGAGACCGTGGTGCGATCCGTCACCTTCGGGCTGCACGTCCATGTGGGCGTCGACTCGGGGGACAAGGCCATCCAGGTCGGCCATCGGATTCAGCGCGATCTCCCGATCCTCCTGGCGATGTCCGCCAATAGCCCCTTCTGGCACGGGCGCATGACGGGCCATCACGCCCATCGCATCGAGGTTCTCGAGGGGTTTCCGACCGGCGGGCTGATGCCCGCCATGCGATCGTGGGCGGAATACCTCGAGCTCGTCGGCCGGATGAAGTCGGCCGGGTTCATCGACTCCCCTCGGGAACTCTGGTGGGACGTGCGGCCCAACGCCGAGAACGGGACGATCGAGATCCGCATCTGCGACATGCCGGGCGAGCTGCGCGACGTGCTCGGCCTGACGGCGATGATCCAGTGCCTGGTCCGCTCGCTTTCCGACGAGATCGACCGCGGCACGGCCGCACCGGAGCCCCACCCGCTGATGATCCGCCAGAACCGATGGCGGGCCTGCCGGTTCGGCCTGGATGCCGAGCTGGTCGACTCCAACTCGATGGAGGCCCTCCCAGCCCGGAAAGCCGCCGAGGCCCTCATCCGTCGCATCGGGAAACTGTCCGGGTTCCTGGGATGCCGACGGCACCTCGGTCACGCCCTCGACATGACGGCGCGGTCGACCGGCTCGCAGCGTCAGATCGCGATTTATGAGGAGGTCGGTGACCTGGCCGAGATGGTCCGCAGGTTGTCGGCCCAGAGCCAGCTCTCGGTGGATTCCGGCAGGATCCCGCCGCGGGGCTCGCTCGCCGGATTCGATGGCAAGGCGGGGGGCTGGCCGGCCTCGATCGTGCGTTCCTTCTTGCCCCCGAGCGTACCGACGCTCTGAGGCAAAGACACGTTCGATCGTCGTCGTCGCGAGATGCATCGAGAGGAAACAAAAAACCCCGGGCGAATCGCCGGGGTTTGACTGCGCTGTTGACCTCCGCCCGGACCCGGACGGCGCCGATGGGAAAAGCCAGGATTCGCCCCGCTCACTTCTTCTTCCGGCTCGTATCGCACGATTCGCCTTCCAGTGCGTCCTTCTTCTCGTTGATCACCGGACACTGGGGCGACATCTCGGCGTTGAGCGCCGTGAAGTCCTTCCATTCCTCGGGCAGATTGTCTTCGTGGAAGATGGCCTCGACGGGACATTCGGGGACGCAGGCCTCGCAGTCGATGCACTCCTCCGGGTGGATGTAGAGCATCTGGTCCCCTTCGTAGAAGCAGTCGACTGGGCAGACGACCACACAGTCGGTGTACTTACAGTCGAAGCAGGGCTCGGCGACGATATGAGCCATTCGGGACTCCTTGGTCTGACCGCAACAGAACTCTCTGAGAAGAACCCAATAAAGCGGTCCGGAAACCGCACCACTCCGGAGGGGCCTCGCCGGATTTCCAGCCATCTTAGAGGCCGCAAACGGAGCGGTCAAGGGCTCCCTCGGTCGTCTCTTTCGAGCCCAAAGACTGCTAACTCTTGGCCTTCCGCCGAACGCTCTTGATGATCACCGGCTCGGACGGGACGTCGCCCATCCGACCACCGTCTCCACTGAGCCGCACGGTCGTCTCGACGGCGGCAATCTTGTCGACCACGTCCATCCCCTCGATCACCTTGCCGAAGACGGCATAGCCGCCGCCGTACGTGTCGAGGCGATTGTTATCGGCGTGGTTGATGAAGAACTGGGAGGTGGCGGAATTCGGATTGCTGGTGCGCGCCATGGCGATCGTGCCCCGCTTGTTACTCAGGCCGTTGCCCGACTCGTTCCGGATCGGGGCGCGCAACCCATCCCGCTTCTCATTCAGCTTGGCGTCGAACCCGCCGCCCTGAATCATGAACCTGGGGATGATCCGGTGGAACGTCAAGTTGTCGAAGAACTTGGCGTCGACGTACTTCATGAAGTTGTCGACGGTGATCGGGGCCTTCTCCGCATCGAGCTCGATCGTGATCGTGCCCATGCTGGTATCGAGGACAACGACCGGATGCTTGTCGTCGGCCTGGGCGGTGGCCGAGCCTGCGCCCAGGGTCAGGCCCGAGCCCAGGCCGAAGGCCAGAACAGTGACTATCAGGCTGTATCTCATGTTTCGTCCCACTGGCATGGCTGCTGATGACTCCGCAAAGGGCTGCTGAATATCCGCCGAGGCAATTTCATTCTCACCCGGTCGGATCAGGCCGACTCTAACAAACCCGCGCCACCGCTGTCGAGTTCGTCCTCGAAGCCCGGATCGAGGACGTCGGCAGGGCGGGCACCGGCCACCGACACCCGGACCGGAGGACAATGCCGCCCTATCGTGATGGACTCGAGGCTTGTGAAAGGATCGAATCGCGAATTCCGATTGAGGATCTCTAAGCCCTGGTTGCGTCAGGCCTTTCAGCTTTCCGCAATCGGGAATGCGCGATCCGAAAACTGTTTCATCCACAGCCTCTCATTTTGAGAGTACGCAGGAAGGACCGGCTAGTTCGCCTTCATCCCCGTAGTGAGACCCCGGACGAGGATCTCGGCTTCCTTGACCATGCTGGGGCGGAGTTGCTCGCGGGCCGCCAGCGCCTTGTTCAGGTGCAATTTCGCCTTGTGGGAGCGCCCCAGGTCGGCGGCCAGCAGCTTGCCGAAGTGGAAATTGAGGACCGGGTTCTCGGGGGCCTTTTTGAGGCCGTCGAGGTAGGATTGCTCGGCATCCAGGGGTTGACCGACCGATTCCTGGATGGAACCCACCGTATCGAAGAACTCGCACGGCAAGGAATTCCGGGCGACGCGCTTCTGAAGGTCGAGGACGAGCTCGAGGGCTTTCGCACTTCGATCGAGATACGCGTGCAGGATCCACGCCTTGTTGTTGACGGCCTGGATGGAGTTCGGCTGCTGCTTGAGCACGCGGTCGTATTGCTCGATTGCCTTCTCGAAATTCTCGCGGGCGGTGGCCTTGTCGGACTGGCTCTCGGCGATGGCGAGCAGGAGGTCTCCGAAGTTGAGATGGGCCGCGGGCGAGTCGAGCTTGGCCGCGGCATCCCGCGCGAACGGGAACGCCAGGTCGAACTGTCCGGCCCTGTGGAACCCGATCGCCAGGGCGAGGATCAGGTAACCCTTGGTATCGCGCCGGGAGACCTCGGCGGCGATCCGCCTGGCCTCGTCGAGGTCGGCGGCCGAGGGTGCCGCACCGCCGGGTTGTCGCTCCGCGTAGAGCTGGACGAGCTGACCGGCGGCGCCGCTGTCATCGGGGTTCGCCTTGAGGTCGTCCTTCAAGACGGCGATGGCCGCGGTGCGTTCCTGACGCTTCAGGTGGATCTCGGCCAGGACGTGGTAGGCTTCATCGAAGGACGGGTTGGCCTTGATGAGTTGCTCGAGATGGCCGATCGCTTCCTTCGCGCGAGCCGTCTTCTCCGAGGGCGTCGCGCCCGTCTCGGCCAGGGCCCGGGCCTGGAGCAGGATCGCGTCGATGCGGTTCTTCTCGACCGTCAGCACCAGATTGGCCTGACGAAGCGCCTCGTCGGGCTGGTTGTTCTTGAGCTGAGCCTGGCCGAGCAGGATGCGGATGTTGAGCTGCTGCGACCCGCGCTCGCGTTCGAGGGCATCGGCGTAGGCCTCGGCGACCTCTCGGGGCTTGTCTGCGTTGGCGTAGACCCGGGCCCTCATGATGCAACCCAGGCTGGAGCTCTGATCCAGCTTGTCGATCTCGCGAGTGATGGCGACGGCCCGCGTGAGATCGCCGTCTCGCGCCGCCATATCACACTCGGCCTGGAGGAAGGTGACTGCGTTGGGATACTTGGCCCGGAAGTCGCGAATCATGGACACGACCCGTCCATCGAGCTGGCGCTGGCGGTCGGCCTGGTTCTTCGCGGCGGCCTCGGCGGCCTCGAGCGATACGACCTGGACGAGGGCCGCGGCCAGATTGGGCTCGTCCGGGAACTCCTGATGGAGCTCCGAGAGGAGCTGTTCGGCCCGTTCGAATTGCTTTTGTTCGCGGCATTTCTCGACGAGCAGGCGGCGGAAGGGCCCCTTGGGATCCTCCTTCGCCTTGGACTCGACGAACGCGAGCGCGACCTTGGGATCGCCGGCGGCGATCAGGGAGAGGTACTTGGCCTGGACCAGCTCGTAAGCCAGCGGATGGACCTCGAGACCCGTGTCGAGCACCATCTGGGCACGGTTGAGGGCTTCGGCCTGGGGCGGCGTCTCATTCTCGACGGCGGCCAGCATGAGGTAGAAGACCGCGGGCGGCTTCTCCTTCTTTTCCTTGGCCGTCAGGTCGATCGCCTTGTTCAGGATCGCGGCGGCCTCGGCCGGCTGCTTGGCCCGCAGGAGGATCAGCGATCGCGTGACGACCGCGGACGGATTGGTGGGCTCGATCTTGAGCACATAATCGATCTGGCCCAGGGCCGTGGCATCCTCGCCCTGCTGCCTGTAGAAATTCGCGCCCCGGACCCGCTCCTCGGGTGTCGGCGGCTCCTTGGTGTCATTGAGGATCGTGGCGATCTCCTGCCTGGCCAACGGCCACTGCCCCTTGCTGATATAGGCGGTGATCAGCATCCATCGATCGCGACGGGACAGCGTACCGGTCAGGCTGCTCCGCTTGAGCTCTTCGAAGCGACGGATGGCGTCGTCGTAATCGCGGGTCTGGAGCGAGATCCTGGCGAGTGCCGACTGGGCCGCCGAGAGGAGCGACGTGCCGGTGTCGACTTCCTTGACCGGCCGGTCGCGGACGATCTGCTCCAGGGCCTTGGTGGCCTCCGCGACGGCGCCGGTGCGGCCGTCGAGCTGGGCCTTCCAGTACTGGACCCGCTTGTCGTCGGGGTCCTTCTTCAAGGCCACATTGAAATGCTCGAGGGCCTCGCCGAGCTTGCCGCGCTTGACGGCGATCTGGGCGTCGACGATGTCGGCAGCCGCGGCTTCCTTCCATCGTCCCCGGATCTTGGCGGCGATGGACGCGGCCTCGTCGAGCCGGTTCTGCTCGAGCTCGATGCCGGCGAGCTGGACCATGGGCTCGGAGCTGTCGGACCGATCGGCGATGCCGCGAAGGAGCTCGCGGGCTCGGTCGAGATTCTTGAGGCTGTCGCCCTGGATCTGGGCCCGCAGGATCACCGTCTTGACGTTGTCGGGCTCGTCGCGGAGGAAATCGTCGAGGACCTTGTCGGCCTCCTGGGGCTTCCCATCCCTGACCAGGAGGGATGCCTCGAGGCCGGCGAGCTCGGGGCTCTGCCGGTACTTCGAGCGTGCGGCGCGGAGCCGGTCGCGGGCCTCGGCCTTCTTGCCGTTCTCCTCGAGAATCAGGATGGAGAGCTGCTCGGCGGCCTCGCCCCCCTTGCCCTGTGCTCGCAGCTCTTCGAGCCTCGCGAGTGCGCGGTCTTTCTGGCCGATTTGCATGTCGATCTGGGCCAATCGGATGACGGCCGTCGGCGTGGTCGCCTGCCCGGCGGCCAGCGCCTTGTCGAACTCCTCGACGGCTTTCTTCAAGTCATCCGGGCTCCGGCGGGCCTGATAGAGCTCGCCCTGGAGCAGGTGGAGGGTCGCCTCCATCTCCCGTGGGAGAGTACCCTGTTCGACCTGAGTCAGCAGCGATCTGACGACCGGTTCAGCTTCCTCCGGATAGCCGGCCTGGAGGATCGTCCAGGCGGCCCAGAGTTGGTAATGCGGTTCCAGGCTACCGAGTCGCAGGGCGATCTGGAGATACTGGCGGCCGAGGTTCGGCTCCTGGGCCAGGACCAGCGCGACGCCGTAGCGGGCCTGGGCCTCCGCGAGGTCGGGCAGTGCCATGGCGGCGGCCTTGAGGTGGGCCAGGGCACTGCTGCGGAGCTTCGTCACTTGAGCGGTCACGGGCGTGGCGGCAGCACCGACTCCCGCCGCGCCGCGGGTCCCGCTCGAGCGGTCGAGTTCGATCGAGCCGGCGAAGAGATGCCCGACCGCCTGGGATCGCGTCTCGGTGGAGTCCAGCAGCGCCTGGATGTGAGGCGCGGCCTTGTCGAATCGCGCGGCGTCGTCCACTCGGGCCAGGACCATCTCGGCGGCCACGGTGTGGAGGTTCATCACCAGTTGCGAGCCGGCACGTCTCGGCCCTTGACCGACTGCAGCTCGCAGGGCGCGGTCGATCACTTCGAGGCATCGGTCGGGCTGGCGGCGGAATCGCAGGTGGTCGGCGTAAGAAAGGTAGGTCTGGAGGTCGGGCTGACGACCTTCGGCCAGGGCTTGCTGGAAGACCGAGTCCAGGTCGACCTCGATCGCGTCGACCAGGCCGTCGACCACCTTCCTGCCGTCGGGCAGGAGCTTCGACGACCGCGCCGTCAGGGCCTTCTGGGTCTCCTCGAGCAACAGTCGGAGCCTCGCCACCTGCCCCGGCGGCATTTCCTCGGGCTTACCCAGCCCCTTGACTTGTTCTCCGAGCTTCGCGACCTCGCCGGTCAGCTGGGCCAATTGGCCCTCCTCGCGGATCTCGAGCGACGTGAGCCGGAGCCGGGCGAAGCGGTCGACGTGGGCCGGATCGGACGACGGGGTCGATGCCCGGAACTCGGCGAGCGCCGCGGCTCGCGCGGTGGAGTCGCCGATCAGATCGGCCAGCCGCGCACGAATCCAGAGGCGCCGGATCGTCGGGGCCCCCACCTCGTTGAGCACCTCGAGATGCCGTTTGATCTCCGGGACGTTCGGCGATCGCTCTTCCAGGGCTTCGGCGGCCATGACGTAATGGGCATCAGCGTCCTTAGGCTCGACGTTCAGGAGCTCCCTGGCCCAGTAGATCGAGTCGGGTGCCAGGTCCTGGGCCATGGCATCCTGGAGCAGTTGCTTCCGCGGACCCTTGACCGTCTTGTCTCTGACCGCCTCAAGCATGTGGTTGATCCACTCGGCACGCAAACCCGCCTGCTTTTCGGCGGGGGCGCGCCGGGCCCAGTCGCGGTAGAGGCCGGCGAACTCCTCGTGGGTCGCGGCGTTCTTGGGATCGATCTGGAGGGCCTGTTTGTATCGGATCTCGGCATCTTCGAAGCGGCCGGCCTGCTGAGCCTCTCGGGCGAGCTTCAGGAAGCCCTGAGAGGACCGCGGGACGAGTGTCATGGTAATGGCGACCACGCCGACGAGGGCGACCACCACGAATAGCCCCGAGAGGATCAGCAAAGGCTTCCAGCGAACGGTCATCGGGCAATACTCCTTTGGCTCGAGACGCCGTACCGCAAGGCGTGGAATCTGATCCAGGCCGGCGAACTTCCCGGTCCCGGCATGGTCCATCGGCATGCGGTGTTGGAAATCCGGGGGAGATTGAGTGCCACGGCGCCGGACGGCGCGATGAGACGATGGGGTATGCGACGTGGTCCGTCCAGCGATGGCCGGCAAAATGCCGACCAGGACGGGTATGCGGGGGTATTTCTCGGGAGAGGCAAATCCATCTGCCCTGATACCTCAACGAGGTCGCAATCCGTTGCCGTTCCATCCCGGCATCGGGCGTTAGTCAGGATAGAGATTCTCCCCCGCGGCATCAAGCGGAGTTTTCCGCCTTCCGATGCCGCGCGGGAAAATCCCGGTACGCCCCTCATGAATCGTTCGAATTTCCGCCCCGTTTGCTGACAGGACCGGGACGGAGATCGTTGAGCGCGGTCCGAGGTGCAAATCCGGCCCGGGGAATCCGGGAGTGAGTTGGCTCGGGAGTACGGTCTGGGTGGATGCAGACCATGATCGCCCACGATCGCCTGGCTCAGCGACGCGTCGTATCCGAGCTGGAGCTGCCCGCGGTGAGGAACGCGTCGCGATGACTGGGATCGGGGAACCAGTATCGGCGGCCGTCGCGCGTGAGCCCATACTTCGGGTCGCCCCGCACGAGCAGGCCGGTCTCACCCAGGCAGTGCGGGCAGAATCCCTGTTCGGCCACGTCGACCATGGCGAAGCGATCGGGCTCCTTCAGGAAGCGTCGCCGGGCGTCTTCGCTGGCACAAAGGAATAACCGTCCCTGGTAGAGCACGCCCCATTTCGGGTCGCCGGGACGCTCCACCCCGCGTTCGACCTGAGAGACCGGGCAATCGCCGCGATTCACGGGGATGTACCGCTCGGGATCCTTGCGGAAAAGGTTGCTCATCACCGCGCTGGCGAATCGGTAGACCCGTCCTTCATGCTGGATCGTATACTCGGTCTGCCCCCGCACCAGGCGCTTGTCGGAAATCAGGCTGACCGGGCAGTATCCGGAAAGCGCGACCTGGTTCTCGCTCTTGGGTCGGGAAGGATCGGGCCGGTCCGTCGCGGACGGACGTGTACCAGCAACGTTGGTCTTGTCGACCCCGTCCCTCGCCCGCCAGGCCGCATGGACCTCGTTCAGCAGGGAGTCGAGCTCGTCGGGCCCCAGGTAACCCTGGCGGACCGCTACGATCTCTCGCGTCGGGGCCACGATCACCGTCGCGGGCAGCCCCGACAGATTGAACCCCAGCGCCAGTTGTTCATGGACGTCGGAACGCAACTTCAAGGGCACGAATGACTGACGAGCATGCTGGATGACGTCGGGATCGGGGAAGGAATCGCGCTCCATGCGGGTGCAGTTCGGACACCAAGGACCGGTGAACTGGATCCACAAGAGCCGGTTGGCACCCTTGGCTTCCTCGAGTGCCCCCCCATAATCACCTCGCCAGGAGATCGGTTCGGCCCCTTCCTCTCCGGCCGAGCCCGTGCTGACTGCGGTGCACAAAACACCCGCGGCGATGAACAAAACGGCGGCGACACGATGACGATGGCGGCACGATGGGTGGAGGATCATCGAGCATCTCCCTCGTTGGAAGGCGGACACGTGATGTAGGGATTGAAGATGCGCGGCAGAACGCAGCGCACTCCATCCATGGAGATGCCACCCGGCAAGCTCGAGCGGGCCAAACCCTTGGCTGTCGTATCAGGGCGTTGATTTCAAGATCTCACATCGGTTCCCGCGATGCAGGCTCTTCACCGGAAACCCGAGACCTCCCGCGGAACCGATCGTCACAACCGGCCTTCCCCGATCCGGCAGCGCGACCGCCGCATCGCGATCGACGGGAAGATCCGGCCGAGGCGGCTTCACTCACGGTCCCCTGACGAGTTAGGATGGCACGGTCCTGCGAATTCATTCATACAGTCACCGCGAAATCCGGCCGCGTTCTCGGCATACTTCCTGGTAGAGTCAGGAGAGGCTCGCTCCGCGAATTCATCGACTCGTCCCGCTGTCTGAACCCCAGGAACGAGGGTGTGGATGACCTCCGGCTGGTTCGTGACCTATCACGAGATCCCCGAGCTGATCCGGCGATGGCTGAGCAGCCTGGGGGTCCGCGACCCCGAGCGAGGAGCACGAGACCTCGCCGACCTGACCCGGCGTGCCGGCCCCGGGCGACTGGAGCAAGTCGCGCGGATCGCCGTCCAGCTCGACGCCGTCTTGCCCCGGTGCCCCGATCCCGGGATGGCGCTGACCAACCTCGAACGGTTCCTCGCCGCAGTCCCGCGGCTCGAGAAGACGCTGGAGGAGCTGGCCGCCGACGCGCGGACGACCGAGATCCTCCTGCAAGTCTTCAGCACCAGCCAGCACTACGGCGAGGTCCTGATCCGGGACCCCGAGCTCTTCGACTGGCTCCAGGCCGGTGCCGAACGACGGGATCGCGCGGTGCTGGTCGAGGAGCTCTGGAACGCGATCGTCGCCCTGCCCACCGAGGATGAGCAGAAGTTGGCCATACGCCGATTCCGCCAGCGCGAGAGCCTCCGGATCGGCTACAACGACATCGTCCTGGGATTCCCTCTGGAGGTCATCACCCAGGACCTCTCCCATCTGGCCGACGCCTGCGTCGAGGCCGCCGTCCGGCTGGCACGTACGCGGGCCGAGGCGCGGTTCGGAGTCCCCACGACGCCCAGGGGCTCTCCCGCTCGCTTCGTCGTGCTGGGCCTCGGCAAACTCGGGGGCGAGGAGCTCAATTACAGTTCGGACATCGACCTGATCTTTCTCTACGATGACGAGGGTCAGACGACCGGCCCGAAGGTCGTCTCCAACGCCGAGCTATTCGCCAGGATGGGGAGCGAGATCGTCCGCTTGCTCCACGAGCACACCGCACTGGGGATGGCCTATCGGGTCGACATGCGGCTGCGCCCGGACGGGGAACAGGGGACGATGGCCAGGTCGCTCGGCTCGACCATGGGCTACTACGTCACCCGCGGCCGGACCTGGGAACGCCAGGCGCTGATCAAATGCCGGCCGATCGCCGGCGACCTGGCGCTGGGGCGGACCTTCCTGGAGGCGATCACCCCGTTCGTCTATCGGCGGTACCTGGCCGCCACGGAGATCGCCGAGATCAAGGCCCTCAAGCGTCGGATCGAGCAGCGCACCGTCTCGGCCGGGACGGCCGAGGTGGAGGTCAAGACCGGTCGCGGCGGCATCCGCGACGTCGAGTTCGTCGTCCAGTTCCTCCAGCTCCTCCACGGCGGCGAGTATCCGGAAGTGCGTGGGGGCAACACCCTCCACGCCATCGCCCAGCTCGAACGCGTGGGATGCCTCAGCGCGGAAGAGCGGTACATCATGGACGACACG
Organism: Isosphaeraceae bacterium; assembly: GCA_052148775.1. Lineage (GTDB taxonomy): Bacteria > Planctomycetota > Planctomycetia > Isosphaerales > Isosphaeraceae > CAVZRC01. The sequence continues at coordinate 9,766 of JBKQHM010000605.1, read as the reverse complement.
TACCGGTTCCTCCGCCGGGTCGAGCACCGGCTCCAGATCGTGTTCGATCGCCAGACCCACGAGATGCCGCGCGACATGGAGTCGGTACGCACGCTGGCCCTGCGGATGGGCTATGCCCCCGCGAGCGGTTGGGAAGCCCGGAACGGCCCGGCAACCCGGTTTCTCGGCGATTACCGGAGCAAGACCGAGCTGAACCGGCGGATCCTCAATCACCTGCTGCACGACGCCTTCCGGGGCGACGACGGCGCCGCGGTCGACCCGATCGTCGACCTCGTGCTCGACCCCGACCCGGCGCCCGAGCTGATCTCGGAAGTGCTGGGCGCCTACCCGTTCCGCGACCGGTCGACGGCCCACCAGAACCTGCTGGCCCTGGCCCGCGAGGACTTCCCGTTCCTCTCCCAGGCCCGATGCCGGCACTTCCTGGCCGCGATCGCGCCCCGGCTGCTCGAGGCCGTCGGGCGCACGCCGGATCCGGACATGACCCTGACGAACCTGGAGAAAGTCTCGGCGTCGCTGGGGGCCAAGGCGGTCCTCTGGGAGCTCTTCAACTTCAACCCACCAAGTCTGCGCCTCTACGTCGAGCTCTGCGCGACCAGCCAGTTCCTCTCGGAGATCCTGATCAACAACCCGGGGATGATCGACGACCTGGTCGACTCGCTGGTGGTGGATCGCCCGTCGTCGGGCTCGGCGATCAAGAAGGAGCTCGAGGAGCTCTGCGAGGGGGCGGAGGATCTCTATCCGATCATCTGGAGCTTCCGAAACAAGGAGTGGATCCGGATCGGTACGCGCGACATCCTGGGTCGAGAGCCGGTGCGTGAGGTGACCCGGGAGCTGGCGGACGTGGCCGAGGCGATCTTGACGCAGGTGGCGACCGACCAGTGGAACCTTCGCGCGGAACGATACGGGACGCCCCGGTCTTCGCTCCGCCGCCGCCACGACCGATGGGCCATCCTGGGATTGGGGAAATGCGGCGGTCGCGAGCTGAACTACCACAGCGACCTGGATCTGGTCTTCCTTCACGAGTCTGACGGGATGACCGCCGGGGGCACCACGTCGATCCCGAACAACCAGTTCGTAACCGAGGTGGTGCAACGGTTACTCAAGGCGCTGGGGAGCGGCTCCGCCAATGGCGCGTTGTACGCGGTCGACGCTCGGCTCCGGCCCCATGGGGCCTCCGGGCCGCTGGTCATGACCCTCGACGCCTTCCGCCAGTACCTGGACCGCTCGACGCAACCCTGGGAGCGGATGGCGTTCACACGGGCCCGGGTGGTCTTCGCCACGGGCGGGTTCGGCCGCAACGTCAACGAGGCGATCCGCGCGATGCTCGCCGCCCCGACCGATCCGGTCCAACTGGCCGTGCAGGCGCTGGCGATGCGTCGCAGACTCGAGGCATCGCGGCCGAGGCAGCACATCAAGCGCGGATTCGGCGGCGTCGCCGATATCGAGTTCATCGTCCAGTACCTCCAGCTCGTCCACGCCGAGAGCCAGCCGGAAGTGCTCCGCCCCAATCTCTGGGATGCGCTCGACGCCCTGCGCCGATACGGTCTCATCGACCAGGAGACTCACGCCGAGCTCCGCGACGCCTACGACTTCCTCCGCGCCGTCGAAGGCCGGCTACGGCTCATCCAGAATCGCAACGTCGGTTCACTGCCCGAGGCCCCCGCCGACCTGGAGCGACTGGCGCGTCGGCTCAACTATGACCCGGCCGATTCGCCCCGATCGGTGGCCGCCTTCCTCGCCGACGTCGAACGCTTCACCCGGCGCACCCGAGCCATCTTCGACCGGATCATCACGAGCCAGGCCCAGACCGGTCGCACGGCCGCTTCGTATCCGTGCTGAAGGCAGCGGCTTACCATGGACTCCGTCGGCGTGCGGAAAAAACGACGCTTCCCGCTGAAACACGGAGGTTTCATGAGCGAACACTTCACCGCGAGAGCGGGGCGAACCGGCGGAGCAGTTCTTCCCGGTCGGGTAGATCGAATCCCATCAGGGTCTGGAACTCACTCCGGGCGTCGGTGGGATTCTGAAGATGGAGATAACACTGGACGAGCCGCTTCCTGGTCTCCAAGTCGGCGGGATTGAGGCGCAGGGTCTCCCGACAGACCTCGGCCGCCGAGCGCCAATCGCGAGCCTGAACGTAGAGGGCGGCCAGTTCGGCCAGGTAGTCAGGACGCAACGGGCTGATGGCGATGACTCGCCGCCAGTAGGCGATCGCTTCGTCGCGCCAGCCCCGGCGAGTGGCCAGGTAAGCCACGCCCCTGAGCGTGAACTCCCGACCCGGTTGCCGGGTCAAAGCCGATTCGAATGCCCCCTTCGCCTCGTCGCCCCGATCCAGCAGGCCCAGCGCGAAACCCAGGGCCTCCCAGGCGTCGACATCGTCAGGTCGAGCTGCCAGCGCCGTCCTCAGACGCGGCAAAGCGTAGGCCGCACCCTCCCGACCGTCGCGGCAGACGGCCACGCCGATGTCGCGCTCGGCTGCGGCACGGTCCCGGTCATCCATCTGGTCGCGATGGAAGATCGCGACGGGCTCCCGGCCGTGACGCGGTTCCTCGGTGACGGTCCGGGACCTATCTCCCGCATCCCCGCGGCGGGGTATGCGATGATTGGTCGAGGCCGTGTGGCGGACCTCGGTGTCGAGCGAACGCGGCATATGGCAGCCGATGCAGTCGTCATCGCGGCTACGGGCCAGGCGGACCGTCGTCGATAGGCTACAGCCCCGATCGGCATGGCACTGGAGGCAGCGCCCTCGGAAGTAGCCGACCCTCTCCTCGGGCGCCGGCAGCCGATGCGGATCGTGGCAGGAGATGCACCCGAGCCGGCCACGGCTGGCACGGAAACAACGGCTATCGTGCATCTGCTCCACTTGGCCGACGAACCGATTCGCCTCCGGGATCGCCGTCGCCTCCAGCACCATCCAGAATTCGGAGAAAGGCGACCCGGGCCGATAGTCCTCGGAGCGACGGTCCAGCCGCGAGACGCGACGATCGCCGAGCAAGTGGCATTGCTCGCAGACGGAGTCGCGGAGCGATGGAGCCAGCTTGGCGGGGTTGACGATCGTCGGATCCCGACCATCGACCACCATCGGGTCCTTGACATGGAGCTCTCCGGGCCCATGACACCGCTCGCAGCCGATCGATTGGCCCCGGAAGATCGGCGGCCGATACCGGTTGACCGGCCCCGCCACCGGCACGACCCGGTTCACGTGGCAAAACAGGCAATCGGGCTGGATCGGTCGGTAGAAGTGGAGGTTTTCCTTCTCATAGCCGGGGGACAGGTCCCACACCCGACGCCCCGGGTACCAGGTCATCGGCGACAGGAACAGGAAGCCATCACGCTCGATCAGGTAGGCCACCCCCTGCCTCCCGGAACCGATCGCGAACCGGACCTCTTCCTCATTCCGAGCGACAATATGGCTCGAGGCGTCGCGTCGGGTCTCCTGATGGAGGACCTTACCGTCCCGTTGCTCAATCGAGTACTCGAAGCCCTGGGCCTCGAAGAGGACCCGGCTAGCCTGGTCACCGACCCCCGTCTTGTGTTCCGCCACCACCGTGGCGAGCGATCGGCCCATCGGGTGGTGGCGGTAGCTCGCGGAAATTTCCGCATGGCAGCGGGCGCAGGCGATGTTCCCGACCCAACCGCCCTCCGATCGGGACGCCTCGCCAGGTACCCCGGTACTCACCACACGGAGGGTCGTCTTCGTATCCACCCGATCCCGGAAGAATGCGGCCCAGGCCCCCGCCGCTGCTGCCAGGACTAGTGCAAGGACCAGGACCCTCCGTCCTCGAGACTTCCACGGTAGCGATGCGGATCCACTCGCTCGTCGCACCTCGTTGTCCTACGCATGGCCCATCTCATCTCGGGTTAACGCGTCCTGATCCATGCTACTGTCCAACTTCGGCAGACCACAAGTAAAGAACGAGTGGATGGCAGGAGTCCGCAGGATTCCAAAGACCTGCGACAGAACACAACTCCTCCCTTATCATCTGCGGGAGCGACCGGAGTTCCGGTCGTCGCTGTGTCGGCCCTGTTGTCACTGGCCGACTGGCTCAAACAACAAACGCGATCACTCCGAGGAGACCAGCCATGCGCGACTACCTTGACGAATCAGTCCCCCCCCGCGCCGCGTGACGCCACCCGGCCCACGCCCGAGCGTCCCGATCTGGCCGACGCTCACCACGGATCAACGGCAGATCCTCCTCCATTCCCTCAGCCGGCTGCTCGCCCGTCGGCTGCCAGGCGCCACCGACGCCAAGGAGGTGCGCGATGAGCGGAACTGAATCCACCCCCCGGCCTCTCGAGTCCGGGAAGATCGCCGATGCCCATCGGGCCAAGCTGGCCGTCGTCTATGTCCGCCAGTCCACACCGCAGCAGGTCGCCGAGAACCGCGAGTCGCTCGCCCGCCAGTTTGCCCTGGCCGATCACGCCCGCGCCATGGGTTGGCCCGCCGAGCGGGTCCTCGTCATCGACGAGGATCTCGGGCAGAGCGCCCGCACCACCGACGTCCGGCTCGGCTTCCAGCTCCTGCGGGTACGAGGCCCGGCTCGCCGAGCGAAGCTATCGGGCGGTCGACCCGAATACCGGCTCGTGGCGCGGGCGCTGGAACAGCGGTGGGAGGAGGAGCTGCGGAGCGAGCAGGAGTTGCGGGAGAGGTACGACCGCTTCCGGCAGGAGTCGCCACGGCGACTGACCTCGGAGGAGCTCGACCGCATCCGGGCGTTGGCCGCCGATATTCCGTCCCTCTGGCACGCCGCGGAGACCCCGGCGGCGGACCGCAAGGAGATCGTCCGCGCCCTGGTCGAGCGGGTGACCGTGACGGTCGCCGGCGACTCCGAGAGGGTCCTCGTCTGCATCCGATGGATGGTCGGGATGGCGACGGAGCACACGTTACGACATCCGATCAGCCATTACGAGCGGCTGGCCGCCTTCCCGCGGATCAGGCGGTTGGTCGAGGCGGCCGGCGCGGCCGGTCGGACCTCGCGTGAGATCGCTGAATGCCTCAACCGGGAGGGTTTCCGCCCGCCGTCGAATCGCGCGGACCGATTCACGCCCGAGCGTGCCAGGGACCTGGTCTACCGACTGGGTCTGAGCCCGAGGCGCCGGCCCGCCAAGAAGCTGGCGGTCAATGAATGGTGGATGCGCGACCTGGCGGATGGACTGAGCGTGGGATTCGGCCGATTCAAGGAATGGGTCAAGAGGGGCTACGTCCACGCTCGACGCGTCGGCAGTTGGAAGCATCTGGTGATCTGGGCCGATGCCGAGGAGCCGGAGCGGCTCTGCCGGCTCCGGGACGCATTTCGTCCCGGCCATACGAACCCCTATCCCGCTGAGCTGACTCGCCCCAAGGCGCGGCCGGCTCAGAGCTCCGGAGCCCTTTGCGCCCGGGATGCGGCATTCGATCCCTGAAAGGCCCGCGGTCCCCGTCGTTGGATTCCGTAGGGACGGAACGACGCGTGCCCCGCTCGGAAGGCGCCGTGCGGGCCTTCCGAGAGGGGGCCCTGACCCCCGGCGTCGGGAACAGACCATGACTCGGCGACGGTTCGCTCATTCGACCATAGTGCGACGAACGTCTCGGCGCGGTATCTTTGGAGGTTGGCGAGAGTCCGAACCGTGAACGTCTGACGACTGCCCGGGGGGCTGGCTTACAACTGTCTGATGTGTAAAGGGTGAATATCCTCATCGCATCGACGAAATCCGAGACGTCATGTAATTCTACAGCGGAAGGTAATCGACAGTCGTGGCGCAAACCCTTGTAACGAAGCGACTTGCTGCCATGGATTTCCGGCCTTGTCCGGTCAGATCAGCCGTGATTCATGTGACGAACCCGGTGTCACTCAAGGTCTTGCATCGACGACATTCGTCAGATGTTCCGCTGTAGAAGTAAGGACTTACGTCAAAATCGCAGTGTAAAGCCTGGATTAGAATCCACCCGTTACGGACTCACGGCGAGCGAACCAACGGAGGGTCTTGTGATGCGCTTCCGATTCAGCATCGCGTCGATGATGGCGGCCATCCTCATCATCGCCTTGAGCTTCGCCGCACTCCGGATCAACTCGGTCTTCTGCGGCGGCATCATCCTGCTCACGACCCTTGCCCTGCTGTGCAGCGCGATCCTCATGTCCGTCGCCGAGGGCGGACCGAGGCGCTTGGCCTGGATCGGTTGCGCCGCATTCGGGTGGCCGTGCTTTATCGCGGGATTCTGGCCCGGGGCGAATGAGCGATTAGGCCCGCCGCGCACGACAGTCATGTTCGAGGAGGCGATCCCTTACATCAACCCGGAGTTGGATTCAAATATCAAAAAAAATTCATATCCATACATATATGAAGAAGGGTATTCGGATTATGCGCAGCGTGCGGCCCCGTATGTGACCGTGCTTCAGCGTTACCGCCAGTCGAGCCATGCGGTGCTGACTCTGGTGTTCGCCGCGATGGGCGCTCTCTTGGGGTACTCCCTTGCCGTCAGGCGCAATAGAGCCACCCGGGCAGAGGAAGCCGTCACGTCTGAACCGTAGTTGACCTGGACAGGTGCACGCCGGACGATGGCGCGACGTGGAACGGGTGATCCAGGAACGAGACTTGCCATGTGGTGGGGAGCAGAGCCGCTGGACGTGCATGCCCGATGGCGGAGGGCTTGCGAATCATGAGCTACGCGCTTCACATCACGCGAAGCGAGCATTGGTCGGCCGGTGAACGCAAGATCGCCCGGAACGAATGGGAGCGGATCGCCACAGCCGACCCCGGCCTCAAGCCTTACCCCGAGGCTTGGGGCGACGCTCCCTATCGGTTGGAGATCCCGGACCTCGACAACGCCTTCTCCTATGAGGAGGACAACGGGACCATCGACGTGGTGGGGGGCTATTTCGGGGATGTGCTACGGAAGGTCCTGGAGATCGCCGCGAAATTGGGAGCCGTCGTCCAGGGCGATTCAGGCGAATTCTACCGGCAGGCCGATGGCGGCTTTGAGACATCCTTCGATAAGGATTTCAGAGAGATACTTGATCGACGAGAATTCGCGTCGTAGCACAGGGCCGCCTCCGATAGCGCAACATCTCGACCATAGTTAGCGCGGAGAGTCGGGCGCGGTACGACGTGACCACGGCTTGATGGGCGCTGAATCGAATCGCTTGGTCGTTTACGCTGTGAGTGTAAAGCGGTCCGCGGAGGTCATGGCGAGCTGGTCCAGAAGTGGAGTCGTTGCCGCTGTGCTATCCGCGATTCTCGCCTCAGCCGTCGGACTGCGTATCCAGGTTGGCCGCTTGCATCTGCGAGCATCTCCCGCGGTTCAGTAAACGAAGGGCAACAGCCGCCAGGTCCGCCGCTGGTATTGAAGATAGTCTTGACCGAACTCCGACACCAACGTTGCTTCCTCCGCGGGGATGAAGACGATGATGAGCAGGGCGAGCGGCAGCAATACCAAAAGCAGAGCCGGCCCGCTGCGGCAGACCAGGGCCCAGCCTGTGATCCCCACGAGTCCCCCGAGGTAGCTGGGATGGCGGATAAAGCGATAGAAGCCCGTCGACACCAGCCTGTGATGCTCGTGGCGCGCCAACGCCCAGGTGAAACGGTCCCCCAGGGCGAACATCGGCCCGACCCGCAAAACCGAGCCCACAGCAAGTAGAACCAAGCCGAAGTAACGGATCGCATCGCCGTCGAGCGTCCACAGCTCATGTCGGTCGGTATAGGGGGGCAGCCCGACCACCGCCAGGCCAAACAGGCAGATGGGCGCCACGATCCATTTACCCACGTTGCCCGACTGCTTGAACCCACTGAGGTTGGCGCCCGTGAAGAGGGCGGCAACCATCATGAGGACCAAGATCAGGAGTGCCCCGGCCCGGGCTGGGTGGGCGACAAGGCCGCTCCAACTGCCCCAGGCCCAGGCGGATAGGCCGAACCACACGGCGACCCATACGATCACAATCAAGAGCAAGCCAGGAGCCGGCATGCGGATGATCATCGGTTCTCTTCGTTGGGGTGAGTTACGCAATCGAGCCGCTCAGCCTGGGCCGGCGACCCGCTGGGTCGCGGGTCCGACTGACAAAGTGCGCCTAACCATTATAGCTTGGAGTCCTTGTAGGCGGACCCCCAATCGGTGTTCAAGAAGCCCGGCGGCGGACCGAGGACGAGTTCTTACGGGCGCAACGGGTGATTCATAATTCACCCGATGCGCCTACCGAATCTGTAAGCCTCATCGCTCCCCTTTCTGAATCTGTCGCCTCGGCGTCCAGTTGAGCGGGTCGTCGAACAAATCGCAGCCGGCGATCTCGCGCGGATGGCCCCCCTCGATGTCCATTTCCCAGAGGTTCTCCTTCTGATGGCCAGTCGGACCGTCCGGCCATGATTCGAGGAAGAAGAGGAGTCGCCTCCCGTCGGGCGTAAAGGCTGGTCGGAAACATCCTCCGCCGGGGGGCGCGAGTCGGCCCTCAGCGGGGTGGGCGAGCCTCCTCAGTTCTGTCCCATCCGCTTTCGCCACGAAGATTCGCTGGTCCGGTGCGTATTGGCCCATCAGGAACGCGATCGACTGGCCGTCCGGCGAGTAGACGGCCTCGCGCCCGTCCAGACCACCGAGCGGATTCGACGGCTGTGAGCCGTCCGTAGCGACCGTGAACAGCCCCTCGTCGCTCCAGAAGAGGATCGTCTTGCCATCGCCCGAGAAGCGGGGATCGATCGCGATCGATCCGTCCCTCGTGACCTGACGTAGGCTCGTCCCGTCAACGTTCATCACGCAGAGCACCCCGCCCGCATCCCAGTTGGAGGCCAGCCCGCCCCAGTTGTAGGTCTTGTCGCGAGTGAAGACGATGAGCGAGCCGTCGGGCGAGAACGCGGGATCAGCGTCGTTCGCGTCCTCCGCGGTGAGTTGTTTCACCGTCTTGCCGTCAAGCGATCGCAGGAAGATGTGGTCGGCTCGGTCACCCGGCTTGTCGGCGGCATAGACGATCGACTCCCCATCGGGGGAGATATCGGGGGCGACCTCGTAGTCCGGCGTCGCGGCGATTCGGGCGACCCGGAGCGTCGCCATGTCGAGCCGGTACAGATCCCGCCCACCCTGCCCGACCGCGTCGAACACGATGGCGTCGCCTTGGGGTGAGATGGCGAAGGTGATGTCGGTATGACCGCCGGGACGGTCGTGGGCGTTCATGCAGCCCCGAAGCACCAAGACGGCCGAGAGTGCGAGGCACGCAACCAGAAACCAAGCGATCGAGACAGAGGCTCGTGAAGAAGTCCGATGCGAATGCAGATGGACGAACGGCTTCATTGTCGGACCCCCGATCAGCGGCCACGTCTGCCCTTCCCTCATTCCCCGCTCTCGTACGTCCGTCTCAACTATTGGTCACCGTTTCCAGAGCGACGAGACTCCCAGCAACATCAGAGGTACGCCCCCGTCGTAGAGGTCAAAACAGAATTGGCCGCAGCCCCTGAAAAACAGGCGTTGGAACCCAATTCTGTTAGTAGTGCGGAACGAACGTCGCCACGAGGTACGAATCGAACAAGAGGCGGCCCAGCACGCCGACCGCCAGGATGGCGGTCCAAGCCCACCAGCGGTATGAGCCCGCCGTCAAGACAACGACCGCGACCGAGGCGATGACCATGATTGCCAGATGGGCCAGGAACAGCCTTTCCAGCACGCGGCCGACCCAACGATCGTAGACCCGATCGCCTCGATATAGTTGTGCACGGCCAGACTGAATTGCCTCATGTCAGCGACGGTTTCCGAGGGTACCACTTTCTCGGCGAGGTGGGTCCCACCTGTGACACCCATGTGTCACGCTCT
>JBKQHM010000604.1:0-5248 GCA_052148775.1 Isosphaeraceae bacterium | reverse complement strand
GCTATCCTCGTCAATTAGAATCGAAATGACAACGTGTGGCGGGTCCGGGGCGGGCCGATTGAAGGGCTCGCGGCGAACCAGCCGGCCGGACCTACTCTCTATCGAATGCAGCAGGACCGTGATTCATGGCTCACAAAAAAGGACAAGGCTCGAGCCGCAACGGCCGCGACTCGAATCCGAAGATGCTAGGCATCAAGCTCTACGGAGGCCAGATCGCCAAGCCCGGCAGCATCCTCTGCCGGCAGAACGGGACCAAGTGGCAGCCCGGCAAGAATGTCGGCGTCGGCCGCGATTGGACCATCTTCTCATTGATCGAGGGTACCGTCACGTTCGACCGAGGGGGACGGCGGATCAACGTCTTGCCGGTCCAGAAGTAACCACATGTTCGTCGACCGAGTGACCATTTTCGTGAGCGGCGGTGACGGGGGCAACGGTTGCATGAGCTTCCGGCGGGAGAAGTACGCCCCGAGGGGCGGTCCCAACGGGGGCGATGGCGGCCGGGGTGCCCACATCATCCTCCGTGCCTCGGAAGGGCATACCAATCTCGCACACCTGTCCCACCAGCGCCACTGGCGGGGTAAGCGGGGCGATCACGGCGAGGGGTCCGACAAGTTCGGGCGGGGTGCCGAGGACATGGTCATCGAGGTCCCGCCCGGGACCTTGGTCCGCGACCGGGATCGCGGACATTTGCTCCGAGACCTCAAGTCGCCGGGCGATGAGATCATCGTGGCGCGGGGAGGCCGCGGGGGGCACGGCAATGCCCATTACAAGTCGTCGACCAACCGGGCGCCCCGCCAGCATGAGGATGGGCTTCCGGGCGAAGAACGCTGGATCGTCCTGGAACTGAAGGTCATCGCCGACGTCGGCTTGCTCGGATTGCCCAACGCCGGCAAGTCCACGCTCCTGTCCCGGATCTCGCGCGCCCATCCCGAGATCGCCGATTATCCGTTCACGACCAAGTACCCCAACCTGGGGAGCGTCCTGGCGGAGGATCGGAACTTCGTGGTGGCTGACATCCCGGGCCTGATCGAGGGTGCCCACTCCGGTCACGGCCTCGGCCACGAGTTCCTGCGGCACGTCGAGCGGACCAACCTGCTGGTCCACCTCGTCGAAGCGGTACCCATGGACGGCTCGGACCCGCTCCACAATTACCGGACCATCCGCAACGAGCTGGCCCAGTACAGCAAGACGCTCGCCGAACGCCCCGAGTTGCTCGTCGTCACCAAGATGGACGTGACCGGCGCCGACGAGGCTCGCCTCAGGATCGGGCAGGAGCTGAACCGCGAGGTGCCGGGGATCTCGGCCGTCACCGGGCAAGGGATACCGCAACTCCTCCATCGGATCGTCGAACTCCTGGGCGAACGGGAGGAACCGGAGGCCGAATCGCCACCGCGCAGGACCGTGCCGAGAGGATCGGAAACCGTGGCACAACTCCCGGCGGAGGAAGCCGGTCCTGAGGCCGTCGGCGCCGTGGCGATGCCGGTGCCCGACCCGGTCCCGGGCGTGTAGGCCATGATTCGCGTCGTGGCGGACCTGGGAAATACGCGGCTCAAGTGGGGCCGGCTCGACGAATCCGGGCGGATCGTCGAGGTGATCGCCCTGCCGCTGGACGACCCGGCCGCCTGGTCGTCGGCCTGGGCAAATTGGAATCGACGGGAGCCGGGTGACGCGTGGTGGGCGGTCTCGACGGTCAACCCCCCGGTCGCCGACCGGCTCGACGGGTTCTTCCAGACCGAGGGCATCCGTCGGGTGACCTGGATCCGCTCGGCGGCCGAGGTGCCCGTGGCCGAGAACGTGGAAGGGGCCGATTCCGGCGGCTCCGACCGGGCGCTGGCGGTCTTCGCCGCGAACCGGCTCATGGGCACGGGCCGGCCGGGGCTGGTCGTCATGTGCGGGACCGCGATCACCGTGGAACGGCTCACGCCCGAGGGGGTCTGGCAGGGGGGGGCGATCGCCCCGGGCCTGGGACTGACGGCCAGGGCCCTCCACCTGATGACCGCACAACTCCCATTCATTCATCTGGAACACACTCCTCCCGCATGGGGCCGAGGGACACAACAGTCGCTGGAGGCCGGCATCTTCTGGGGGATCGTCGGTGCCGTGCGCGAGTTGCTGGCCCGCCAGCGCGATGACCTCGACGGCGATCCCTGGGTCGTCTGGACCGGCGGCGATTCCTCACTCCTGGCCCCGCACGTCTCCGGCCCCGACGCCCGGATCGAGGCCAACCTGATCCTCCTCGGAATCGCCGAGGTCGGCTTCGGGGTATCGATCGAATCGATCCCGAATCCTGAGAATTGACCTTCCCCGATGGATTGCCTCTCGCTAGGATTCCCGCCACGACACGTCTGAGGGGATTTTCCTATCCCGAGCGAACCAGAATTGTGACGTATCGCCGCCCGGACGGCGGACGATCGGGGTCGGGCTCACGGTGAAGCGGCCGGGGCAGGGTCTCGAGTGTCCGATCGAACGGCGGGGCGGGCAGGATGCCTACCTCGAAGCGGCGACGACGTCTGGACGCGTCCGACGACAGGAGGTCGATCGGAAATGGATGGTGATATTGTGAGCCATCGCTCGCAGCGGTCTGCGCGGGCATGGACCGCGTCAGTGGTCCTGATCCTGCTGACGGCCACGGCGACGGCGCGCGCACAGGGTCCGCAATTCGACGTGGGAGCACCCCCGGGGGCGGCGGGGGGCGCCAGCACGGTCGGGCAGCCGCTCGGCTCGGCCGACTTCCCCGACTACTCCACGCCCTCCAACGCACCCTTCAGCGGCAAGCCCGGGCCGGCCGGCAGCCACGTCCCGGCGAGTTCGCTCTCGGCACCGAGTGCCCCGGTGTTCCGCACCTCGAGCCGGAGCCAGTTCGCCGTCCAGCCCATCCAGGAGGCGAATGTCCCGGCCTACGGCGAGCTCGATCTCCCCGAGGAGATGGAGGGGCCCGCGAACGGGATGACCATCGACACTGCCATCGAGCTGCTGGTCAAGCAGAATCTGGACCTTGAGGCTTATCGCCTGGAGATCCCCATGGCGGACGCCGACTTGCTCACGGCGAACCTCCGCGCCAACCCGATCTTCTACGCCGACACCCAGCTCATCCCTTACGGCCATTATTCATTCCTCCGGCCCGGTGGACCGCCGCAGAGCGATATCAACATCAACTACCCGCTCGACGTGAGCTTCAAGCGTGCGGCCCGGACGAAATCCGCGCGTGCGGCCCGGAAGGTCACCGAGGCCCAGCTCCAGGACGCCATCCGCAACTCGATCGACAACCTCTATACGGTCTATGTCGATTCCGTCGCGGCGGCCCTGACCTTGAAGTTCAGCGAGACCTACGCCGTGGGTATCCGGAAACTGCTCGACCGCAACGAACGGCTATTCCGGGCGGGCGAGATCCGAGAGGCCGACGTCCTCGCGGTCCGTGCCAAGCTCGAGATCGCCGAGCTCCAGGTCCGCGAGTCCCGGCAGGCGAAGATCAAGGCGAATCGGGCCCTCGCCCTGATGCTCAACCTGCCTTTGAGCGACGCCGACAAACTCGAGGTACGCGACTCCATCGGTCAGCTCCGCGAGGTCCCGACGTCACGGGAGGAGCTGGTGTCCAAGGCCGTGGGGGGCCGGCCGGACCTGTTCGCGATCAAGATGGGCGTCATGCGGGCCAACGCCGACGTCAACCTGGCCAAGGCAAATGCTTATCCTGATGTCTATTTGCTCTATCAACCTTATACCTTCCAGAACAACACCTATCTCGGCGTGCCGAGCGCCTATTCATGGACCCTGGGCGTCACGGCCACGATCCCCCTGTATAACCGCAACCAGGGGAACATCACGAGGGCGAAGATCAATGTCAACCAGACCCAGCTCCAGGCGTCCAGCCAGGAGCGACAGGTGATCAGCGACGTCCTGGACGCCGCCCAGGAGCTCGAGCAGAGCTATATCAGCGTCCTGGAGTACCGACGAGAAATCATCCCGGCATCGGCGAAGATGCGCGACGCGGCGCGGAAGCTCTACGAGACCGGCGCGGCCAGCATCCTGGATTTCCTCGACGCCCAGCTCGCATTCAACGACGTCGTCAAGCAGTATCGGGACTCGATGGTGCGTCACCGCCGGGCGATCCTGGACCTCAATACGGCCGTCGGCGAACGGGTCTTGCCGTGATTGGTCATCAGTCATTTGTCATTGGTCATTGGTAACCTCTCCCAGAGATCGGGCGCGGTTCGGGATGCGAGCGCAGTCTCGGCATCCGATGCATCCCACCTGACTCGGGCCATTCAATGACCAACGATCGAGAGTGAATAACCAATAACCAATAACCAATAACCAATGACTAGTGACCAATGACTAGTGACCAACGAAATAGGAGATACCGCCCCTGCCTCGAGGGCCTGGAGGTGCGCGACCTGCTGTCGGCCTTGCACGTCGTGGGTGGCGCCCAGGGGCATGGCGATTCCAGGGGGCCTTACCTGAACCTCGTCGAGCAGAAGGCGCCGACCCGCTCCGATACCGGCCATGACGCGTCCTCCCGAAGTTCGTCCGCCGGCACACCGGGCTGGGTGAGCCAGAGCTTGCTGCAACAACTGGCCAAGACGCTCTACGCGCCGATCACTACCACGACGCCGACCACGGTGGCCGGCGTGACCTATCCGCCGGGCACCTATTCGGTCCCGCAAATGACCCCGTCCGAGCTTCATCGGGAGACGTTCTGGGCGGAATTCGTCGGTCATTATTCGGTGGGTGCGCCCCGGTTCTCGAATCAGTCGGCTACCATCCACATCTACAGCGACGGCCGGAACGTGACGTCGAATCAGTCGCTCAACGGGCGTGCCCAGATCCTGCTCTTCCCGCCCGCCGACCCGACCGCCACGCCGACGACCCTGGACCCGCTCGCCGGCCAGAATGCCGGCCTGTTCAGCCTGTTCGCCGCGAACGCACTCCAGTCGGGTACCGTGCTCTTCGCCAATATCACCAATCTGCCCAACGTCGCCTCCAATGACCCGAGTACGCTGGATAACGGCTTGCCGTCGCAGTTGCAGTTTCTGATCGACCCGGGAGGCGTATCGGGCGGGGTCTATTCGACCCCCGCCTACACGGTCACCACGTCGTCGGGTCCGTCGAGCCAACTCGACGGTGGATCGGGAGGAGCCATCGCCTTCAACCAGGGAGGCGGCGTGATCGACATCAAGTACATCCCCACGAATCACCTCCGGGCAGGGGCCTCGCAGTCGGGCACGGTGATCGTTCGCATGCAAGGGCTGAT
>JBKQHM010000603.1:0-2941 GCA_052148775.1 Isosphaeraceae bacterium | reverse complement strand
AAGGACTCTCACGCCCTCCATGTGGGGCAGCGTGGGGATCCAGAGCGGTGCCGTCGCCGTCATCAACGATGCGACATTCCAGTACGGCGGCGGTTCGGTGAACACCCGGCGGTTCACGATCCCCTCTCAGTCGGTCCTGGCGTTCATCACCCTCCAGACGGATTTCTCCCTCCCGCCGACCGCACTGACGAACCTGGGCACCCACGTCTACATCACGAACGACAACTTCTACAACAACTTCGACGCGGCGATGCAGATCGAGCCCAATGGTCTGATGGCCGGCAATCCCCTCACGCCGCTCGAATCCGGTGCCCCCTTCTTCCGCGGCAACGTCATGACGGGCAACGGCATCGACGGCCTGTCCGTGGTCACCGACCGCGTCTACAGGCTCGACGCGACCAATAACTACAACTACGTCGGCCCGGTCGAGGCCATCGCCGGCCCCGGCTACGCCAACCAGACCGTCAACGCAGTCTGGGACGCGACCGATCTCACCTACGTGCTGCGAGGTACGGTCGTCCTCGGTGGCGCCTTCGAGAACGGATTCGCCGGCATCGGTGGGCTCGATGAGGCCGGCGTACCGACGATCAACACCACCGCCTACGCCGCCGAACCCTCGCCGGCCGTCACGCTCACCATCCAGAGCGCACTGCCGGGGACGCTGCTCGCCGACGGCGAGACGATCCCCAGCCCCGGCCAGTCCGTGATCGTCAAGCTGCTCAGCGACGAGGTGCCCAACGATTCCGGACCGAGCACGCTCTCGAGCGACCTCAACGGCTCGACCGGGACCGGGGCATCCGAGAACGCGGGTGCAGGCTTCATCGTCGGTGTGGACGACGGTGTCGACCCGCCCTCCAGCCCGCTCGTCGATCCCGGTGCCTACTCCGAGATCCGGATCCTGGGAATCCCGGGCAATCAGACGACCGGCCAGCAGCGCGTGCCGGTGATCATGACGTCCCTCCGCGATGACACGGTCGGCACCACCGTCCGCGGCGTCAAGATGTTCGACATCTTCAATAGCTGGCCGACCCAGAACACGCTCGGCCAGTACTCCGGACAGGGCCTGACCACGCCCTTGCCCGGGGACGGCGGCTACATCTACATCGGCGGCAACTCGATGACCGAGTACGACCCGACCGATCCGTTCGACGGCAGCATCATCGATAACGCCGACATCTCCTACATGACCCGCATCGAGGTCCAGGGCGGCGGCATCATCGATCAGTCCACGACGACGACGAACAGCGGCTACGAACTGGGCTGGCAGGGCACCCTGGCCGGCTATGCCGGGCCGGGTACGCAGCTCAACTCGCCGATGTCGCTGACCATCTCCGACTCGAACCTCGCCGACTTCTCCGACGCCGCCGTCTTCGTCCACCCGGAGGCCCTCCAGGCCCTGGTCGCCACTGTCCCGGCTAACAGCGGCACGGCTTTCCCCCAGCCGTTCCCCAGCACGACCCGAGCCAGCCTGGACGGCGAGCCCGTGTTCCTGTACATGTACAACGACACGATCTCCAACTCCAACCAGGGCGTGCACATCAATTCCGATCAGGGCGACGACACCACCGGCCCGAGTGTCTACCAGGCGATCATCCAGAATTGCACGTTCTTCAACGACACGACCGCCATCCAGACGATCTCGCCGGCCTTCGACGGCACGAATAACGACGCCGGCGTGGAAGTGCTGGCGATGAACGACATCTTCGACGGATCGAGCAATATCGCGGTCGACCTCCTGGGCCAGAACCAGTTCGGCCAGCTCCAGTACAACCTCTTCTACAACAACGCCCAGAACGTCAACTCGACGACCAACGATGGCGATTTCCTCGGGAATATCGGCGCCATCTACGCCAATCCCGACTTCGTCGGTCCGGTCGGGGCTGGGTACACCGCCAACCAGGAGGACTTCGAGCTCGAGCCGAATTCGCCGGCGATCGACGCGGGCCGGAGCGAGATCGGGCCCCTGGCCAGCGGCAACGCGATCTATCCGAGCACCAACCTCACCCTCTCCGGCGGCCAGGCGACCGGCGTCCGCACCGACCCGACCACGCTCCCGTCGAATGAGGTCCCGGGCAAGTCAGACCTGACCGGAGAGTACGCGAATTTCTTCAACTTCGGATTCCAGATCGGCTCCGCCGACTCTCGCCAGATCGTCACCCTGCCTGGCTCGGGATACTTCAGCTTCCCCGACGAGTGGAACCCGACCCTGACGACCAATACCGCCGGGTATTCCGGGCCCTCCTCGAACGGCGGGACTTACAACTACGTACCGGTGAGCGGCGTCCGTGACATCCTGGGCTACATCCGCGTCCCCGACCCGGGTGCGCCCAGCGTCGGCTACGGCAGCAACCCATTCATCGACATCGGGGCCTATCAGTACGTCAATCTGCACCCGCCACAGGTCACGGCCGTTTCGGCCACCGAGCCCAGCACGGCCTCGACGACCGGCTCGACCACGGTGCCGTTCTACACCGTCGGCGGGGAGGCGGGCACCAACCAGACCCCGCTGACGATCGACGTGACCTTCAGTGGCCCGATCGACCCCAGCACGCTCAACGGGAACACCGTCCAGCTCGAGGAGTTGGGCGTCGCCCCGGGCACCAAGCAGCAGTTCATCAGCCTCTCGGGCAAGATCACCTACAACAGTGCCACGGATCAGCTCGTCATCAACCTGGGCAACAGCGGGCTCTCACTGGTGACCGATGAGTACCGCCTGATCCTCTACGGCAGCGGCTCGCCGGTGATCGCCAACACCCATGTGAAGATCTTGGTGTCGCGGGCAAGGAGAGTATCGAGCGGCACGCCGGAGAGGTCCATGCCCGCCTCGAGCAGCGCAACACCCAGTTTTTCCGGGTCCTCACCGGCAAGGGACGAGAGCCACTTTACCGCTTTCTTATACTGGTGGGTGGTCGTGGACATCATCAGCGAGAGGGTATCGGAC
>JBKQHM010000602.1:0-13783 GCA_052148775.1 Isosphaeraceae bacterium | reverse complement strand
TGGTCATTGGTCATTGGTCATTGGTCACTGGTCATTGGTGGGTAGCACGGAACCTTCTCTCGTCACCAGCATCCTTCACCAATTTGAGACCGGGTACCCATGGAGCGAGCGACCCCAGCAGCCGGCGACGACCCGTATCTCCATCGGGTCGATGTGGGTCTTGCGAAGGCCGATGTCCCGCAAGCCCACGACCCCGGCCGGCGACGACGGCGGTTCTGGATTCGGAGCATGATGCTCGTCGTCGCCTTGGTGGCCGTCTGGCTCTGGATCTTGCTCGACCCGGTGATCGGCTCGTTGGCCCTCCAGATCTTGGCGTATTACGTGGCCACCTTGGTCCTGGTGGCGACGGCCATGGGCCTGGGACTGGTGGGCTTCGGCCTTTGCACGGCGGGGGGCCGGCTCATCGGCTGGCTCCGCCGAAGATCGAGCTGGCCGGAAGAGTGAGGGCGTCGCCTGGCTCAACGTCGGACGGCGTTGGGCATGCTCGCCGACGGCGCGGCGGGCGATGAGGTCGGCGCCGGTGCCGGCATCGCGGATCCGGTGGTCGCGTCGCTCTCGGCCTGGCCGAGCATGGCGTGGATCAGCGAGGGCGTACCCAGGGCCAGCAGGAGGTCGGCCTGGGCCTGCGTGGCGGCCCAGACGGCGTCGAGCCGGGCGGTCTCGAGCTGGATCAGCCGCTGACGCGCCTGCATCAGCCGGGTCAGGTCGGTCTGCCTCAGTTCGAAGAGCCGTTCCATGGAGGCGACCTCCTTGGCCAGGTCCTCGGTCAGCCCGGCCGAGTCGTTGACCAGATCGGTGGCGCCGTTCCATCGAGCGACGGCCGCGCGGACCTGGGCGATCGCCCGCTGCTGGGCCATGTGCACGGCCGCGCGGGCACGCTGGTGCTCGGCCTCGCGCTGGATGACCAGCGGCTTGCCGTTGTTCCAGACCGGCAGGGATGAGACCAGGATCAGGCCGACGTACTGGATGCCCGCCTCGTCCATCCCGTATTGCGGGCCGATGACCGGCGTCGGGATGCGATCCCCCTTGGCGAGCTTGATGGCCGAGGCGGTCCCGTCGACCTGGGCCCTCAGGGCCATGATGTCGGGCCGGTTGGCCAGCGCCGTCTGGACCATGGTCTGCTCGTCGATCGGCGGGATGTACGACGGCAGGGTAAACTCGCCGAACGGCTCGGCGGCGGCCACCTCCTCGGAGATGCCGATCTGGTTGCGGAGGTCGGCCAGGGCCGTGAGGTAATCCTGCCGCGCCGCCTTGATCAGCGCGCGCGTCCCCTGGCTCTCGATCCGCGCCAGCGCGACGTCGGCCACGGTCACGCCGGGCTGGCTGGCTTCGAGCTGGCGCCGCAGGGTCTCGAGCAGCCGGTCGTTGAAGTTGGCCAGTTCCTGGGCCAGGCGGTATCGATCGCGCCGGTAGGCCGCCGTCTGGAAGAACCGGTAGGTCTGGACCAGCGCGGTCAGCTCGGCCTGCAAGACGGTCCACTGCTGCTGGGTGAAGGCGGCCTGGGCGATATGGTGGCGGTGGGTGGTCTGGTGCCCCAGCTCGACCGGTTGGCGGATCGAGACCAGGATGTAGTTCTGACCGTAATGGTAGAAGCCCCCGTGATTGCTCGTCGTGGAGCTGCCCCGGCTGCCGCCCACGCTCGAGCTGCCGAACGTATCGGGCGGGATCAAGGTGATCGGCCGGTAGTCGATCCAGACGGTCGGGTTGAGCGTCGTGGGGAAGTGCCGGGCGACCTCGACGGCCTCGGCGGACGGCGCCAGCGGGTTGCCCTGTCGCAGGGACACCAGGTCCGGGTTGCTCGTGAGCGCCCCGTAGAGGGCCATCTGGAGGCTGATCGACTGGCCGCCCAGCGCGGTGGCCTCGGCCATCAGCGCACCCGGCGCCGGGGACGGCGGGGCGGGACCGCCGGGCAGGGGGGCTGCCGTCATCTCGGGCCCTCCCGCCTGCGTTCGCCGGAGCGCGACATCGCCGGCCGGCCGCCTCGCCGCGACGACGCCCGCCGCGGGTGGCTTCGCCCAACTCTCCCCCTTCGGGCTCGGCCGGCCTCGCATGCCGGCCTGGGCCGCCCATGAGGACGGTGATGTCGCCGTGGATGGGGCGATGCGACGGGCCCCGGCCACCACGGGAGCCGCAGGACGGGCCGATCCGGGGCCGGGCGAGGTCCCATTAACGCTCATACTCATGGGACTGCGAATCCCGCCGAACGACGCCTGGGGTTGCCGGGCCGTCGATCCGGCCGCCGTCGTATCACCGGGCGTGCCTTGAGCCGGTGATGCGTGAGCCAGATCGACCTGAATGGAGAAGCCCCCCAGGCCGCCCAGGATCGCGAGTGCACAGTAACGGGATAATCCGCGCATGGGTAATGGCTTCCTGCTTGGGGATCCGTGACGGTATCGATGGACCGGTCGGATCCGGCGTCCATCGGTATCGGCCGTTGCACGGGGCGTCTCCAGCCTGCATTTCGATTATCGGCGCCATAAAACGAGGAACCACACTATTAAGAAGAATTAACCGAAGTGCCCATGTTGCCCAGACAAACGGAAGTTAGACTTGAGTTTCCCGGGTCGAATCCTCACCGCCGGGATCATCCGGGTGGAGTGCTCGCGCATCCCGGCCGGTCCGAACCGATCATGGGAGAGCGTCTTCCATCGATTCGCGATGGAATGCGGCGAGAGGTCTCTGGAAGTGACGATCTCGGAATCCCAGGCCAGCCTTCGCTTTCGGACCGCAACCATCGGCGACGGCATGCCGAGCGTGGCTCGCGGGCCGCGGGGGAGGCGTTGATGGGAAGAGTCCTCGTGGTGGAAGATCAGCAGCGACATCTGGACAGCTTGCGCCGCGGCCTGGAGGCCGAAGGCTACGATGTCGCCACGGCCTCGACCGGGGAGGAGGGCCTGGCGAAGGCGACCGGAGAGTTGGTCGACGCGATCGTGCTGGACCTCATGCTGCCGGGCCGGGACGGGATGAGTCTGCTCCGCGAGTTGCGGACCCGGGGCTTCTCCAAGCCGATTCTGATCCTCTCGGCGCGCGACGCCGTCGAGGACCGTGTCCAGGGCCTGGACGAGGGCGCCAACGACTACCTGGTCAAGCCGTTCGCCTTCGCCGAGTTCCTCGCCAGGCTCCGCGCGTTGCTGCGGCGCGACCACTCGGGCCGCGAGTTGGTCCTGAGGGCCGGCGACCTGACCGTGGACCTCGTCGGCCGTCGCGTGACACGGGCCGGAGTCGAGCTCGAGCTGACCAGGCGCGAGTACGAATTGCTGGAGTACCTCATCCGCCACAAGAATGAAACCGTCACCCGCGACATGATCGCCCGGGACGTCTGGAAGGAGACGACCGGGGCGATGACGCGGATCATCGACGTCTACATCAACGCGCTGCGCAAGAAGGTGGACCGGATCGGCCCCACGGCGATGATCCAGACGGTCCGGGGCGTGGGCTACGTCTTGAGGGAAAGTTCGTGAGACGGCCGAACCTCAGCATCCGATGGCGACTGACCGCGTGGTACGGCATCGTGCTGTCGGCGATCCTGGCCGGATTCAGCGTGGCGGTCTACCTGGTGATGCGGCACCACCTGCTGGCCCTCAGCGATGCCGCGCTGCGGGAGGAGATAGCGGAGGTCAGCGACGAGGTCGGCCGGGCCGCGAGCCTCTCGGACCTGCCCGGAGCGCTCGGGCTTCGCTTCTCGCAGGTCGACGGCTACGCGTGCCAGGTGAGCACCCTCGGGGGCGAGCCGCTATTCCGCAGCGCGGGCCTGGGGCCGGAGGGCCTGCCGAGCCCCGCGGCCCGGCCGGATGGCGGTGACGGCCTGGCGATCGAAGAGGTCACGATCGACGGGCCGGGGCTGGTCCGCCTGGCCAGCCGCATCGTCCCCGGCCCGTCGGGCTGGCTCCGGGTCCAGGTGGCCGCCACCCTCGCCCCCAACCGGCAAGCCTTGGGCGAGCTGGTGACCGTCCTCGTCACGGTCGGCCCGATCGCCCTGGCCTGCACCCTCGGGGGCGGATACTGGCTCGCGCGCAAGGCCCTGGCCCCCATCGATCGGATGGCCGCCACGGCGGCCGAGATCACCTCAAACCGGCTGGATCGCCGCCTCGAGGAGGCCGGCGCCCGGGACGAGCTGGGCGGCCTGGCCCGGACATACACCGCGATGAACGAACGACTCCAGCGCTCCTTCGAGGAGGTCCGGCGATTCACCGCCGACGCCGCCCACGAGCTGCGCACCCCGCTGGCCGCGATGCGGACCGAGGCCGAGGTCGCACTCCGCTCGCCGCGATCCCCCGAGCGCGACGGCCGGGTGCTCGAAGACCTGCTCGAGGAGATGGAGCGGCTGACCCGGCTCGTCTCCCAGCTCCTGTTCCTCTGCCGCGAGGACGCGGGCCTGGGCGCCGGCGAGATCCGGCCGCTCCGCCTGGATCACCTGGTCGGCGAGGTGGGCGAGCACATGCAGGTCGCGGCCCAGGAGAAGGGGGTGGGCCTGCACCTCGATCTCACGGGGGATTGTCCCGTCCGGGGCGACGCGGACCGGCTGCGCCAGCTCTTCTTCAACCTGCTCGACAACGCCATCAAGTACACGCCCGCCGGCGGCGCAGTCGCCGTGCGCGGCGAGGCGCACAACGGCCAGGTCCGCGTCACCGTCGCCGACACAGGAATCGGCATCCCGGCCGACCACCTGCCCCACGTCTTCGACCGCTTCTACCGCGTCGATCCCTCCCGGAGCCCGGAGACCGAGGGGAGCGGCCTCGGACTGGCCATCTGCCGATCGATCGCCGAAGCCCACGGCGGCCGGCTCGGGATCGACAGCGACCTCGAAGGCGGGACGCGCGTCACACTCGTGCTGCCCTCCCATCGCCCGGACGGAGGTGACCCGTGAGTCGTCATACGGCGAGCGGCCCCGCCCGATCGGACGCGATCCTTGGCGATCGGGCAAGGGGTCGGGGTACAATGAGCGACCTGCTCAGAGCCCGTCCCCGCAGGGTGGGTGAAACCCACCAAATTGCTGACTTGTTATGGACATGGTGGGTTTCACCCACCCTACGAATTTTCCTGACGGGATAGGCTCTTACCGACCAGCAATCCGCGAGTCGGAATCGGATACGAGGGGGATCAAGCCAATGATGCGATCGAGAGCGGTTCACGCTTGGTTTGCGCACGCGCGGAAGCTGATGCGAAAGCACCCCCCCGAACCCCCCCTTGGTAAGGGGGGGATGCTGGAGCGTGTCCCGTCCCCCCCTAACGCTGGGGGGGCCAGGGGGGGTTCCCCGTATGTGCGCAATCCAATCGTTATGCGATCTAGGACAAACGGCCGGCTGCTGATGCTCGGCGCCCTGGTCTCGATGGCGTGCGGGCCGCAGCCCGGCTGCCAGCCGGCGGCGCCCAAGGCGGCGGCCGGCGCGTCGCACGCGGCGGATGCGAAGGCGGGGGCGCCGTCCAAGGTGACCGGGGCCGTCAAGGAAGCCGACCTGGCCAAGCTGGAGCTGACGGCGAAGGCCGAGGAGCGGTTGGGGGTCATCGTGGTCGAGGCGAAGCGGCAGCCGGTGCCGCGCGCGATCAGCTACGGCGGCGAGGTGATGATCCCCCCCGGCCGGCTGATCAGCGTCGCCTCACCCTTCCTGGGGACCGTCGAGGCGCCCCCGGGCGCCAAGGTCCCGATGCCGGGCGCCCAGGTCAAGCAAGGGCAGCCCATCTTCGTCGTCAGGCCGATCCTCTCGCCCGAGGCCCGCGCCACCCTCCAGCCCCTCCAGAAGGAGGCCGACGGCCAGGTCAAGTCGGCCGAGGAGCAGCTCAAGATCGCCCAGACCGCGCTGCAACGATCGGAGGAGGCCGTGAACCAGAAGTTGATGCCCGCCGCCTCGTTGATCGACGCCAAGGCGCAGTACGACGTGGCGCAGACGGCGCTGCGCGCCGCCGAGGAGCGTCGCGACGAGATCCGCAAGATCGCCGGCGACCCCAACGCGGGCGGCGGCATGACCACGCTGACGTTCAACGCGCCGGTCAAGGGCGTGCTCCAGAACCTCCACGCGCAGATCGGCCAGCCGGTCCCGGCCGGCGCCCTGCTGTTCGACGTGGCCGAGCTGGACCCGATCTGGGTCAAGGTGCCGGTCTATGTCGGCGACCTGGACCGGCTGGCGGCCGACAAGCCGGCGGGCGTCGGCGGCCTGTCCGCCGCCCCAGGGGTCAATGTCCGCCCCGCGCGGCCCGTCCCCGCCCCGCCCGCGGGCGACCCCCTGGCGGCGACCGTCTTCCTCTTCTACGAGGTCGAGAACCACGACCGTGCCCTCCGGCCCGGCCAGCGCGTCGGCGTCACGCTCCCCCTGAGCGGCGATGAGGACAGCCTGGCCGTCCCGCGATCCGCCCTGATCCGCGACGCGCTCGGCGGCACCTGGGTCTACGAGAACATCGCGCCGCACGTCTACTCGCGCCGTCGCGTCTTCGTCGACCGCGTCGTCGGCGACCTCGCCGCGCTCTCCGGCGGCCTCAAGCCCGGCGCCAAGGTCGTCAGCCAGGCCGCCGCCGAGCTCTACGGCGCCGAGTTCGGCGGCCAGAAGTAGCAGCGAGTGGCAATTGAAGACGGATGCCTTCACGACCTCAATCCCAGACCGGGGCATCGAAGTACGGCCTCGGCGATCCACAGGACTGACCCCGGACATCGGACCACGGACCACGGACAAAAGACCATGATGAACTGGATCGTCTCGACGTCGTTGCGGATGAGGGTGCTGGTGCTGGCCCTGGCCGTGGTGCTCATGATCGTGGGCATCCAGAAGGCGAGGAACGCCCCCCTGGACGTCTTCCCCGAGTTCGCCCCGCCCCTCGTCGAGATCCAGACCGAGGCGCCAGGGCTGTCGACGGAGGAGGTCGAGAGCCTGATCAGCGTGCCGCTGGAGAACGCGCTCAACGGCACGATCGGGCTCAAGACGATCCGGTCGAAGTCCGTGCTGGGGCTCTCCAGCGTGGTGCTGATCCTCAAGGAGGGGACCGACCTGATGTCGGCCCGCCAGGTGGTCCAGGAGCGGCTGGCGGTCGAGGCGTCGCGGCTGCCGGCGGCGGCGTCGAAGCCGGTGATCCTCTCGCCGCTCTCCTCGACCAGCCGGCTGCTCAAGATCGGCGTCTCGTCCAAGACGCTCTCGCAGATGGACCTGACCCTGCTGGCGAAGTGGACGATCCGCCCGCGGCTGATGTCGATCCCGGGCGTGGCGAACGTGGCGATCTGGGGCCAGCGCGACCGGCAGTACCAGGTGCTCGTCGACCCGGACCGGCTCCGGCTCAACGCGGTGACCCTCGACACGGTCGTCAAGGCGGTGACCGACGCGTCGGTGGTCTCCGGCGGCGGGTTCGTCGACATGCCCAACCAGCGGATCGCCGTCCGCCACAGCGCGGCGATCGAGGACCCCGAGGACCTCGCCAAGATGACCGTGGCCTTCCGCAACGGAGCCCCGCTGCGCCTGGGCGACGTCGCCGAGATCAAGGTCGGCTTCCCGCCCCCCATCGGCGACGCCGTGATCAACGACGGCGAGGGCCTGCTCCTGATCGTCGAGAAGCAGCCGACGGGCAACACCCTGCAAGTGACCAAGGAAGTCGAGAAGGCCCTCGAGGCGCTCAAGCCGGGCCTCAAGGGCGTCGACATCGACCCGACCATCTTCCGCCCCGCGGGTTTCATCGAGCGGTCGCTGGACAACCTCTCCGAGGCCATGATCATCGGCTGCGGGCTGGTGATCATCATCCTCGTCAGCTTCCTCTTCGACTGGCGGACGGCCGTGATCAGCCTGACGGCGATCCCGCTGTCGCTGATCGCCGCGACCCTGGTCCTCACCGCCATGGGCGCCACCCTCAACACGATGGTCATCGCCGGCCTGGTGATCGCGATGGGCGAGGTGGTCGACGACGCGATCATCGATGTCGAGAACATCGTGCGGCGGCTGCGGCTCAATCGCGCCTCGCCCCGGCCGCGGTCGGCATTCCGGGTCGTCCTCGACGCCTCGCTCGAGGTCCGCAGCGCCGTGGTCTATGCCAGCCTGATCGTGATCCTGGTCTTCGTGCCCGTCTTCTTCCTCGAAGGGCTGTCGGGATCGTTCTTCCGGCCGCTGGCCCTGGCCTACGTGCTGGCGATCCTGGCCTCGCTCCTGGTCGCGTTGACGGTCACCCCGGCCTTGTCGCTCCTGCTCCTGACCGGGGCATCGGAGCGTCGGCGCGAGTCGCCGCTGGTGAGGGTCCTCAAGGCGATGTACGGCGCGATCCTGCCGCCGCTGACCCGGCGCCCCGGCTGGGCCCTCTTCATCCTCGCCGGCGCCTTCGTCGCCACCGGCTGGGGCCTCTACGGCCTGGGGCAGGAATTCCTCCCCGACTTCCAGGAGAGCGACTTCCTCATGCACTGGATCGAGAAACCGGGCACCTCCCTTGAGGCCATGCGGCGCGTCACGGTCAACGTCAGCAAGGAACTCCGCGGCGTGCCCGGCGTCCGCAATTTCGGCTCGCACATCGGCCGGGCCGAGGTCGCCGACGAGGTCGTCGGCCCGAACTTCACCGAGCTCTGGATCAGCGTCGACCCGAAGGGCGACCATGCCGCGATCCTGGGGAAGGTCCAGGGAGTTGTCGACGGCTACCCCGGCCTCTACAAGGACGTGCAGACCTACTTGAAGGAGCGGATCAAGGAGGTCTTGACCGGCGCCGGGGCCACGGTCGTCGTGCGGCTCTTCGGGCCGGACATGACGGTCCTCCGCGCCAAGGCGCAGGAGGTGGCCAAGGTGATGGAGCCCATTGCGGGGGTGGCGAACCTGAAGGTCGAGCCGCAGTTGCTGGTCCCCCAGTTGGACGTGCGGCTGCGCCCGGAAGCCTCGGCGCGGCTCGGGCTGACCGCCGGCGACGTCCGACGCGCGGCGACCACCCTGGTCAAGGGCCTGAAGGTCGGCGAGCTGTACCGCGAGCAGAAGATCTTCGACGTGTTCATCTGGGGGACCGAGGAGGTTCGCAACGACGTGTCCAAACTCAGCTCGCTGCCGATCGAGACCCCCCTGGGGACGCACGTGCCGCTCTCGGACGTCGCCGAGATCGCCCTGGTGCCGGCGGCCAACGAGATCAAACGCGAGGGGGCCTCGCGGCGGATCGACGTGACCTGCAACGTGACCGGCCGGGACCTGGGGAGCGTGGCCCGCGAAGTCGCGGAGGCGGTCAAGAAGCTGGATTTCCCCCGCGAGTACCACCCCGAGTTCCTGGGCGAGTACGCGGCGCGGGAGGAGTCGAGCCGTCGGCTGATGGCCCTGGCCGGGCTCTCGCTCCTGGGTATCCTCCTGATCATCCACGCCGACTTCCGCTCGATGCGGCTGACCGCCCTGGTCGCCCTGACGCTCCCCTTCGCCCTGATCGGCGGCGTGGTCGGCGCCATCATCGGCGGCGGCGTCCTGTCGCTCGGCTCATTGGTGGGCTTCGTGACCGTCCTGGGCATCGCCGCGCGCAACGGCATCATGCTGGTCAGCCACTATCGCCACCTCGAGCTCGAGGAGGGGGAACCCTTCGGCCTGAACCTGGTCATCCGAGGCTCGATGGAGCGGCTGGCCCCGATCCTGATGACCGCACTGGCCACCGGCCTGGCGCTGGTCCCGCTGGCCTGGGCCGGCAACAAACCGGGCCACGAGATCGAGCACCCGATGGCCATCGTCATCCTCGGCGGCCTGGTCACCTCGACCGTCCTGAACCTGGTCCTGATGCCGGCTTTGTACCTGGCCTTCGGCCGGGCCGGCGGCCGGCCCGAAGGCGAGGAGGAGGATACAGTCGGCCGACTCGACGGCGAATGGGCCGCCCGCCACACCCCGGCGGCCATGGCCTCCATGTCAGTCCCCGTCAACCCCGGAGGGTGAGCGATCGGCGTGGCCGGCAAGGTGGGATCCGCGCCCGTCGCGGATCCGCCGGCCACCGCGACCGACCCCATCGAGATGCTCGACGATCTTCGGCGAGCCGCCGCTCACTTCGATTGCAGCGAAAAGCTCAGGTCGCTCTTGCCCCCCTTGGGGATGTCGACCTTGAGCGTGGTCTGGGAATTGTACTTCGCCGGGATCGTTTCCTGCTTGGTCGCGGCCTTCTTCTTCGACTTTTTGAGGTCGATCTTGACGCGACCCTCCGGCAGATTCGCCGCGGTGATCGAGACCTTGTAGCTGCCCGGGACCGGCCCCTGTTCGCGCGGGATCGAGAATTTGCCGTCCTCGATCTTCCCCGTCGCCGAGGCGACCGCCTCCGCCGCGTTGCCCACGGGGGCGAAGAGGATGATGCCCTCGGTCAGGGGCTGGTCATCGAGCGTCACGGTCCCCGAGACCGGCTCGCGCGGCTTGTCGTCCCCGCCGCCACCGCCGGAGCAGCCGATCGCCATCAGCCCCGCGACGGTCGCGGACAGGAACGAAAAGGCCCATTGACGTCCTTTCATCGGTGTCTCATTTTCTGAAGAGGTTCAAGCGTTCGAAAACCATGACCTCGATGGGGAGAGGCTCCGGAGCCGACCGGCCGGCTACCGGCACGACAAGAGGACGCTCATTCCGAGAGCCGACCGCCGCTCACTTCCTCGGCGGGAGCGACCGGCCCGAACCGTCCTGAATTCATTCAACCCCTTTCTCCGGGTGTGATGCAAGGGAAAAAAGCAGGATGGCAAAAGTGGCCGTCAATGGGATCCCGCCCGGTGAACCCATTCGCAAGGCGCGACCGGAAGCCTCGCCCCGAGATCCAACCCCTCCTTTTCCGCGTCCCCCGTCGTCTCCACGCACATCACTCCACCGCCATTAGACCCCCCGGCTACATAACCGACTCCACCGTCACACACCAGACACTTCCCCCTGACGCACCGAAATCCGCGCGATTGACCGCAAGTCCATGCACGCTATAATGCATTTGTTCGGTACGATTAGTCGCTGTGCACGGGTTGAGCGAGAGGGGGATGGGAAAGTCGGGGAACTTGAGTGGACTTTGGCCCGGCTGTTGGACGCATTTAATGAGGCAGGGAGTTATTGCTTCTTCCCAACTGGAGGATGGGCCATGGAGTTCGGGGCTGGACGCTTCAAAGACGGGAAGCTCGGCGGATTATCACGAGGGCGACGCGGTGGTCAGAGGAGGGGCCGGCGATCGCTGGGGTTGAACCTGGAGCCGCTGGAATCGCGGGTCGTCCTCTCGACGGTGCAGTGGTCGGGGGCCACCACGGCGACGACCTACAACTGGTCCGACACGGCCAACTGGGTGAACGCGATCATACCGGCCGCCGGGGATGACATCGTCTTTCCCAGCGGAGTGCCGGCCGCGAGCCAGACCAACACAAACGACACCACCGCCAATACCAGCTATAACTCGCTGTCCATCCAGAATAGCGGCTACACGATCACCGGCAACGCCGTGGACATGGACACGATCGACTCCTCGCAGACCACGGGCAGCTCATCGCTCGGTCTCCCCGTCGATCTCGGCACCAGCGCGGGATCGGTGACGGTGGACCAGTCGGCGGCGACCCTCGTCATGAACGGGGTGATCTCCGGCTCGGACGGGCTGACCAAGCTGGGCGCCGGCGTGCTCGACCTGACGGCCACCAACACCTACACCGGGACCACTACGATCAGCGCCGGGGCGGTGCACGTGGACGGAACCGTCGCCGCCGTCCAGGCGGACGCCGGCACGACGCTGGCCGGCACGGGGACGGTCAGCTCGATCACCACCACGGCTGCCATCGTCAGCCCGGGCGACTCGGGCACCGGGACCTTGACCGACACCGGCGCCCTCACCCTCGACGCCAACTCCGCCCTCGACGTGACCCTCGACGGCTCCACGGCCGGCACGAACTACACCCAGTTGCAGGCCGGGGGCGCCATCAGCCTCGCCAATGCCACGCTCAACGTCACGCTCGGCTCGGGATTCACACCGACCGGCGGCGAGACCTTCACGATCGTCAACAATACCGGCACCTCGACGATCAACGGCACCTTCGCCGGCCTGACCGAGGGGTCGACGCTCACCGTCTCGGGCCAGCAGTTCACTATCAGCTACGTCGGCGGCACGAATAGCAACTCCGTGGTCCTGACCGCCGTCGCCGTCCCCACGGCCACCTGGACCGGCGGCGACACCGGCAACGGCAACGACAACTGGTCCGACACGGCCAACTGGGCCAACGGCACCGTCCCGACCACCGGCTATGACGTGGTCTTCCCTGCCTTGTCGGCCACCTCCGAGGAGCAAAGCACCAACGACCTCACCAACCTGGACCTCACCTCGATCCTGATCCAGGACGACGGCTACGTGATCGGCGGCAACGCCGTGACGCTCAGTGGCGGCGTCGACTCCTCGCAGACCAACACCACCAGCAGCGCGACGCTGAGCATCCCGATCACGTTCAGCGCCACTTCGGGGGGGACCGTGACGGTCGACAACACCGGGGCGACCCTGACGATGTCGGGCGTGATCACCAGCACCGGCGGCGTGATCAAGCAGGGCGCCGGCATCCTCGACCTGACGGGCGACAGCGGCACCCTGGGCGCGACGACCGACGCCGGCAAGCTCCTGGTCGACGGCACCGTCGGCAACGTCGCGGTCAACTCCGGCGCCACCCTCGGCGGTGCGGGGAACGTCAGCGAGATCACCACCACGGCGGGCACCCTCAGCCCGGGCGACTCCTCGACCTCCACCGGCATCCTCACCGACACCGGCGATGCCGTGCTCAATTCCACCTCGACCTTCGACGCGACCATCAACGGCTCCGACGCCGGCACGAACTACAGCCAGTTGCAAGCCGCGGGCACCATCAACCTCGGCAGCGCGACGCTCAGCACCACTCTCGGCTCGGGATTCACCCCGACGCCCGACGAGCAGTTCACGATCATCGACAACACCGGCACCTCGGCGATCACGGGCACCTTCGCCGGCCTGGCCCAGGGGGCGACGCTCACGGTCTCCGGCACCACGTTCTCGATCAGCTATACCGGAGGACCCAACAACAACTCCGTCGTCCTGACCGCCCTGGCCGCCACGACGACGACGGTCAGCCCCGTCACCACCTCGCCGGTCTTCGGCCAGTCGGTCGCGCTGACGGCCACCGTCGCGCCGACCACCACCGGCACCGGCACGCCCACCGGCACCGTCGAGTTCCTCATCAACGGGACCGACGCCGGCACCGGCGTGCTGAATTCCTCCGGCGTCGCCACGTACAGCACCACCTCGCTGAACACCGGCAGCAACTCGATCACGGCGACCTACGAGGGCGACACGAACTTCGCCACCAGCACCACGACCTCGCCGGTCACGGTGACGGTCGCCCAGGCGTCCTCGACCACGACGCTCACCACCAGCCCGAACCCATCCCTCTCCGGCCAGAGCGTGACCCTGACCGCGAAGGTCGCGGCCGTCAGCCCCGGCGCGGGCACGCCCACGGGAACCGTCAACTTCTACAGCGGCTCGACCGAGCTCGGCACCGGGACCCTCTCCGACGGCGTCGCCTCGTACTCCACCGCGACCCTGCCCATCGGCAGCAGCTCGATCACGGCGGATTACCAGGGCGACACCAACTTCACGGCCACCAACTCCTCGGCCGTCACCCAGGTGGTTGACGAGGGATCGACGACCGTCTCGCTCTCGGTCTCCAACACCAATCCCTTCGGCCTCCAGGCGGTCACGCTGACGGCCGTCGTCAATGTCACCTCCGGCTCGGGCACGCCCACCGGCACCGTGACCTTCTACGACGGCAGCGGAGACGACCTCGGCCAGGCCACGCTCACCAACGATACGGCCACGCTGACCACCTCGTCCCTCGCGATCGGCAAGGAATCGATCA
>JBKQHM010000601.1:0-11284 GCA_052148775.1 Isosphaeraceae bacterium | reverse complement strand
CTCGACGCCGGCTGCCCCGAGACGGAGGCCCCGGCGACTCCACTGGCCGATGCCAATGACGCCGGCTGAGAAGTCGCGTGATCGCCGGCCTCGACCGCCCCTCGGCGGGTCGTGTCGCTCGCCTCGGCGGCATGTTGTGAGAGGATGTTGAAGAGGAGCGGTTGGAGGCATCCCGGACCTTCGGCTCGAAGATCGACCAGGTCGCGATGACCGGCCGTCCATCGGCGTTCGCCAGGCCGCGGGGGGACGTGATCAGCAAGATTGATGTCGACAACTATAAGTGTTTCGCCAGCTTTGGTACGCGTTCGCGGGCCGATGGTGACAAATGTTCGGGAGCGAAAGAGTGCGACAGCATCAGAGCCGATCCAATCGCCAGACGGCCGGAGGCATCCCCTGAGGGTGGGCCGGTGTCGTCGGTCCGACGCGGGCCAAGCACAGTGCGGTCTGTGCCCAGCCTGATCTCCTCCAGTCAGTTATGCCCTCTTCGTCCCGGGGCGTCACCCCGAGCGGTTTTGTTCCCGCACCCTGTAGTCCGATGGCCCCGAAGCGACTGCGTTGACATCCGGGGATTTCCGCGAGAATCGACGAGCCCGGAACACCAGGTTTCAACACAGTCGCTTCCGGGAGAAGGGCCTCCGGGGCCGGACCCGAGGCCGGTGGTGTCGGGCGCGTCATCTCGTTATTTCTTGGAAAGAACCCCGTCGAGACAATCGGGGATCTCCAGGTTCATGGTCGAGAGTCGGATCTTAAGCTCCTCGACGTAGTCGTAGTTGAACTGATGGGAATCCGGGGCGTGCCACAGGATGTAACGTTCCTTGGAATGGAAGTCGAGGTAGACGGCTGCCATGCTCGCGTCCTGGTAGATCCAGATGGCGACCGCCGTGCGCGAGGCGGGGGTCCTCCCGGGGCATAGTGGGGTGAACATCTCGATCTGCTTCCCCTGAGACATCCCTTGCAGGACCACCCGGACGGCCGACTGGCCCCGGCGCGTCGGGATGACCGACAGCTCGTACGGCCCGACGGGAATCAACCGGTGGACCACGACGGGCCGGCCGGATCGGGCCTGTGCATCCATGGCCTCTTCCCATAGATTGCGGACGCTGTTCTGGGTGAAAAGGAACGGGTCGGCCGGGGAGAGCGGGATCCTCGGCCTGGGGCGTGGGGCGTCGTCGTCCGATGGCGCCGCTTCTCGGGGGATCGAGCTCCCCACCCAGAATGGGCGCCGGTCCACGGTCTCCCGGCTCTCGGAGGGGCTCGCCTCCTCCCAGGCCTCGGCGAGCCGGGTGTCGTCCCCGATCGCGTAGAGGTCCTCATCGAGCTGCTCGGCGACCTCGATCGGGATGGCGATGATCATCATCCGGTCGAGCTGGACGCCGGGCACGGGGAGGCGGAGCAGGTTGCCGACCAGGTAGTCCCAGAGTGCCTCGAGCCGGGGCCGCGACGTGCGCTGCCAGTGGGCGCGCTCGATCAGCGGGTAGACGACCTCGGGCCAGAGGGCGGTAACGACCGCGTCGGCTTGCTCGGATCGCGTGGCGTAGCGGAGGACCGCCCGTCGGAATTCGTCGTCCTCGCGCCAGACCTCCGCGACGCGGTTCCACAGGGAGACGCGGTGGGCGTCGAGCGCTTCGCGGGGCGGGGCGATCAGGGCCAGGTCGTCGAGGATCCGGGGCATCAGGCCGGGGTTGAGCAAGCCCCTGGCGTCGAGCATCGCCCGGCGCGCGTAGGGGCTGGCTTCCTGGAGTCGCGCCCGGATCTCGCGGAATCGACGGCGCTTGCCCAACGTATCCCGACTGGCCAGGTACTTCATCACCACGACCGGGCTGATCGCGGCGCGGACCTCCGGGCGCTCATCGAGGAATGAGCCGGCGCGCTCGATCTCCTCGTCGGTCGGCCCGACGCACGACAGCCAGGTCATCGCCAGCAGGAGCCGCGCCCGGTCCGCATTCCTCGCGTCGAGCCGCCGTC
The DNA here is from genome assembly GCA_052148775.1 of Isosphaeraceae bacterium. GTDB lineage: Bacteria > Planctomycetota > Planctomycetia > Isosphaerales > Isosphaeraceae > CAVZRC01. The sequence goes on along the minus strand of JBKQHM010000601.1, from coordinate 9,319 downwards.
GGGAGAAGATCCCTCGACGACGTGAGCCGCCCAGGAGGTACGCCAGGTAGTGGCCGCAGAGATAGCGCTCTTCCGGCGAGAGTACGATCGGCCTGTCGAGGATCGTCTCGAGCATCTCGCGGGCGACCGGATGGCTGGACGGACCCGGGGCGGCGGCGCGGCCGCTCTCGGACGACTCGGGAGGAGCTTCGGGGTGGGGCGGCGAAGGCCCCGCGGTATCCGAGAACCGGGGAAGCGCCGAGGGGGAACCTTCCGACGCCGACATCGCGATCGGTCCCGGGTCGCCCCGCCCTATCCCGTTCGCCGGATCCGGCGCGGCTTTCCGTTCGCCCACGGTCTGCGTGGTCGACGGAGGAGGGAGGACCGGTCCCCGCGGGTCCGATCGCCGGAGACCGGGGTTGATCCGATCGAGCCGCCGGGCGCGCTCGGCCTCCTCGAAGAGCGCGAGGGCCACCAGCTTGGCCGACGCCGGGCGTCGGCCCGGATGCTTCTCCAGGAGCGAGAGGATCAAGGTCTCCAGCGTCGACCAGACGTCGGGGTTCTTGAGCCGGGGCGCCGGTGGCGCGGCGCTGATGTGCAGGCCGATCAGGGAGCCCGCGGGGCCGACGAACGGGACGTCGCCGGTCGCGCATTCGTAGAGCATCACGCCCACGGAATACAGGTCAGTGCGATGGTCGAGCGACTTGCCCTGCGCCTGCTCCGGGCTCATGTAGAGGGGCGTACCCTTGATCGTCCCGCTCCGGTCGCCCCGGGCTTCGGTGACGATCGAGATGCCGAAGTCGGAGAGCTTCGCCTCGTCGGTCGACGTGAGCAGGACGTTGCCGGGCTTGACGTCGCGGTGGATGACCCCCTGGACGTGGGCGTAATCGAGCGCCTCGGCCACCTGCCCGCAGATCCGCAGCCGATCGGCCAGGAGCAGGTCCCGCCATCGATTCGCGAAGCTGGGCCCGCTCACCTCCTCCATGACCAGGTAGTACGTCCCTTCCGACTCGCCGAGGTCGTACAGCCGGACGATCTTGTCGTGGACGAGCCGCGCGAGGATCTGGGCCTCGAGGCGGATCTTCTCGACGCCCCCCGCGCCGCCGGAGTCCTTCAGCAGCTTGATGGCCACGCTCCGCCCGAGCAAACGGTCGGTCGCCCGGAAGACGGTGCCCATGCCGCCCTGGCCGAGCTCCTCTGCCAGGGTGAACCGTTCGCCGAGCGTCGCGCCGAGGCCGATCATCCGATCTCCCCCCTTGAGGACGCCCGAAAGAGCGGAAGTGGTGCAAGGAACTGATGTCAACAAGATAAAGGGAATTGCTTCACATTTTCAAGTCGAGTCTCGATACTTCGGGGTCAAGCGGGCGTGACGCCCTTCGCCCCGGGCTGGATGGCGAACGTGGCGTCGGCGGGATTCAGGGCGACGCCCGCTGCGCTGGAGACCCCGTTCGGGGGCGAATAGACGACGGTGATCTTGCCCCCCTTCTTGAAAGTCTGCTTCCCGACGAGGGTCAAGGTGACGGAGTTCGTCGCGGCGTTGTAAGACGCCGTGAGAGGGACCCGGTTGAGCGTCGTGCCCCCCTTCTTCTTGCCGCGCCGGGTGCTCGCCGCGACCACTACATAATTGGTGAAGGAGCCGGCGGTTGCCGGAGACATCGCGGTGCTGAAATCGAGCGTGAAGCCCTGGAGGACGGCCTTGCCGACAAGCTTGCCCTTCTTGTTCTTCTTCTGGAACATCAGCACCTGCTCGCCCGTGATCGTCGGGGGCTGGGCTGGCTGGCTGGCGTGCACGGTGACGGGCGGGGTCGATACCGCGGGCAGTCCAGTCGCGGTCGCCTGGATCGGGCCATCCTGGGCGCCCGTACCGACCGTCAGCCCGGCGAACGTGGCGACCCCGTCCTTGGCTTGCACCATGACGGTCTGGCCGCTTCCCGGCAGCGTGATCGTCACGGCGCCGTTGAAAGACGTGTCCACGTTCCCGAAGGGGTCCTCGGCGGAGATGACCAGGACGAACGGTTGGTCGTCGACCAGCGGGCTGGGCGGCGGGGTCGTGACCACCAGACTCGTCGCGGCGGCCGCCTTCACCGCGACCGTGCCGCTGCCCGACTGCCCCGGATCGCCGGAGTCGGTGGCGGCGATCGTCTGCTCGCCCGCGGTCTTCAGGACGATGCCGGTGAAGGTGTGCGACCCGGCGTCGCGAAGCGTGAAGGTGTAGGTCGCCGGCAGGTTGGCCACCTGTCCGTCGGTGCTGCTCAGGTCGACCGTGCCTTCGTACTGGTCCGGGCCGCTGCCGGCGGTGTTACCGTAGTGGTCCTCGGCCGTGACGGTCACCGTGCCCATCGTCCCGGCGACGTCGGGGCTGGCGAAGGACGTGGCCACGACGAAGTGGTCCGCCGCCGCCGGGTACACCCTCTCGACCTGATTCACGGAGGAGCTGAGGGCGGTATCCGAGGCGGTTACCGTCGGGGTGCCGGCATGGGTGTCGGCGTAGTAGGCGGTGGCGGAGGACTGGCCGGCGGGGATGTCGACGTCGGTCATCGGGCTGCCGCCGGAGGGGCCCGCGTAGAAGGCGCCGGCCGAGCTGGTCGTCGCCAGGCCGACCGCCTGGCCGGTGGCGGAGGTCGCCCCGGGATTGCCGTACCGGTCCTCGAGCCGCACGGCCACTTGACCCCGGCTCCCCGCGACGAGGGTCAGCGGGGAGTTGGTCATCACCACCTGGCTGGCCGCCGCCGCGTCGATCGCCTGCTGCTGGCTGATGGAGGAGTCGAGCGCGGCGTCAGTGGCGGTGACGGTCGGCGTGCCCGCCTGGGTGTCAGTGTAGTAGAACATGCCGGAGGACTGGCCGGCGGGGATCGTGACGCCGTTGATCGCGCCGCCGCCGGATGGATTCGCATAGAAGGCACCGGCGGCGCTGGTCGTCGTCAGGCCGATCGACTGGTCGCTCGTGGACGCCGCCCCCAGGTTGCCGTAGGGGTCCTCGAGCTGCACGGTGATCGGCCCGCGGCTCCCCGCGGCGAGAGTCAGCGGAGTGCTGGTGATCACCATCTGGCTGGCCGGGGCCGCGACGACGACGACCGCGGCACTGTTGCCGGTGATCGTGCTGGTGGCCGAGTCGGTGGCGGTGAACGTCTGGTTCCCGGCCGTCTTCAGGACGACACCGGTGAAGGTGTGCGACCCGGCATCGCCGGGCGTGAAGGTGTACGTGGCCGGCAGGTTGGCGATCAGGCCATCGGTGCTGCTCAGGTCGACCGTGCCCTCGTACTGGTCCGGGCCGCCGTCGGCGAGGTTGTTGTCAAGGTCGTAAGCCGCGACGGTTACTGTGCCTGGCGTCCCGGCGATGTCGCGGTTGGCGAAGCTGACGATGATGACGAAGTGACTTGTCTCCGCCGGGTTGACGGTGAACGTGACGCCGCCCGCGCTGCCGGTCGTCAGGCCGCCGCCGGAAGCTGACAGGGAGAGGTTGCCGCTCTGGGTGGTCATCAAATTGTTGAAAACGGCGACGCCGGCACCGGCCGTCTCGGTAAGCGTGCCACTGAGGTTGCCGTCCGTCGCGCTCACAGTCACGGACCCGTTGAAGGAGGTGTCCACGTTGGAGTAGGGGTCCAGCGCATCGACCTCCAGGGCCGGGAAGTCGGCCCCCGAGATGATCCCGCCCGGCGGCGGCTGGATGAAAAGTCGGGTGGCTTTCGCCGACGTGACGTCAATCACGGGACTTCTCCCGGTGATCGAATTGGTGACGGAGTCGGTGGCGGTGAACGTCTGGTTCCCGGCCGTCTCCAGGGCGATGCCGGTGAAGGTGTGCGACCCGGCGTCGGCGACGATGAAGGTGTAGGTGGCCGGCAGGCCGCTGATCTGGATATCGGTGCAGCTCAGATCCACGGTGCCAAGGTACAGGTCGGGTCCGCTGCCGGCGATGTTGCCGTAGCGGTCCTTGGCCGTGACGGTGACCGTGCCCGTCGTCCCGGCCACGTCGGGGCTGGCGAGGGATGTGGTCACCACGAAGCGGACGGCCGCCGCCGGGTCGATCGTCTCTTGCTGGCTGGACGACGAGTTGAGGGCGATATCGGAGGCAGTGAGAGTCGGCGTCCCGGCCTGGGTGTCGGCGTAGTAGAAGGTGACGTCGCTCTGGCCGGCGGGGACCGTGATGCTGGTGGTTGCGTTGCCGGCGGAGTCGTAAAAGGCGCCGGCCAAACTGGTCGTGCTCAACTGGATCGTCTGCGCGACGGTGGCTGCGACAGGGTGGCCCTCGGCATCCTCGAGCTGCACGGTGATCGGCCCGCCCTGAATCCCCGCGATCAGGGACAGCGGGGTGCTGGCGAACGCCACCTGAGTGGCGGTCGCCGGGCTGACGGTCACGATCGCCGCTGGCGTGAACTCGCGGACCACATCGCCGCCGCCGCTCACGAACACGTCGCCCACGGCATCTACAGCGACACGGCCGTCGCTCAGCTCGGCGGCGGTGGCGGGTCCACCGTCGCCGCTGTAACCGGCCGTCCCGTCGCCGGCGACGGTGATGATGTCGCCCGTCGCCGCCACCACCTCACGGACTCGGTGGTTACCTCCATCGGCGATAAATACGTCGCCCACGGAGTCGACGGCGACTCCGAAGGCGGCGTCCAGCTCGGCGGCGGTGGCCGGCCCGCCATCACCGCTGTAGCCCGCCGTCCCATCGCCGGCGAGGGTGATGATGTCTCCGGTCGCCTTCACCACCTCCCGGACTCTTTGGTTGCTATCGATGCCGTTGCCACCATCGGCAATGAAGATGTCACCCGCGGAGTCAACGGCGACGTTGTTGGGGCCTTTCAACTCGGCGTCGGTGGCGGGCCCACCGTCGCCGCTGTAACCGGCCGTGCCGTCTCCGGCGACGGTGATGATGTCTCCGGTCGCCTTCACCACCTCGCGGATCATGTTGTTGAGACAGTCGGCGATGAACAGGTCTCCCTCGGAGTCGACGGCCAAGCCTCGGGGGAGATTCAGCTCGGCGTTGGTGGCGGGCCCGCCGTCGCCGCTGTAACCGGCCGTGCCGTCTCCGGCGACGGTGATGATGTCTCCGGTCGCCTTCACCACCTCGCGGACCACGTAGTTTCCATAGTCGGCGATGAACAGGTCTCCCTGGGAGTCGAAGGCGAGGCCGATGGTAGCGTTCAGCTCGGCGGCGGTGGCTGGCCCGCCGTCTCCCTCGTAGCCGGGGCTGCCATTTCCGGCGGCAGTCACTATCGTGCCCGTGACGCTCGGGGCGAAGTGCACCGACCCGCCGTAGGAGGCCGTGATCGTGTCCGTGCCCGAGGGGAGGCTCGAGGTCGAGTAGACCGCCGCGCCCTTGACCAGCGGCGCGGAGCCGATCGTTCCGCCCTGGTCGCTGAAGGTGACCGTGCCCCCATTCGGGGTCGCTCCGCCCGCGGACAGGTCGGTGACGGTCGCGGTGAACGTGACCGACTGCCCGGTGGTTGCCGACGCGGTCGAGGCGACCAGCGCTGTGAGCGTGGGCAAGGCCGTCGAGGTGCTGACGGCCACGATCACCGCCGGTGTGAACTCACGGACCACGCTGTTGCCGGCGTCGGTGAGGAACACGTCTCCCGAGGAATCGATGGCGAACCAGCTAGGTTCGTTCAGTTCGGCTGTGGTCGCGGGACCGTTGTCGCCGCTGTAGCCTGCCTCGTGATTTCCGGCGACGGTCATAATGTCGCCGGTCGCCTTGACCACCTCGCGGACCACGTCGTTCCCACTGTCGGCGATGAACAGGTCGCCTTCGGAGTCGAAGGCAACACTCACAGGGGCGTTCAACTCCGCTGCGGTCGCGGGCCCGCCATCACCCTCGTAACCGGCGACGCCGTTGCCGACGACGGTGATGATCTTGCCGGTCGCCTTGACCACCTCGCGGATTACATTGTTCCCACTGTCGGTGATGAACAGGTCGCCCGCGGCGTCAACGCAGACGTCGACGGGATGGTTCAGCTCGGCGTTGGTGGCGAGCCCGCCGTCACCGCTGTAACCGGCCTTGCCGTCGCCGGCGACGGTCGTGATCTCGCCGGTCGCCGCGGATATCTCCCGAACCACGTTGTTGTTCGTGTCTGCGATGAAAAGATTCCCCGACGAGTCGACGGCGAGACCGCAACAACCCTGGATCTCGGCGTCGGTCGCGGGCCCGCCGTCTCCGCTGTAGCCCGCGGTGCCGTTGCCGGCGACAGTGATGATATCACCGGTCGCCTTGACCACCTCCCGGATTCTGTGATTGCCCGCGTCGGACATGAACAGGTCGCCCGCGGAGTCGATGGCGACGCTATTTGTGAGATTCAGCTCGGCGTCGGTCGCGGGGCCGCCATCGCCGCTGTAACCGGCGTGCCCGTTGCCGGCGAATGTCATGATATCTCCCGTCGCCTTGACAACCTCGTGGACCACGTAGTTATTCCCGTCGGTGATAAAGAGGTCGCCCGCCGAGTCGACGGCGAGGCCCCCTGGGTAGTCCAGTTCGGCGTCGGTCGCAGGCCCGTTGTTGCCGCTGTCACCGGCGATGCCGTTGCCGGCGGCGGTCACGATCGTGCCCGTGGTGCTCGGGGCGAGGTTCGCGGTCCCGCTATAAGAGGCCGTGATCGTGTCCGTGCCCGCCGCCAGGCTCGTGGTCGTGAACTCCGCCATGCCATTGACAAGCGGCGCAATGCCGATGGTCCCACTCTGATCACTGAAGGTGACCGTCCCCCCATTCGGGGTCGCCCCGCCGGGATACAGGTCGCTCACAGTTGCGGTGAACGTGACCGATTGGCCGGTAGCCGCTGTCACCGTGGAGGCCCTCAGCGCCGTGAGGGTGAACGAGGGGACTAAGCTCAGGCTGATAGTTCCCTCGTAGGTTCCTTCATATGACCAAGTACCGGTTATTGAGTTTCCTGATGAAGAGACGGTCGTGGTATAGGAAGTCGCTACCCAACTCCACTGCGGAGGAGAATTCTCATTTGTAATGATATTTTGATTGAAATTAAGCGTATTTGTAGTTTGATTGATTGTGCCACTTAGGTCGAAGTCAGCGAAGTATTGCGGCTCCCCAGTCACTTCGACCAACTCTGTTCCTTGGACATTGTTTGCGGATTGGATGAGATTCATCGCCACAACAGTGAAGGATGTCGGAACGGCGCCGTTCGGGTCCTCCGTTACTGTGCCCTGCCATTGACCGCTGACATTCGTCAGCGTCGGGGTCGGCGTCGGAGTGGGCGACGAGACAAGTTTGAGCACCCCGATGCAGTCGGTCCAGGGGTCGGTGAACCAGATGTTGCCATCGGGACCGCTGGTGATCGCCAGCGGCTGTGGGCCGCTCGCGCCGGGTATCGTCGTGACTGTGGTGGACACGGGCGTGATCGTCACGGAACCGCCGGTCGTGATCTCGCCGATGTCGCCGGTCTGCTCGGTGAAGTACAGGTTCCCGTCCGAGCCGACCGTGATGTCGGCCAGGTCGCCGCCGCCGGAAGGGCCGGAGGCGGAATACTGATCGAGCATCGTGCCCGAGGTCGACATCACGTCGATCGTGTTCGAGCCGTAGGCCGTGAACCAGAGGTTGCCGTCGGGGCCGCTCACGATCCCGACGGGGTCAGTGCCGAACGAGAGAGGAAACTCGGTGACGCTGCCGGTCGGGGTCATCTTGCCGATGAAGTCGCCGAGGGCGCCCCAGTTCGTGAACCAGATGTTACCGTCGGATCCGACGGTGATGCCCTTCATGCTGGGGCCGATGATGCCCCCGCTCGAGGCGTTGGGGACGGCATACTGATTGAAGACCCCGGCCGGAGTCAGCTCGCCGATGGCGTTCGACCCATCCTCGGTCCACCAGAGCGTCCCGTCACTGGCGGTGGTGATCTGGTCGGGACCCTGGCCGGTCAGCGAGCCCGACGAACCGATCGGAGACTGAGTGTACGATCCGGTCGTCGTCATCGTCCCGAGGGCGCCCTGCGTCGACTCGGTGAACGCCAGATTGTTGTCGGCACCGAGGGTGATGCCGTCGAGCCCATTCTTGAAGAAGCTGCTCCCACTGTAGGGCGGCAGGGGCAGTTCGGTGATCACGCCAGAAGGAGTGATCTGACCGATCGCGTTGTTCAACGTGTCGGTGAAGTAGACGTTGCCGTCGGGGCCGCCCATGATGCCGACGAGGCCATTGCCCAGGGACTGGGTGCCGACCGTGATCGGGTATTCCGTGATGCTCGCCAGCAGCGCTCGTTGCTCCAGGCCCTCCACGCCCGGATTTGCCCTGCGCCGGACCACCGGCGAGCCCGTGAGTCGACGAGCGCTTCGCCGGGGACATCCGGCTTGGAGATGGAGGGCGAAGGATCGAAGTCTCATCCGATGCTCCTTGTCCGGCGGACCAAGGCGGCCGACGCGCCCGTAGACACAGATATGGTCAAACTGCTCGCCCGGGAGCCGGCGTCTCCGTCTTACAGGATCGTGATGGACTTCTTCAGCAGAGCCGGGCTTGTGGAGTATCAAAGGGGTCGGGAGCCGCCTTCGGCTCCCGGTTACCGTTCCCATTGCTTCCCGCTGAGAGTCTGTCCCAGAAGCGTCGCCCTCGGTCTCGTAGGGTGGGTGAAACCAGCCCTCTTGGAGGAGCGCCATATGAATCGAGAGTCATGGATGACGCAAGTCGTCCTGGCATCTCGACTTTCACTCATCCACGGTTGAGCTGATCGGGCATAATTGCCCACCTTGACGACTTTTCGGGGATTTCGAAAGAACCGGGAATCTCAAGTCCTTTGGGCCAGCAGACTTTCGGAACGTATGACGTGACTCCAAAAGGGATGGGTGGGTGAAACCCACCGGATCAAGGCCCTTTCGGTGGGTTTCACCCACCCTACAACCGACCAATTCCGCTTTCGGGACAGACTCTGAGATCCCGAGCGCAATCGATCGGTCCGATCTCGCTGATTGTGGGGACCAGGAAGGACGTTGGCGACAGCATGCCAGCGTGCTGAATGGCCCCCGCTCGTCCTGCCTCGAGGAGGAGGCTCGCGGGCTTCGATGGCCTCTTTGCAGACGTTCCCGGGGCCGTATACTTGCGCGACGGTCGTGAAGAAGAAGCAAAGTGGGCGAGGAGAGCCTTCTCTGCCTATCGGCTTCGATTCCTCGCTTGAAGCGAGGGAATACAGAGGACTTTGAGAGGGCGCATGGATGCGTCGATTCGTCGGACGAGGCTCGAGCGACCCAGCGAAGCACGCAAGAGATACCCGGCCTCCGCCGAGCCGGCAGCAATTCCCGGGCTAGGGTTTTCTCTTTGACAGGTCGCTCCGTTTGGATTCTCATTTCGTAAAGCCCGTTCGCGAAGTGCTCCCCTGGATTCTCTATCTTGCCATTTACGCTACGGAGTGGC
>JBKQHM010000600.1:0-14340 GCA_052148775.1 Isosphaeraceae bacterium | reverse complement strand
TGCGCGCCGCCGGGTCGTCCGGCGCGGACCTCAGGAGACGGATCAGGGTGCGACTCGCCGGGGAATTCGGGTCGCCGTCCATTGCCGTTTCTTGCTTTGAAGGTCTGGTTTCCATTCGAGGACACCGGACTTTCTCAGGAATTGGCCTTCGACGCAACCGAGGGCGGGGGCACATCCCAGTCGCCAGGAGGCTTTCCGCCGGGTTAAGCTGTGCGGGTCATGAAGGAAGGAGGTCATTGCGGATGGAAGAGATCCCCGCCAGATCGGCCTCGGCATCGCGGCTGAGCCTGGCGATCATCACGGAACCGGGTCAGGCCAACACGTTCGGCACGATCCACGGCGGCGTCCTGCTTCGGCTGGCCGACGAATGCGGCGCGATCTGCGCGCTGAGGCACGCCGGCAAGGGCCAGATCACGACCGCGGCGATCGACTCGATGACCTTCCTCGGGCCGGTCTTCGTCGGAGAGCGGGTCGAGTTCTTCGCCGAGGTGACCTACGTGGGCCGGACGTCGATCGAGACGCGGATCGACATCTACGCCGAGCCGTTCGACCGGGCTGAGCGGCGCAAGGTCGCCGTCGGTTACGGTCTGTACGTGGCGATGGAGGAGAGCAGCCGCCGGCCTCGGGCCGTCCCCCCGTTGTTGATCGAGACCGATGCCGACCGCCTTCGCCACGAGAAGGCCCGCGAGCGACAGGCGGTCCGCCTCGCACGTCGTGCCGACGCGCAGGCCGAGGACGGCCGGGGTGTCACGGCCTCGTAGGTTGCTCCGCGAGCACCGCCGCCTCGGGCGATACCGGTGCTCGCGTTCACAAGGCTGCCCCGCGCTCAATCCTGTGAGGTCGCCGGCGGATATTCCATCTGCGGGGCCGGGGCCGGGGCCGCCGTCGATGCGGGAGCGGAGCTCGCACTCGCGCTCGACGCGGTGCCGGGCAGCTCGAACTTCGGGACGGACGCGTCCGAGTAGGTCGAGCTGGCGGTCGCCGGCTCCTCCGATCGGTGGTGGGATGAGCCGTAGCTCGACGAGTATTTGTTGCTCGACGAGACGTCGAGCTCATCGGTGACGCCGCTGAGCCCCTTCTTGAACTCGACGATCCCGCGGCCCAGCGACCGGCCGACCTCCGGGAGCCGCTTGCCGAACAGCAGCACGCCGAGCCCCAGGATGAACATCAACTCCATCGGGCCAATATTGGGTAGCATGTCTTCGCCTCCGCTCTCGCCTCGAATGATAAGGAACAGGCCGGGAATCGCTTCCCGATCGGCTCGGATGGATTTCGTAGAACGGAATTCATTCCGTTGGATCGAGAAACGGAATGAATTCCGTTCTACGGACGTTTGCAAAACCGGGAAGTGATTCCAGGCCTGTTACTCAGTCCGGGCCGAGTTGGGACGCCGATCCGATTCGGCGAGCCGCTCGGCAAGGATGTGTCCTGGTCATGCGGGCATCCCGCCTGCGTGATGACGACGGTCAACGCATCGCCCGTTCAGGGATTGGCCGCGGGCGGGGGGGACTTCTTGTCGGCGGTCACGGCCTGATCGACGTCGTCCTCGATCCCCGAGACGCCTTTCTTGAACTCGGTCACGCTCTTGCCCAGCGACCGCATCACGCTGGGCAGGCGGTTGCCGAAGAAGAGCAGGCAAATGCCGCCGATGACGAGCATCTCCCACGTGCCAATATTCGGCAGGAACGCAAACGGCATCATGGACGGAGTCCTTGCATCAAGAGGGATGGCCGGGAAGACGGAAGACGGCCGGGATCGGCCCCGAGTCTCGGTCTCAGCGAGTCGGCGTGGCACCCGCGCCATCGTCCTCGATGCCCGAGACGCCTTTCCTGAACTCGGTCACGCTCTGCCCCAGGGATCGCATCACGCTGGGCAGGCGGTTGCCGAAGAAGAGCAGGCAAATGCCGCCGATGATGATCATCTCCCACATGCCGAAATTCGGCAGGAACGCAAACGGCATCATGAGCGGGTCCCTTTCTGGGTCGGGCGGATGAAGGTCTTTGTCGGGTGCTCCGCGAGCACCATCATGGGTTTGCGGGTTTCGATGCTCATGGGGCAACCCGCGAGGGCGGCCACCGCGGCTTCCTGGACAGGTCTCAGAGCGAGTGCGCGGCTCCCGTGCCGCTCAGGATCAGCAATCGGGTGACGATCCAGGCGGCCACGGCGGTCGCGGCCAGGATCGTCAGGAACCAGAACAGGCGATTCCCATCGAGCCGAATCAGCCTGGGCCTGGCCCGCACGCCGCGGGGAGGCGATTCGACGGATTGGGCGGCCTGCCGCGGGTCCGCGACGGAGCCCCGCGCGACCCCTGGATGACCCGAGGTGCGCCGCACCGGCGCGATCCAGGGCCAGATGCTCTGGAATCGCTGACTCTTGAGCACGCCCGATCGGCCATACAGTGCCAGCACGACCGCCGCGAGCACGGCCAGCTCCTTCAACCCGATCATGGACTCCCCTCTCCTCGAGCCGAGCCCCGCCGCCATCGCCCCGCCGCGAATCGGCGGCCAATCCGGCTCGCGTCCCGCAACGCGCGATCCACCACAACCATTGTACGCGTCCCATCCCCGAACCCGATAGGGCGGCCCGTGCGCCCCGGTCACGCGAGAAGCCGCGCGCAACCGATGGCAGGATCGACCAGGAATCGAACCGTCCGCAGGACGGAAAATCCACGAGCTGGAACACGGCAGGGTTCATCGACTGGATGGGAGGGCCGACAGATCGGCACCAGCCGCGGCCAAGGCGTCTCGACAGGGACGACGCGGGGCGGGATTGCTAGCTCTATCCTAACGCCCACAGGCAGCGTGTCAAACAATTTCTTGGTTCGGTCGATCGTCGATCGCAAGGCGATCCTATCGAGTGGCCTCGGGGAGAGTCGAACTCCCACGCCCTTTCGGACATCGGCTCCTAAGACCGACGCGTCTGCCATTCCGCCACGAGGCCCTTTTGGTCACTGGTCATTGGTCATTGGTCATTGGTCATTGGTCACTGGTCACTGGTCCTGCCCGAGAGACCGTCTTAAATCTTGCACATCCAGGTTTTGTGTTCCAAACTCATGCATTATCCTAGCTTCTGGACGAAATTGGGTCCATACTCCTCCGGGGCCTCCGCAGGTCGTCGCGGAGAGAAGCTGGCAACAGGTCTTTGTCACCAATGACCAGTGACCAATGACCAGTGACCAATGACCAATAGAAGACAATTCCTGGAAGGATCGGGTTCGGCGCTGGCGGGGATGCTGGCCGTCTCGGCGGTCGGGCGGGGTCAGGAGGCTCGCGCCCGGCGCGCGGGGGACGATGCCAGGGGAATCGGCCGGGAGATCGCCGCCGACGTCGCGATCGTCGGAGGCGGCCTGGGCGGCTGCGCCGCGGCCCTGTCGGCCTTGCGGATGGGACGCACCGTCGTGATGACCGAGCCGACCGACTGGATCGGCGGCCAGCTCACCGCGCAGGCCGTGCCGCCCGACGAACACCCCTGGGTCGAACAGTTCGGCGTCAATGCCTCCTACCGCGAGCTGCGCCGGGGGATCCGGGATTATTACCGACGCCATTACCCGATGACCGCCGAGGCGCTCGGTGCCCGATCCTTGAACCCCGGCGACGGGAGCGTCTCAAAACTCTGCCACGAGCCGAGAGTGGCCCTGGCCGTGTTGACGAGCCTGCTGGCCCCCTATGCCTCCAGCGGCCGGCTGCTGACCCTCCTCGAGCACGAGCCGGTCCGGGCGGAGGTGCAGGGCGACCGGGTGCGCGCCGTGGTGGTCCGCGACCGTCGGACCAGGCGCGAGCGATCGCTGGTCGCGCCCTATTTCCTCGACGCGACCGAGCTAGGCGACCTGCTGCCGATGGCCGGCGTCGAGCACGTGATCGGCGCCGAGGCCCGGGCCCGGACCGGCGAGCCGCACGCGGCCCCATCCGCCCAGCCGGGCAACCAGCAGGCGATCACCTGCTGCTTCGCGGTCGAGTACCTCGACGGCCAGGACCACACCATCGACCGGCCCGCCGAATACGCCTTCTGGCGCGACTATGTCCCCGCCCTGAAGCCCCCCTGGCCGGGACGGTTGCTCGATATGACCTATTGCAACCCGATCACGCTGGCGCCGGTGAACCGCGGCTTCGACCCTCGCGGAGTGGGAGGTGGGCTTTGGACCTACCGGCGCATCCTCGACCCCCACAACTTCCGCCCCGGCGCGTATCCCGGCAGCTCCGGCATAACCCTGATCAACTGGCCGCAGAACGACTACCTGCTCGGCCCGATCGTCGGCGACGGGATCACGGCCGCAGACGCCGAGACGCACATTGCGCGGGCCAAACAGCTCAGCTTGTCCTTGCTCTACTGGCTCCAGACCGAATGCCCCCGGCCCGACGGCAAGCTCGGCTGGAAGGGGCTGAAGCTGCGGCCCGACCTCGTCGGCACCGAGGACGGCCTGGCCAAGGCGGCCTATATCCGCGAATCGCGGCGGATCGAGGCCGAGTTCACCGTTTTGGAGCAGCACGTCGGCACCGAGAGCCGGCGCGCGGCCTTGAAGGCGCAGGACGTCCAGGCCCATCCGTTCGCCGACAGCGTGGGCGTCGGCAGCTACCGGATCGACCTGCACCCCAGCACGGGCGGCGATAACTACATCGATATCAGCTCGTTGCCGTTCCAGGTCCCGCTGGGCGCGTTGATCCCGCGCCGGGTCGAGAACCTGCTGCCGGCCTGCAAGAACCTGGGGACGACCCACATCACCAACGGATGCTATCGGCTCCATCCGGTCGAGTGGGCCATCGGCGAGGCCGCCGGGGCGCTCGCCGCGTTCTGCCTCGAACACAAGGAATCGCCCCGGTCGGTCCGAAACACACCAAAACGCTTGGCGGCCTTCCAGGCCCGATTAACCGGTCAGGGGGTCGAGATCGCCTGGCCGCGGATCACGCCGCGTTGATTTTCGAAGTGGCTCGATCGTTCGCCATCGTGCGGAGAGGCCGCTGAACGGATACAATCATATCGGCGCTCTGCCCTCACGTGGTCTCGAGGAGACTAAAAATGCCCAGCACGTTCCCCGGAATGGACCCTTTCCTGGAAGACCAGGGTTATTGGAGGGAGTTGCACACGTTATTCCTGGGTTGGACTCAGGATGCGCTCGCCGAACGCGTTCCGGACGCTTACGAGGTCCGGATTGAAGAGCGATTGTCGCTGGTCTACGAGCCGGAGGTCGATACGAAGCGCGGCACCTTGCCGGATGTCGCAATCCTCAGGTTGCCCCGACCATCGAGGGCCGGCACCCCAACCTCGGGAACGATGACGCTGGAGCCGGTGGCCCTGGCCCTACCCCGATCCGGAGTTGAGGAAGTGTCCGAGGCTCGGCTCGAGATCCGTCGGCTCTCGGATCGCGAGCTGGTGACGGCCATCGAATTGCTCTCGCCGAGCAACAAGGAGGCTCCCGGTGAACCGCTCTACTCCCAGAAACGTCTCGAGCTCATCCATCAACCCGTCCACCTGGTCGAGCTGGATCTTTTGATCCGCGGCAAGCGATTGGTCATGGAGGACGAGCTGCCCGAGGGGCACTATTACGCATTCGTTTCTCGTGCGGAGCGTCGATTCCTGCCCGACACGTTCCATTGGACGATCCGCGACCCCTTGCCGACGATCCCGATCCCCCTCCAGGCCCCCGACTCGGACATCCCGCTCGACCTGGCGGCGATCTTCCAGACGATTTACCAGCGGGCTCGTTACGAGCGGTCGATCAACTACAAGGCGCCGCTGGGCCTGCCGCTCGACCCTGAAGACCGCGAATGGGCCGAGGCGATCGCGCGGGAGTTCGATCCGCGACGGACTCGTTGAAGCGATTCGACAAGCATGGGTCGTCTCGATCCAATTCCTTTCGATAAAAAGCCTTAGGGATAGAGGACATCGGGTTCATACGAGGAATCCCGAGATCAACGAGTTGCCAAGGGCGCGCCGACGGCGAAAAATGGTAATGTGAGAGATCACCCGGAGACCGGAATCGACGATCCCGGATCTGGAATCGGACGTTTGGGAATCTGGAACTTTGGAATCCCGGGTTCAGTCAGAACGAACTCAGGACCAGGAGGTTTGACCGTGTCCTCGGGCAATCCCGCATTTTCGAGCGAGATGTTCGCCGGGTATGACCAGGTTTATGGCGTACCCCGCACTCGCAGCACGACGACTACTGTGCAAGGGACGATGGGCAAGACGGCCATCCTGCTCGCCATCCTGTCCTTCACGGCGCTGTGGTCGTGGAGGGCCATCGGCAACGGCGAGTTCCCTGGGGCCCTGCTCGGCATTTCCGCAATCGGCGGCTTCATCACGGCGATGATCACCATCTTCAAGCCCAAGGCCGCGCCCATCACCGCGCCGATCTATGCGGCGCTGGAGGGTGTCTTCCTGGGCGCCATCTCGCAGCTCATCGAGATGCGGTTCCATGCCAGGTATCCCGGCATCGCCTTGCAGGCCGTCGGACTCACCGCGGGCGTGACCTTCGTCATGCTGTTCATCTATGCCACGGGCCTGGTCCGCGTCACGGACAAGCTCCGGGCCGGCATCATGATGGCGACCGGGGCGCTGGCCCTGTTCTACATGGTCACGATGTTGCTGAGCTTCTTCGGTGTCGCCATGCCGCTGGTTTTCAGCTCGAGCCCGATGGGCATCGGCTTCAGCGCGCTGGTGGTCGGGCTGGCGGCGTTCAACCTGCTGCTGGATTTCGACTTCATCGAGCAGGCCGCCCAGTCCGGGGCACCCAAGTACATGGAGTGGTACGGCGCCTTCGGCCTGATGGTCACCCTCGTCTGGCTGTACCTGGAGATCCTCCGGCTGCTGTCGAAGGTCGCGGATCGCCGTTGATCTCCCCCGGGCCGGCCATCGGACCGCGAATCGAATCGAATCGACCCGGCCGGAGGCGATGACCTCCGGCCGGGTCGTTTGCGTCGACGGGAAGCCGGCTCGCCCCTTGCGATGCCCGGTCGCTCGGCTATAGTGGCAAGACCAGGTGCGGCCCCGCGGATCCCGCGGCGCCGGACCAAGGCCATTGGCATCCGGGGAGAGAGACACGATGAGCCAGCGGAAGTTGCGCGTGGGGATGGTGGGCGGGGGCGGGCCTGGGAATTTCTTCGGGGCGCCTCATCGACGCGGGATCTTGATGGACAACTCGGCCGAGCTGACCGCCGGCGCGCTGCGGAGCAAGGCCGAGGATTCGCTCGCCTCGGCGCGGGAGCTGTACATGCCCCGCGGCTACCCCGACTGGGAGACGATGATCAAGGCCGAGTCCGCGCTGCCGGAGTCGGAGCGGATCGACTACATCACGATCGTCACGCCCAACGACGCCCACTTCGGCCCGGCGGACGCCGCCGCCGCCGCGGGGATCGGCGTGCTCTGCGAGAAGCCCCTGACCACCACGCTCGACGAGGCGCGGCGGCTCCATGCCACCGTCCGCTCCAACAATACCCCCTTCGTCGTCGCGTACACCTACACCGGCTTCCCGATGGTCATGATGGCCCGGGAGCTGGTCCGCAACGGCGAGATCGGCGAGATCCGCAAGGTCGAGGCATGGTATCCCCAGGGCTGGCTGGCCACGAAGCTCGAGGCCGACAACCAGAAGCAGGCCGCCTGGCGGGTCGACCCGGCGAAGGCGGGCGGCTCGGGCTGCGGCGGTGACATCGGCACCCACGCCTATGAGTTCGTCCGGTTCGTCGCCGGTCTCTCGGCGGTCCGGCTCCGCGCCCGGCTCAAGACGTTCGTGCCCGGCCGGGCCCTCGACGACGATTTCACCGTCCTGGCCGAGCTCCAGAACGGCGCGATCTCCACCATCTCGGCCTCGCAGGTCACCATCGGCGCGCAGAACGATAACGGTTTCCGAATCATCGGCACCACGGGGACCCTCGAGTGGTCGATCACCGACCACACCGTGCTCAAGCACTATGCCGGCGGCCAGCCGCTGAAGCTCTATCGCCAGGGGGCCGAATACGGGTATATCCCCGAGTCGGTCAAGCCCTACCTCCGACTCCCGTCCGGACATCCCGAGGGATTCCACGAGGCCCTCGCCAACCTGCACCGGACGCTGGAATGGACCATCCGCGGCAACCGGGGCGAGAAGACCCCCAAGCCGTTCGACCACCCCGGCATCGCCGACGGCGTCGCCGGCATGGCCTTCATCGAGGCCGCCGTCGCCAGCTCGAAGCAGGACGGCGAATGGGCCGAAGTGCCCAAGATCGGCTGATATTCTGTAGGGTGCTCTCCGAGCACCGATCCGTTGGGCACCGATCCCGCATGCTTCCTCGAATCCCGGTGCTCGCAGGGCATCCTACGCGACCGAACCCCGCGGTGTCCGTCCCATCCGCGTGAAGCAGGTTCAACCCCGGATGAGCCGATTCCGCCCCACGATCGCGAGCCTGATCGGGACCGCGGCCCTCGCCGCGATCGTCCTCGTCGCCTTCCGATTCGGCCCGATCGTCGGGCTCGCGGCGGCCGTTGTTACCATCGGGGCTGTCCTCGTGCGGATTCCCCGGGTCTTGGATCGCCCGGTCGGCCGACTCGGGCGGATCGTCGTCGTCCTGGCGATCGTGACGGCCCCCGCCGTCCTGTTCTTCGACCCGGCCACCTTCCAGCCGCTCCGTCGCGGGCACATCGCCCGGGATCCGCTGAGCTGGTATCGATTGTACAGCGACGATGTGGCCTACGTGGCCAGTTCACGCACCTGGGGCCGGACGGTCTCGAACCTGTTCGTCCCCCACAACACGCATATCGTGCCGTCGTGGCGGCTGGTGACCTGGGGGCTGGTCGCCGGCGCGGGGAGCCTGGAACAGACCCCCCAGGCGCTGGCGTTCGCGTCCTACGCGATCCTCGTCGCGGTGATGCTGATGATCGGCCGCCTGGTCGCGCGGGAGACGGGCCGGGACGGACTGGGGATGGCGGCCATGGCGCTGATGGGCACGACGTCGTTGATGTTGACGCCCGCGGTCTGGTACTCGGCCGGCCAGCCCCTGTGGGCGGGGTTCGGCATCCTGGCGACCTTGTGGTACGCGCAGTCGTACCGGCGGTCGGGCCGGGTCGCGACGCTGGTGCTCGCGGGGGCCTCGGCCGCGTTGGCCGGCGGGTTCTGGACGATCGGCCACATGGCCGGCCCGGTGGCGTCGGTCTACCTCTGGGTCGACGGAAGAAGGCGGTGTCGGCGCGCGGCGATCGTCCCCCTGGCGGCGACCTTCCTGGCCGTAGGGGGCTTCATGGCGATGGCGCCGCGCGCCATCGACAGCCGGGTCAGCTTCCACGGTCGTACGGTCCGCCAGGCGGCCGACCCGGTCCAGGGCGCGTTCCACACGTCGCAGGCGATCCCCGAGAACCTCGTGCTCGGCAACCTCGGGCTCCAGTCGCAGACCACGCCGATCCAGGGGCTATTCCTCACGATCGGACTGGGCATCCTCTGGGCCCGCAGCCGATGGCGACGCGGCACCGCGCCATCCCCGCCTGTCGTCACAGACTCCGGGCGACCGCGATGGGGGCCCCTGCGGGGCGTCATGGCGATCGGGTCATCGTTCGCGTGCAATCCGCTGGAATGCGCCGGGGGCGCCCTGGTCTTGGGCAGTTATCTCGTCGAGTGGACCTTCCGCGGCTACATGGACTACATCTACCTCCGGACGATCAATCTCTATGCCATCGTCCCCTGGTACGACGCGATCCCCCAGATCGGCGCCGTGCTCTTCGCGGCCGGCTGGTGGTCCGGACCCCGGCGCTCGGGCGGGCCGCCGCCTTCAAAAACCCGATCGATCGCCTTGACCTGGCGTGGCGTCCTCGGCCTCGCGGCGTTGACGATCGTCTGGATCCTGCTCAACCGCCCGAGGGTCGAGGCCCTGGTCAGGGACAGCACCCCTCCCCTGCTCCCCTCGGAGCGGGAGATCTTCAAGATCGATCGGTTGCAAACCATGCGGGCCAACATGGTGCTGCTGAACCGGGCCGAATGGCAGCGCGCGTACTTGCGGCGGCTCGACGCCGGAGAAAAGGTCGCCCGCCGCATGGGCCTGGGCCAGGACGAGGTCCGCGCCGCGTTCGGCTATCTGTGGATCCCCGGCGCCATCGGCCGTCTGCCGCCCAACGCCGATCTCGAGCTCTACGACGTCGCCGGACTGCTCGACCTGCCATCCCACGGCCAGGGCCGCCGCCCCACTGATCCGGGGACCATCCGCGCGGCCCTGGGCCCCTACCTGGACCAGGTCAAGGAACCCCGGCCCGACTGGATCGCACCCAGCGAACCCTGGCCACCCGAGAACCCCTGATCGGCTCCACCCTCGCATGCCGCCTATATCACCCGATCAGAGTGACCAATGACCAAAATCAGAACGGACTCCCGCTGCCCTCGTCGAACGGCTCGGCCACGGTGGCAAGGTTATCAAACTTCATGAGGTTCTTGAGGAACGTGAGCTTCACGGTGTCGGTCTTGCCGTTGCGGTTCTTGGCGACGATCAGCTCGGCGATGCCCGGCTGGTCGTTGGCATCATAATATTCCGGCCTGTGAAGAAGTAAAACGATGTCGGCATCCTGCTCGATCGCTCCGGATTCGCGAAGGTCGGCCATGCGTGGCCGGCGGTCCTCGCGGTTCTCGACGGCCCGGTTCAACTGGGACAGGGCGATGACGGGGAGGTGGAGTTCGCGGGCCAGGGTCTTGAGCCGACGGCTGATCTTGGCGATCTGTTCCTGGCGGCTATCGCGCGACTCTTCCGAGTCCACCAGTTGGATGTAATCGACCACGATCAGCCCGAGTTCCTTGCGGCGACGCAGCCGACGCGCCGACGCCCCGATCTGGAGCATGTTCCGCGAGGCGGTATCGTCGATAAAGATCTGGCCGCCGGTGGTCAGGTCGTTGAACGCCTTGCCCAGTTGGGACATCTCACGAGTCCCCAGGCCCTTGCCGGTCCGGAGCTTGTAGTTGTCGATCTGCGACCGCGAGCAGAGGAGCCGCTCGGCGATCTCCAGGTGGGCCATCTCGAGGCTGACGAAGAGCACCGGGACCTTGTTCTTGATCGCCGCATGCTCGCAGACATTCAGCGCCAGCGCCGTCTTGCCCATGCTCGGCCGGGCGGCCAGGACGATCAGTTGACCGGGCTGGAAGCCGCCGGTGAGATCGTCCAGGTCGATAAGCCCCGTCGCCAGTCCCGTGATCGCATGACCGCCTGTCTCGGCCCGCTCGGCGATCCGGTCCATCGCCTTGGTGACCACGTCCTTCAATTCGAGCGTGTCGCCCTGGATCTGCTCTTCGGCGATGCTGAAGATCTTCCGCTCGGCCGATTCCACCAGGTCCTGCGCCGTGAACTGGTTGGAATAACCGTCGCGGAGGATCTCGGTGGCCGTGTCGATCAACTGCCGGCTGATCGATCGCTCCCGGACGATCCCGGCGTAATACTTGGCGTTCGCCGCGTGCGGGACGAAGTCGACGATCTCCCGGAGCGTCTCGTCTCCCCCGATCTTCTGGAACTGGTCGCGACGGATCAATTCCTCCGCCAGGATCACGGCATCGATCCCTTTGCCCAGATCGTACAGGTGGCGGATCGCATCATAGATGACTTGATGGGCGTCGCGGTAGAAGTCGTCGACCCCGACCATTGGCATGATTTCGTGCAGGACGTCGTTGTCCAGCAGGATGCTGCCGAGCAGGCTCTTCTCGGCCTCGATATTCTGCGGCGGCAGGCGATCTCCCAGCGCGGGACTCTCGGGCCTGGACGCTCGCCCCGCGCCGTTGCCGTTATAGTTTCCCTTGCCGTTGCCAGGGCCGTAGTTTACCACCGACATGGTCCGTCAAGCTCCGTGGCCATCGCCTCGTTCATTCGCTCGACCTGCTCGGGGGCGATCCCCTCGCGGGCCGGCTCGACGCCACCGCTTGTCGCGTATCAACCGTCACCGGGTCGAACCCATCGATTCCTTTCGGAAGATCTCTCCCGCGAGTCCAGTCTGCCGCTCAAAATGGCCCCGGTTCCGGCCGGCATCATGGTCTGCTGGACAAGTGTATCAGGTTGAGCCGAACCTGTCGACAAGATCTCCGGAGTGGTTATTGCGAACCACGCCAGGGGGGAGATGCTACGGCGTCGGGTCCTTGTCGGGTGCTCTGCGAGCACCGCATTCGCCGGAAGGGACCAGGACCGGTGTTCGCAGAGGACCCGACAAAGACCGTTTGCGAAAGAGGATCGGAATGGGGCCGGTCGATCGGCCGGACCGGGCGGGTTCGGGTCTCAACCGGCCGCTTCGTCGGTATGGGTCGGGACGACCCAGAGTTTGACTTCGCTGGCGAGATCGCTGGCGAGGTGGATCTTGATCGAGTAGAGGCCCAGCTCTTTGAGAGGGCCTTCGATCCGGACCATCTCGGCGTCGATCGGGAAGCCTTCGCCGCGGAGGGCGGCGGCGATCTGATCGGCGTTGACCGAGCCGTACAGATGCCCTTCGGCGTTGGCATTGGCCTCGATCGTCAGCGAGCGCTGGGCGATCTGGGCCCCGAGGTTTTGCAGGTCGGCGCGCTTGGCGGCTTCGAGCTCCTTGATCCGCTGGCGATGCTTCTCGACCATCCGCAGGTTGTTCTGGGTCGCGAATGCCCCCAACCCCTGGGGGACCAGGTAGTTGCGAGCGAAGCCCGGGCGGACCTTCACGACGTCGCCGGCCTGGCCGAGATGGGGCATGGCCTGGGTCAGGATCAGCTCGACGTGCCCGTGCTTGGCGCGGGCCGGATGGTTCCGTCGGCGTTCGACGCCCGGCTGGCGGGGCGTGCCGGCCACGGCCTCTCTGGTCAGGCCCGAGGCGTCGGCCGCCCGGGGCGTTTTCTTGGTCTTGTTCGCAGCGCTGCGGGGCTTGGCCTTGGGCGCCTTGGTGTCCGTCATCTTCGCCATGGATCCGCTCGTTTCGTCTCGAATCTTTCCGGTTTCAATGCCGCTCCCGCCGGTGGGGCTGGCCGGGAGGAAGGTGGTGCTCCGATCAATACAGCCATCGGCTCGATTCGGAGCGGAGTCCCATTCGCATTGTGGGGTGGTTTTTCCCGACTTTCCGAGGATTTAACGTAACTTGGCGGTCGATTTCGACCAAGTGGTGCGTTTGTGCGCTGGGGGCGCGAACGAATGACGGATGGTCCGAATCGAGGGACCTATCCATCCGGACCCGCCGGGAAGGCCGAGCTCCCGAAGCGTTCAGAACGGGATATCGTCTTCCTCGTGCTCGTCGCCGATCGAGGGATGACCGGCCGGCCCGTTGGAGGGATAAGGCATCCGCGGCGGCCCATTGGCCGGCCCGCGCGGCTCGCCGTAACCACCCCCGGGCCCCCTGGCGGGACCGCCCCGGCGCATGCCGTTGTCTCGCGGGGGTTGCGGCGACAGCTCATCATCCATGCTGGTGCCACCTCCCATTCCACCGCCGGCACCGGAGTCCGATCGGCGGCCGTCGAGGAATTGGACCCGGTCCGCATGCACCTTGATCTTCGACCGCTTCTCACCCGTGGTTTTATCGTCCCAGGTGTCCATCTTGAGCGCGCCTTCCACGTGGATCGCGCTCCCTTTTCGCAAGAACTGGCAGCAGTTCTCGGCCTGACGATCCCAGACCGTCACGTCGATGTAGAGTTTTTCTTCTTTCCGCTCGCCTTCGCGGCTCATCCAAGTCCGGCTCGTCACCATCCGGAGCTCGCTCACGGCGGTACCGCTGGGAGTTCTCCGCAATTCGGGGTCGAATGTCAGAGATCCCATGAGAAAGACCTTGTTCAAGTCGGCCATCGTCTCGACCTCCCCCTCGAACCCTCGCCAACACCCTCTGCCGAGCCCGCGCGCCGGGCTGTCGCGCTCTCGATCGGACCACCATGGCGGCCGTGGGGTTCGTGTTCGCGACGCCGATCGGCTCTCGTCCAATAGTAGACGGCTGTCCCCCACGGGTACATTAACACATTCCCGCTCATTCGACAAGACGAAAAATTCCAAGACCCGGGGGAGGCGCGGGTTGGGCGCAGCCGGGGTGTTCGTCGCGGCCCCGCTCATTCGTCGCGGCGGCGTCGTCTCGGGCGTTCCTCCATCTCTTCGTCCCGGCCGTCTTCGGTATCCACGTTCGGCGTCGACGTCATGGCCTGGTTCACCAGGTGTTCCGCCAGCTTGGGATGGACCTTCAACACCAGCTCGCGGACGATGACGTCGCTCAGGTGGCAGGCCGCGACGATCTCCTTCAGGTGTTCGCCGTCGGTCTTGAAGTACGTCAGCAGGTACGTCCCCTTCTTGTGGCTGCCGATCGGATAGGCCAGCCGGCGCTCATCCCACTGGCGGGATGCCACGATCTCCGACTGATTCTTGATCAGGATGTCGTGGACGTGCTTGACCGTGTCGTCCCAGGCGGTGGCCGCCTTGGCAC
>JBKQHM010000599.1:0-4618 GCA_052148775.1 Isosphaeraceae bacterium | reverse complement strand
GTCCATGAGTGGCCGGTTCCGTGTCACTACCTTTCGGAACCAGCGACCAACGACCAGTGACCAACTCGACCAAGATGGTTGCGTCGCAGAGGGCCTCTGCGCATAATGAACACATTCGGCCAGCCTTCGTAGCAATTGGAAGAAGGCTGCACGCCTTGCCGTCTCGGGTTGGGGCACCCCGCGTCGATCGGCGGTCCCCGCCTCGATCGTGCCACAATAGGTCGGATGCACGCGCGGGGACTGGAACCTCGGGCACGAGATTTTGTCAGTGGAAACAGCGGAGGATCGCACCGGTATGTCCACGTCCGTCATGATCGAAGCCGATGGGCTTTGCAAGCAGTTCGGGTCGTTTCTGGCGGTTCGGGACGTCTCGTTCTCCATCCCCAAGGGGCAAGTGGTGGCGTTCCTCGGGCCCAACGGCGCGGGCAAGACGACGACCATGCGGCTGCTGACCGGCTTCGTCGCACCAACGCACGGCTCGGCCCGGATCGCCGGGATCGACGTCCAGTCGGACCGTATCAGCGCGGCCGAGCATCTCGGCTACTTGCCCGAGAACGGGCCACTCTACCCCGACATGACACCTTTGTCGTTATTGAGCTTCTTCGGCGAGGCCAGAGGGATGTCGCACGCGCGGCTACGCACACGGATCGAGGCCGTGATCGGACAGTGCTCCCTGGAAACGGTCGCACACAAGCCGATCGGCAAACTATCCAAGGGGTATCGCCAGCGCGTCTCCATGGCCCAGGCGCTGTTGCACGACCCCGAAGTCCTGATCATGGACGAGCCGACCAGCGGGCTGGATCCCAACCAGATCCGCGGTGTTCGTCAGTTGATCCGCGACCTCGGTCAGTCCAAGACCGTGCTGGTATCGACCCACATCCTCCAGGAAGTCGAGCCGGTCGCCGATCGGGTTGTGTTCATCCATGATGGCAAGATCGTCTTCGACGGCAAGGCAAGCCAACTGGCCCATCAGAACGGCACGCTCGAGCAGGCTTTCTACACCCTGACGGCCAAGCCGGTCTGATCCGATTGGCGTTTCGGAACTTCGGCTCGCCTCGGCGAGGTACGGGCTCCGCGTCGGACTCTCCGCGAGACTTCCCAGAGACCCGAACATGTCGGCAGCCGAGGCCGCGTACCGGATGAGCCGGTCGATCCGACCGCTGGCGGCATGCAGGCAGGCGAACCGACTCGAGACCGCGATCAGAACGATCATTTATCGGGAAAAGTAACGTGCTCTCTGAGCACGCGACCCTTCGAACGAGAGGACGACCTCGGTGACCACGCTTGAAACCCAACCGACCAGCAAAGAGCGGGGTCTCTCGACACCCCGCACCGGCCGGCCCCGGCCGGGCCGCCCTCACGTGATCTGGGCGGTCTTCAAGCGGAATTTCCTGAGCTACTTCAGCAACCCCGCGGGCTACGTGTTCATCACGCTGTTCGTTTTCATCAGCTCCTGCGTGGCGTTCTGGCAGGATGTGTTCTTCACGAACAACCTGGCGAACCTGGATCAGCTCAACCGGTACATGCCCTATCTGCTGCTCTTTTTCATCCCCGCGGTCACCATGAACTCCTGGGCCGACGAGCGTCGGCAGGGTACCGACGAGTTGCTGCTGACGCTCCCCGCCCACGACCTGGACGTCGTCCTCGGCAAGTATCTGGCGGCGCTGGGGATCTACACCGTCGCCCTGATGTTCTGCCTGTCGCACGTCTTCATCCTTCGCTTGCTGGGCGAGCCCGATTTCGGAGTACTGTTCGCGACCTACCTGGGCTACTGGCTGATGGGCGTGCTCCTGATCGCGGTGGGGATGGTCGCGTCGCTCCTCTCGTCGAACGTGACGGTGGCCTTCATCCTGGGCGCGGTCTTCTGCGCGCTGCCGATCTTCCTGGGGCTGATGGGCTCGCCGACGGTGGAATTCGTCCTCCGGAGCACAGGGCTGCGGTTCCTGGCGACGACTTTCCTCGGGGCGTCGGGTCCCCAGGCCGGTGACGAGGTGGGCCGGCTGGTGGAAGGGTGGTCGGTCCCGGCCCAGTTCCAGGGCTTCGGCACCGGCGTGGTCACTGTCTCGGGACTGCTCTACTTCTTCGGCGTCGCGGCGGTCATGCTCTATCTGAACATGGCGCTGCTGGGCCGTCGTCACTGGGCCGGTGGCGAGGCCAGCCGTCGACGATGGGTCCATGCCGCGGTCCGGTTCGCGTCGTTGATCCTCGCCCTGTTCAGCCTCGACCTCATCGTGGACCGCATGAACCTGCCGCTCGTGGGCGCCCTCCGCGCCGACGTCAGCGCCGAGCGGCTCCATACCCTCTCGCGCGAGTCGCTCAACCTGGTCAACCAGATCCCCGAGGATCGGCCCGTGCTGATCCAGGCCTACTACAGCCCTGAGGTCCCGCGGGAATTCGTCGAGACCAAGGCGGACCTGCTCGGACTGCTCCGTGAGTACGCGTCTCGCAGCGGCGGCAAGATCCAGTTGAACCTCGTCCCGACCGACCTCTACTCCGACGAGGCTCGCGAGGCAGAGAAGCAGTTCGCCATCCAGCCGCGCCGGGTCTTCACGGCCGACCAGGGCAAGCAGATGTCGACCGAAATCTTCCTGGGAGTAGCGTTCACGTCGGGCCTGGAAGAGGTCGTCATCCCGTTCTTCGACCGCGGGCTGCCGGTGGAATACGAGCTGACCCGGTCGATCCGCGTCGTCTCGCGGAGCGGGCGCAAGAAGGTCGGCATCCTCAACACCGACGCCAAGATGATGGGTGGGTTCGACACGCGGACCTTCAGCCCCAATCCCGAGTGGTCGATCGTCACCGAGCTGAAGAAGCAATTCGACGTCAGCACGGTCTCGCCCGACACGGCGATCGGGACGGAAGTCGACGTCCTGCTGGTGGCCCAGCCTTCCTCGCTCACGCAGAAGCAGATCGACAACCTGACCGATTATGTGAAGAAGGGCGGGGCCACCTTGATGTTCCTCGACCCATTCCCGTACGAAAACCCGTCGATCGCGCCCGAGATCCCAAAGATGCCGCCGGGCGGTCCCTTCGGCGGCGGACAGCCGCCGGAGCCCAAGGGCAATCTCCGGCCCCTGCTCGACCTGGTCGGCCTCGACTGGCCGTCCTCCGAGATCGTCTGGAATGCGTACAATCCCCATCCCCAGCTCGAGCTGCCGCGGGAGATCGTCTTCATCGGCAAGGGGAGCGGGGAGTCCGACGCCTTCAATCCCGATCAGATCGCCAGCTCGGGCCTCCAGGAGATCGTCACCATCTTCCCCGGCCTGCTCCGGTCCCGGTCCGGCGGCTCCGGCCTCGAATTCACGCCGCTGTTGCGCACCAACCGGTCCGGCGGCGTCCTCTTCTGGAACGATATCGCCCAGCAGAGCTTCATGGGCTTCGCCGGGCTCAGCCCCCGACGCCGCTATATCCCGTCGGGCGACTCTTATACCCTGGCCGCCCGGATCGCCGGTCAGTTGCCTGCCGAGGCCGAGCCGGCCAAGGATAAGGCCGCGGACAAGAAGGACGCCGAGGCGAAGAAAGATCAGAAGCCGGGCACCAAGATCAACGTCATCGCGATCGCCGACCTGGACATGATCGGCGAACAGTTCTTCCAGATGCGGCGGAACAAGATCGAGAATCTCGATTTCGACAACGTCCCGTTCGTGCTCAACTGCGTCGACGTCCTGGCGGGCGACGAGTCGTTCGTCAGCTTGAGGAAGAAACGCCTCAAGCACCGCACCCTCATCGAGCTCGAGAAGCAGGCCAACACGTTCAAGGAACAGCTCTTGAAGGAGACCAAGGACGCCGAGGAGGAGGCCACGAACGAGCTCAGAGTCGCACAGGATGCCTTCTCGAAGCAGGTCGATCAGGTCCAGGGCCGCACCGACCTGGACGATCGGACCAAGGAGATCCAACTCGAAAACCTCAAGGACGTCGCCCAGCGCCGGCTCGATGTCAAGAAGGCCGTCATCGAGGACGTGAAGGAGGCCAAGATCCGCGAGAGCAAGGCCGAGACCGAACGGAAGACTCGTCAGATCCAGAACTCGGTGCGATTCGAAGCCGCCGTTCTGCCGCCATTGCCCCCGCTGATCCTCGGGATCATCGTCTGGATCGTCAGGCTTCGCCGCGAGAATCTCGGTGCCACGCCGACGAGGCTGGCTTGAGTCGTCATTGGTCATTGGTCATTGGTCATTCGCGGCCCTGCCCGAGATGCAGACGGGCGAGGGCGAACGAGGCTGATAACCTGCCGAAGGCAACAGGCAAACGACAGGCACCATGTATCAAGGACCAGGGACAAAGGACTAATTATCGATGAACGAGCTGCTCAAGACCTTGACCTTCGTCGCCGTGGCCCTGCTCCTGACGGGTGCGGCGTTCTACGAGACGCGGGACCGCTCGCAGAAGGGCGACCGATTCAACGATCAGTGGCAACCCTTCTTCGCCGACTTCAAGGACCCGCTGGCGTGCACCGATCTGGAAGTCGTGAGTTTCGACCCCTCGACCGCGACGGCGACGCGGTTCCAGGTGAAGTACAAGGATAAGAAGTGGGTGATCCCTTCGCACAACGATTACCCGGCCGACGCGCGCGACCGGCTCTCGAAGACGTCGGCCGCGGTCGTGGACCTGACCAAGGACATCA
>JBKQHM010000598.1:0-5858 GCA_052148775.1 Isosphaeraceae bacterium | reverse complement strand
ATGTCGGCGCCCTCTCATTGATCGTGCCCGAGTCGCTCGCCCCCCAGGACGTCGCCGCCATCCTCGACACGAGCTTCGACATCGCCGTCCGACCGGGCCTTCATTGTGCCCCCTATATCCACCGCGCACTGGGGACTTTCCCCGACGGCGCGCTCCGCCTCAGCCCCGGCCCATTCACGACACCGGACGACATCGAGGCTTTCGTCAACGCCCTATCCGAGATCACCGCAGCCGTCGGTTAGAGCGTGTTATGAACGATCCGCTCGAATTCCCGGCCTTTTTTTCCCTGGCGCCCGCCAGTTTGGTGCGCCCGAACGGGGACGGGCCGCCCTGTTTTGCCATGCCTGACCTCTCCAGCTTGTCCAGACGCGCGCACCAACTGGCAGGCGCCAGGCATCGCTTTTCAAAAAGACGAGCTAGGATTTCAAACAGCGTGTTCGATGTCAAAAGAGGCACTTATCGATTGCGAGGCGATTCTAAGGTACAACAGTTGCTTGCCACGAGGCGCATACTCATGCTTGTTTGCATAATATCGGATAGGGATATACCTGAACTTCATTTCGCGAATTGGGTGGGGGAAGAGATGCATTGACAAGAAGATCGGGGAGTAACAAGAATTGCGATTAACAGTCATTAACAAACGACTACATCCCCAAGAGTCTTGATGGCCGCAAACATGTATACATTCATAAAGTATGTACGCATTCGCACAATCGGCACCACGACATCGTGCTTGGCGCATTGCATGCTCGCAAAACCTTTGCTACGACGAGCGGATTCTCTCATCACGATCTCAACCGATAGAGGCGATTGATCCTCTGTGTCTGCGAGATAGCGCTTAGGATTGAGGAGCTTCAGGAAATGGTTATCGATCATCTTGCCCTGTTGATTGGAGCCGTTTCTCTGTCTCTCCTCCCCCACTTCAGCTTTCTCCTCATAACCTCGATTGCGGCGATTGCCGCTCGCAAGCGTCCACGAGATATTTGGGATTTGCCCGCCGCTGCATGCGTGGGCCGATTTCGCTTTCTCGTCGTGATTCCCGCACACGACGAGGAAGATGTCATTGCCACGACTGTCCTGAGTGCAAAGGCGATGCGTTATCCCCCCGGACTCTTCGAGATACTTGTCCTCGCGGATAATTGTACGGATCGGACGGCCGAGCGGGCGCGCGAGGCCGGGGCTCGGGTCCTCGAGCGATTCGACGCGACCCGCAAGAGCAAGGGCTTCGCG
Source organism: Isosphaeraceae bacterium (assembly GCA_052148775.1). Lineage (GTDB taxonomy): Bacteria > Planctomycetota > Planctomycetia > Isosphaerales > Isosphaeraceae > CAVZRC01. The sequence goes on along the minus strand of JBKQHM010000598.1, from coordinate 4,628 downwards.
ATCGAATTCCTCATCGACAACCTCCGCCGGTCCGGCGAGTTCGACGAACTCGACGCGATGGTCGTCGTCGATGCCGACAGCACCGTCGCCCCGAACCTCCTCGATATCTTCGCACGCGGCCTGGAATCCGGGCAGGATTGGATCCAGTGCTACGATTGCGTGGCCAATGCGGACCAATCGTGGCGGACCCGGCTGATGGCCTATGCGTTCAGCCTGATCAACGGCGTCTTGCTCGAGGGTCAGAAGGCCCTGGGGCTCAGCGGCGGACTCCGCGGCAACGGGATGTGCCTGTCGACCCGCGGCCTGCGCCGCGTCCCCTGGAAGACGGGCGGGCTGACGGAGGATATCGAGTATTCGTGGACGGTCCGGATCGCGGGCGGTCGCATCGGCTTCGATCGACGGACGGCGGTCTATGCGACGATGCTCAGCCGAGGCGGGAGTGCGTCGGCGAACCAGCGCCGGCGCTGGGAGACGGGTCGGAGCGAGGCGAGGCGGAAGATGCTGGGCCCGCTCTTGCGGTCGCCCCACCTGGGTTGGATCGAGAAGACGGCCTCGGTCATCGAGCTGACCATGCCGACCATGACCTCTCTCATCTTTGCTTATCTACTCCTATCCTGCTTGACCTACTCCAGCCTGCGGGATGTGCTCGAGCGGCGAGAATATGTGCTGGCCTTCGTGATCGGTTTCTGCCAATCGATCGCAACCCTGGCGCTCGCGATGCTGGCTGCGAGTCCCTTCCTCCTGTCCATGCTCCCCTGGCGGTTCGCACGGAGTTTTCTTTACCTACCTTACTACGCGATGTGGAAGCTGGGAGTGGCCCTCAGGGCTGGTCCGGCGAGGTGGGTACGAACGCCTCGAGAGCGCGGTCAAGATCGTGCGATTTCCACGCCGTCCTCCCATCCGAATCGCCCGAAATCGGTAACCGTGCCAACGAACCCCTGAGGGTAACGTGGGCGCATGGGCCGAAACGGTCCGCCGACGGGATGGCCTTGAGGTCATCGGCGGCGAATCCGGCGGATGCTTCGCAAGAAACGCTTGATTCTCGGCTTGATTCGGGCGACGACCTCCATCCGTGCGAACAACACCGCCGGGGAAAATGAGGTGACATTGACTCGACCGACATGGAGTCGATCGAGCGGGTCGTTATCCCCTTCGACCTCCATGAGTGTGGTGTAGCCGAGCTCCCGGGCGATGGACAGGACCGTCTCGTCGAACCGACCGAAGGGATAGGCCAGCGAGTCGATCGCCCTCGGCAGGCCGTCAAGGACGGCCTGGGCCCGGCGGATCTCCTCGCGGCAGGCCGCCTCGTCCAACCTCGAGAGGACGGCGTGTGAACCGGTGTGGTTCCCGAAGGTGAACACGTCCCGCGACATTTCCTCGATCTCCTGCCTCCCGAGGTAGAGCCGATCCGTGCCGCCGGGCCCCCCCCCGGGTGCCAGGCTCGCTCGCAACTCCGAAAGGATCTCCGCAAGGGCGACGGGATCGTACCGGTCGAGGATCTCCCGGAGGAAGAGGGGCATCGAACCGTAGCGGCCGATCCCGAGCTTGCGCGAAACCAGGTCTCGGGTGGCGGCCCGGTGGCGTCGGAGGAACCAATTCAGTTCGTTGATCCAGATCGCCGAGGGATCATCGATCCGATCCGTCACCAGGTAGCAGGTCGCCTGGAGATTCCTGTGCCTGAGTAGGGGCCAGGCGTGCTCGTAGACCGATCGGAAACCATCGTCGAACGTGATGACCGCGGCGCAATCGGGCTGGTCGGACCCGCCGAGAGTCTCAAGCGGGACGACCCGGTAATGCTTCAGGAGGAAATCGAGCTGCGCCGCGAACCGTGCGGGGGTCGTGTTGATCGATAGGCCGCGGGTGTAATCGCTCTCGGTCTGCTCGCAGGCGTGATACATCAGGACCCGTGGCGATCGCGGGCTGAGCCGGATTACGAGGCGTGCCAGACCGGAATAGTAGGCGACGATTCCCAGGAAAAGCAGCGAGAAGTCGAACCAAGCCTTGGCGATACGCGTCAACTCTACAGTCAACATTTTATCTAACTGATATTCGTTTTCCTTGGGGGGGCGGGCCTTCCCGCGAGCTCGACGGACCCCCGCCTCCGGTTCCGGCCGAGGGCCCATCGTCTCATATCTCGGATCCGCGGCTCAAGATGCCCGTCAAACGAAAAGCTGATCCTCGGATCGGGCCGGTTGTACGAAGGCGTTCCCTGGATCTCATCCGGAGATGTTACTTTTTCCCACCATGTCCCTTCCCGCGTTGCCGTCCGACAGTTCCATCCTCAGATCTGTAGTCACGCCGCCGGACGACTGGTATAGTCAAGTCTACTCTTTACCCTATACTAGGCTTGAGCGTCGATCGTCCGTACATTGCCAGGCGGGCCGATGCCGAAGACTATTATCTTGGGCCCCGAAAGGCTCTGTTTGCGCCTGGTTTCGGGCCGCTTCGTAAGGCCGTCTCGATCGTTTTTGGATTCTTATGTCCGCGACGAAACATGAGTCGAGACTGCCTAGTACCCGGTGTGCCGATCAAGAGCAACCGAGCCTCGAAGGCCAGCGCTTTAAAAGGCGAAGAGATCTTCGAGATGCTTGAGGAAATATACAATCATGTTTATATTTAATTTGTGCATCATATTAGCGAATGTTGTTATTCTGCCCTATTTCTTGTTCCTACTCGTGATCGCCGTCTCGGCGATCCTGTCGCGGAGGAGGATTCAGCTCCTGGGCGATGAAGCCCGCGCTCGTTTCTTGATCGTCATCCCGGCCCACGACGAGGAAAGCGGCGTCGGTCTGACCGTGGCGAGTTGCCGGGCATCCGCCTATCCGGAGTCTTTGTTCGGGGTCCTGGTCATCGCGGATAACTGCTCGGATCGGACTGCGGAGGTGGCGGCGGACGCAGGCGCCCGCGTCGTGGAGCGTTTCGACCCGGAGAAGAAGAGTAAAGGCTACGCGATCGAATTCCTGATCGAGAAGCTCCAAGAATCGGGCGAGTTCGACGCTCTGGACGCCCTGGTGGTGATCGACGCCGATACCACGATCGACCCGAACTTGCTCCGCTATTTCGATGGCGATATCCGGGAAGGGCGCGACTGGATCCAATGCTACTACATGGTCGCCAACCCCGATCAGAGTTGGCGGACCCGACTGATGACCTACGCCTTCAGTCTGATCAATGGCGTGCTGCCGATGGGGCAGTCGGGCCTTGGGACGAGCGGGGGCTTTCGTGGGAACGGGATGTGTTTCACGACGCGGGGACTCCGCCGGCGGCCATTCGCCTCCTACGGCCTGGTCGAGGACATGGAATACTCCTGGTCCCTACGGGTTACCGGCGAGATGATCGCCTTCCAACCATCGGCGTGCGTCCATGGAGTGATGCTCGGCAGTGCGGGGACCGCGGCGGCCAACCAGAGGCGTCGATGGGAATTCGGCCGTAACGAGATCCGGCGAAAATTCCTGGGCCCCTTGCTACGGTCAACACAGATCGGCCGGTGGGAGAAGTTGAACTCGTTCTTCGACTTGAGCCTCCCGACGATGGGGACTTTGATGTTGCTGTACATCGGCCTGATGGCAGTCGACCTCCTGGCATTCTGGAGGATGTCGTCGACGTCCGAGCCGATGTTGGGCTGGACCTTCCTGGCCTTCGGCTCGTTGCTGAGCGTCTCGCTCGGCGTTTATGCGATCTCGCCGTTCATGGCGATGCGGCTGCCGTGGAGATATGCACCGACCCTCGCGCGATTGCCGGTCTACATCGCCTGGAAGCTGGTCGTCTCGCTCGGCGGCCGGCCCAAGGAGTGGGTCAGGACGGCCCGGGAGACTCGCCAACATTCCGAGCTGACGAGTTGTCCCCTGGACCGCCATGCTGGATGATCACACCCAAACGACGTCGCCGTGATGATTGAATGACTCGATGTTCGCCGCGTTCTTGCCCCTGGCCGTAAGATCCGTTGTGATCATGCGGTAAGAGGCAGGATACCGACGGCCCGTTCGTAGTCGAGGTCTTGCGCCTCGCGACATCGTCGATGGACCGGAACGGCGGATCCTCGTCCCGGGCCGACGGTAAGTCCTACGAAAAGCCGTCCCGATCTGGTACGCTCGGGGCGAGCTTTCATAACCACTCCGAGTGGAGTACCTGGTTCCGTCGAGTTGAATGAGGAGGTCAGTCGTGGCATTACGTGTGGGGATCAATGGGTTCGGACGGATCGGCCGGCTGGTTTTCCGGGTCCTGGCCGAACGGCCCATGGATTTTGAGGTCGTGGCGATCAACGACCTCTCGGATCCGAAGCACCTCGCGTTGTTATTGAAGTATGACAGCACCCAGGGGCGGTTCGAGGGGACCGTCGAGGCGCGCGAGCAGAGCATCGTGGTCAACGGTCGGGAGATCCCGATCACCCGGGAGACCAATCCGGCGTCGCTCCCGTGGAAGAAACTGGGTTGCCAGGTCGCGCTGGAATCGACCGGCCGTTTCACCGACCGGGCCGCGCTCCAGAAGCACCTCGACGCCGGTGCCGAGCGCGTCGTGCTCAGCGCCCCGGCCAAGGACGAGCTCGACGCCACGATCGTCCTGGGCGTGAACGATCATATCCTGAACAAGAATCATCGGATCATCTCCAACGCGTCGTGCACGACCAA
>JBKQHM010000597.1:0-13146 GCA_052148775.1 Isosphaeraceae bacterium | reverse complement strand
GGCAAGCACACGGTCGAAGCGGCCGTCGAGGCGGCGCGGCTGGCGCGCGAGGCCGGCCGGCCGGTCAAGGTCGTCTGGACGCGCGAAGAGGAGTTCACCTGGGCCTACTTCCGCCCCGCCGGCGTCGTCGACGTCGTCAGCGGCGTGACCAAAGACGGCCAGCTCACGGCCTGGGAGTTCCACAATTACAACTCCGGCGGATCGGCGATCCGCACGCCTTACGAGGTGCCCAATCAGGTCACCCAGGCCCACGCATCGAACTCGCCGTTGCGGCAAGGGTCGTACCGGGCGCTGGCGGCCACGGCAAACCACTTCGCCCGCGAGTCGCACATGGACGAACTGGCCCATGCGGTGCACCTCGACCCGCTGGAATTCCGGCTGAAGAACCTCAAGGACCCGCGGCTCCGCGCCGTGCTCGAAGCCGCGGCGAAGTCATTCGGATGGGGCCGGAAGCCCGGTTCCGACCGTGGCGTCGGTATCGCGGTCGGGCTGGATAAGGGCGGCTACGTCGCCACCTGCGCCGAGGTGTCCGTCGACCGATCGACCGGCCGCGTGCAGGTCCTTCGCGCCGTCAGCGCCTTCGATTGTGGCGCCGTCATCAACCCGGACCACCTCAAGAACCAGGTCGAAGGCGCGATGATCATGGGCCTCGGCGGCGCCATGACCGAAGCGATCGCGTACGAGGGGGGCAAGATCCTCAACCCGAAATTCTCGAAGTACCGCGTGCCGCGGTTCCGCGACGCGCCCGAGATCGAGGTCGTCCTGATCGATCGCAAGGACGTGCCGTCGGCCGGCGCCGGCGAGACCCCGATCGTCGGCATCGCCCCGGCGGTCGGCAACGCCATCTTCGACGCCACCGGCATCCGCCTCCGCTCGATGCCCATGGTGCCCCAGCCCCTGAAAATGGGATGATGGCCTGATGCGGTATCGTCCGAATTCGGAAGTCCAGGACTTCAACCGAGAGATTCACGGACAGAACAGATAAAGGAAGAATTCTTGACCACGGAAAACATAGAACTACACGGAAAAGAGGATCCGGAATACATCTCGCCTTCCGTGTAAGTCTGTGTTTTCCGTGGTCAAAAAATCCTTAATTATTTCACATTAAGTTTCAATGGCCTTTGCACTTAGCCGTGCTATCCGCACGAACCGTGGTTGGGTTCTCCCACGCGATCTCGCCGCGATAGCCCGGCGGCCTCACAACCGCGCGAGGCGGGCATCGGCGTCGCCAAACCGGTCTTGCTTGACGCCCATGCGGTCCATGATCGAAAGGTACAGGCTGCACAGCTTGCGATTCTCGTCGCCGCTGCCTGTGTAGTCCAGGATGCGCCCGGTCTCGAGCGTCCCGCCCAGGCCGCCGACGAGCAGGACCGGCACCTTGGTCGAGTCGTGCTTGCTCCCCGACCACATATTCGAGATGAACATCAAGCACGAGTTGTCCAGGACGGTGCGCTCGCCCTCCGGCATCGCGGCGAGTCGGCCGGCGAGATAGGCGATCTGGCTCACGTAGTACCGCGTCACGCGCTCGTAGGCGTCGGAGGTGTCGCTGTGCGAGGCCGGGTGGTGCGCGGTGCGAACGTCGAGGAACGGGTAGAACAGCCCGGAAAGGTCGCGGCAGAGGAGGAGCGTGGCGACGCGCGTCTTGTCGGTCTGGAACGCCAGGGCGATGATGTCGCACATCAGCCGCATGTGTTCGCGGATGTCCTCGGGGAGTCCGTTGTCGGGCCGAGGCATGGAGAGCGTGGGACGTCCGCGGCCCTGGGCCCGGTCATCGGCCCGGTCCTTCATCGCGCGGGTGCGCTCGACCCGCTTCTCGACCTCGCGGACGCTGACCAGGTACTCGTCGAGCTTGGCGCGGTCGGCATGGCTGACCTGCCGGCTCAGTTCCGCCGCATGGTCCTTCACCCGATCCAGGATGCTCAGGGTCCGCTTGCTCCCCTGGTTGTCGAAGAGGCTGTCGAAGGCCAGCGACGGATAGACCTCCATCGGCACCGGCGAGAGGGCGTCCTGCCAGGAGATGTGCGAGCTGTAGGCCATCGAGAAGTTGCTCTCGTGGTAGCCGGTGATCGGCTGCTCGCAGCCGAGGACGAGGCTCGGCTGCGGCGTCTCCTCGCCGAGGCGGGCGGCGAGCACCTGATCCATGCTCACGCCCCCCCTGAGAACCGCACCCTTCTGGAGCGCCGCACCCGAGAGGATGTTCCCCGTCTGGCCCGGATGGATGCCGACCCCCGTGGCCTGCTTGTTGAACAGTCCCGTGATGACGTTCAACTGGCCCCGGTACGGCGCCAGGGGCTGGAGGCTCTTGCCCAGCTCCATCCCCGCCCCGGAGCCCTTCGCCCACCAGTGGAGCGGGTTCACCCCGTTGCCCAGGAAGAGCGCGGCGAACCGACGCGGGAAGGCTTGCGGCGCGCCGCCCGGCCCGGCATCGCACCCGTACGTCGGCAGCGATTCGAGCCACGGCAGGGCCATCGCGACGCCCGCCCCGCGGAGCACATTGCGTCGGCTGATTCGCTCGTGATGGGACGTCATCTTTTGATTTCCTTGCTTCGTGTTCACCGATGCAGGACCCGTCGTCATCGCTGTCGGACCATCTTGCACTCTCGAACAGGCCACGACTCTTACTCATGATAGCCGAACCCGGCTCAAACTTCCTCAGGGAGCTGCCAGTTGATCGGCAGCTTGCCGGCCGAGAGCAGCGCCGCGTTGATGGCGGAGAACGGCCGGCTGCCGAAGAACTTCCTGGCGGAGAGCGGCGACGGGTGGGCCGCCGTCAGCACCGGGTGCCGCGAGGCGTCGATCAGCTTGGCCTTCTTCTGTGCGTAGGCGCCCCAGAGCACGAACACGACCGGGGTCGGCCGGTTGTTGACGGCGCGGATGATGGCGTCGGTGAACGTCTCCCAGCCCTTGTCCTTGTGCGAATTCGGCTCATGGGCGCGGACCGTAAGGACCGCGTTGAGCATCAAGACGCCTTGCTCGGCCCAGCGCACCAGGTAGCCGTGCTTCGGGATCGCACAGCCGAGGTCGTCGCGGAGTTCCTTGAAGATATTGACCAGTGACGGCGGCGGCTTGACCCCGGGCCGGACCGAGAAACAGAGCCCGTGCGCCTGTCCGTCGTCGTGGTAGGGGTCCTGGCCCAGCAGCAGGACGTTCGTCTGCGCGTACGGCGTCAGCTTGAGGGCGTTGAAGACGTCGGGCTCGGGAGGGAACACGGTATGCGCCTGCCGCTCGGCGGCCAGAAACTCCTGCAATTGCCGATAGTAAGGCTTGTGCAGCTCGTCCGCGAGGATCGCGCGCCAATCCTCGGGCAGGCGATCGACACCGGGGGGCGCTTCCAGGCCCAAACCCGGACTGACCACCGCCGCCGGGAACAAGGGGAGATCGTCGGAGGTCCGGGCGCGTCCGGGTCTGCGGGTTGAATGGCGCATGGCCGCCGGCTCCTTGTCAAATGCGACGTCCAGGGAGGGGCTTGCGTCGGAGACCCCGCGCGACGGTGCAAGAGCGTCCTCGGCAGGGTCGACCCCGCGCTTCTCGCAGAGGTCTTCCAGGGCGCATCCGGAGCATTTCGGGTCGCGGGCCGTGCAAGTGTACCGGCCGTGGAGCACGATCGCCGCGCCGAACGGGATCCACTCGTCGCGCGGCAGGAGGCTCATGAGATCCGCCTCGATCCGCTCCGGCTTGACCTCGTCCGTCAGGCCGAGCCGACGACTGACCCGCGCGACGTGGGTATCGACGATCACGCCGCTGGGGATGCCGAATGCGTTGTTGAGCACGACGTTCGCCGTCTTACGCGCGACCCCGGGCAGCGCGATCAGGTCTTCGAGGTCGGCCGGGACTTCCCCGCCGAACCGATCGACCAGCGCCCGGCACGCGTCGCGGATGGCCTTGGCCTTGTTGCGGTAGAACCCGGTCGGCCTCACGGCCTCCTCCAGCTCGGCGAGGTCCGCCCGCGCAAACGCCTCCGCATCGCGGTACTTCGCGAACAGGGCCGGCGTGACCGCGTTGACCCGCTCGTCGGTGCACTGGGCGGCCAGAATCGTGGCAACCAGCAGTTGCAAGGGGTTCTCCCAGTTCAGCTCGTAGCGGGCGTCCGGGTAAGCCTCCCGGAGCCTTCGCAACAAGGTGGGTAAATGGCCCCTCACGCTCGCTTCGGCCATGGCGAAACCTCTCTACACGCCCTGACTCGGGCCCCCGAATGCCTTACGCCCGTACACTCTACATGAGTCTTAATCTTGACCCCCTTCGCGCGACAAGTCAATCCGGGGGACCTCTCCTCGAGTTCCCGTCGACACTCGGTCATGCCCGGTCAATGTCTCAGCGTTTGCCAGTTCATGATCTTCGACAGATACCCGCGGGTTTCCCGAGGTTACGGGGAATGCGATCATACTGAAACGACGAATTCCCGATGAGGGTGTTCCAGGTCTCCTCGGAGTAGTCGAGAATAGGGCGTCGTGTTATCAAGCAGGTCCCCGTTCAACGCTCGGGCTAATACCATGGCCAAGAAACGACCCCGTCCTCGCAAGAAAGCCCCGAAACCTGCCGGCCCGTCCCGGCCGATGTCGGACTTGCCGATGCCGCTCCCCGACCGGCGGGCCCTCGAGCGGAGCTTGAAGGGCCTCTCACGCCAACTCTTCGGAGGCAGCGACGTCGAGACTCCGCTCGATCGTGCCCAGGACCTCATGTACGAGGCGTTCGGCCAGCGCGACCCCGCGGTGCGGGTCAAGCTGGCGAATAAGGCCCTCGCGATCTCACCCGACTGCGCCGATGCCTATGTCCTGCTCGCCGAGAACGCCCGGAGCCGCAAGGAAGCCCTTGAATACTTCGAGAAGGGCGTCGCCGCCGGGGAGCGTGCCCTCGGACCGGAAGCGTTCGAAGAGCATGCGGGACACTTCTGGGGGGTCCTGGAAACCCGGCCCTATATGCGGGCTCGCGAAGGGCTGGCCTGCGAGCTCTGGTCGATGGGGCGCGGTGCGGAAGCGGTCGATCATCTCCAGGAGATGCTCCGACTCAACCCTCACGATAATCAGGGGGTCCGCTATACGTTGGCGTCGTTCCTCCTGAACCTGAACCGGGACGACGAAGTGGCCCGGTTGCTCGATGAGTACAACGACGACGACTCGGCTTACTGGGCTTACGACAAGGCGCTGCTCGCGTTCCACAAGCAGGGTGACACGCCCGAGTCTCGCCAGCTCCTCGATACGGCCCGGAAGCGGAACGCGTTCGTACCGGAATTCTTGCTGGGCGAGGAACCGGTCCCGATCGAGAGGCCGGACCATTATGGCCTGGGAGATCGGAATGAGGCGCTCTGCTACGTCCAGGGGGGATTGAGTGCCTGGCGATCCACGCCCGGCGCGATCACCTGGGTCCGTGAGGTCCTCCGGAAACCGGCGATGCGGACGACCGTCGCAAAGCGAGGCGTAGGACCCTCGGCCGGCGTCCGAGCACGGTTGGAGCGGTTGCCCCAGGCATACGACATCTGGCAGGCCGGCTTCCGACAGATCCCCACGTGGGTCATGGAGGAAGGAAGACGAGTGGTCCCCTGGGTGATCATCGTGGCCAGCCGGGAGAGCGACTGTGTCCTGGCCACCAGGATCCTGACCGAGGAGCCGACATCCGACGTCCTCTGGGACGCGCTGGCCTCGGCCATGGAAGTTCCCGGCGACGAGCCACCGGGCCGACCGACGCGAATCGAAGTCCTGCCCGACGAGCGCTGGGACGAACTGGAGCCACACCTGGACGATCTCGGCATCGAGGTCCAGGAATGCGAGACGCTGGATTTCTTCGACGATCTCTTCGAAAACCTGAGCCGTCGCATCGGCGGAGACGGTCCGCCGGGATTGCTCGAAGCCCCCAGGGTCAGTCCCAGGATCGTGGGCCGGTTCTTCCAGGCGGCCGCCGAGTTCTACCGACGCGCGCCCTGGCGGTCCCTGGGTTACGAGCGGGCGATCAAGGTCGAGTGCGACCGATTCCAGAGCGGGCCGTGGTATGCGATCGTCATGGGTCAGTCGGGCGTGACCCTGGGCATGGCCCTCTACGAGGACCTCGGCCTGCTCCGTACGCTCTGGGCACGCGAGTCTGACAACGACGCAGAGAACGCCCACCGGTCGGTCGCCCTGGTCGTGACCTTCGACCTGGAAGTAGAAGTCCATCCCAAGCTCCTCGATGAGGCGAAGCGAAATGGCTGGGAGATCGCCAACCCGGAGGCCTATCCCGCAATCGCCCGCAAGGAGCGCGGGATGGTGATGCGACCGCCGCTGGCCTGGGAACTGGTGCTCATGGAGGGTTGCTTGCGGGCCATCCCCGACTTCCTGTCCCGATACAAGCCCGGCAATCCCACTCGGCATCGGGTGTCAGCGCCGGTCTCGTCCGGGACCCTGGACCTGGTCTTATCGTGGGTGCCCGATCTCTGAAGTGGGTGGCGTACCGTCCCCATGCAGCCGACCGGGCTGATGCCCAGCTCGAAGGTCGGGGCGGGGAACTCGCGGCCGTAGTAGTTCCACGTGATCGACGCCGACAAATCCTTCTTCAGCTCGGGCGTTGGGGCGAAGCCGCTCCTGGTCAGGGCCATTGGGTCGAAATAGCTCCCGATCGGGGTCTCTCGGGCCAGCCCCGAGCGATGAGCCATCATCTGCCGGAGCGTGATCGGAGCATCGCCGAACGAGCTCTTGGGGGCGAAGTCGGGCAGATACGTCCTGACCGGTGCATCGAGGTCAATCTTCCCTTCCTCGACGAGTTGCATGATCGCGACCTCGGTGAACAGCTTGGAGACCGACCCGACCCGGTAGACGGTGTCGGCCGTGGCGGGCGTCTTGCGGTTGAGGTCCACGAAGCCGTAGCCCCTGGACCAGACGATCGTCTGGTCGTCCACGAGGGCGATCGAGAGCGACGGCAGCTTCTTCTCGGCCACCTCCCGGGCGACGAAGGCGTCGACCGCGGCGATGGCCGCTTCGTACGTCTTCGGGGACGGCTCGGGCGGCGCGGAGAAGGATTGGGCCGGCAGCGGGCAGGCGATCGCCAGGGAGAAGAGCGCCGCTCGAATCACCAGTTGGATCATGACAAAGGAGCCTTTCCGGCCTCGAGAAGAATGCGGGGCGCATCCGGGCATAGACATCGGCGAGGCGCGGGTTTCCCACCCGTCATCCCTTGTCCAGCGCGTCGTGAAGTTTAGGTCCGCCGACTCGCCCGATCTTGTCGCAGGGAAGCTTTCGAGAGTTCTCGCCGATCGCCACCCTGAAATCCGGGGCGGGGCCGCTGAGGGGACGGGGTGCGGGGTGCAAGGTGCGAGGGTCTTGAGCCGTAATTTGTGGGGACCTGGCACCACGGGCATTGCGCTGGTTTGCACTCCTGTGCAACATTTCGCCGGGTCGCCCTTCCCGATCTCCAGGGATGGTCGGGAGTTGGCGCCGCGTCCACGAACGGTCCGGACTAAGTGGGTCGCGGGCGGCAATACCCCTGTCGTCGTTGTTCGCGGCCGTTGAAGACTCGACTTGTCCGATTGATATTCAGACGGACAGCTTGTCATGGTCCTCACCTCGTCGAGAATCGATCGTAAATTAACCGGATACTGTTAGAATGCCGCCACTTTGCAATTTCATTAATGCACCTATCGCGGATTCGGGCCGTTTGTCTCCCGAACCCTTGACCACGAAAGGAGATAGAAAATCCCAAAAAAATGAGAATTTGCGCGCAGCCGACCATGGCGCGTGCCCCGGAATGGGTGGTAACGAGTCACGATCGTCGGCTCCGTTCATCGCCCGGACTCCTCTCGCGAGCCGCATCGAAACTGGGAGTGTTCGGCGGGAAGTGACAAGCTTGCCGTGGTCATTTCTTACCCACCGAGAATCTTCAACCTGGTCGAAAGGTTCCCGAACACGCTGAATTCCCTCGCGATACTGATGTTTTCCTCGTGGCTTGCTAATATCGCACGTTCCGCCTCGGGGTCGTTCACTGCATTGGAATGACGCAACTCGCGATCAGCGATGAGGATCGCACCGACGGAGTCACGTCATGGACGACGTCTCTCGCTTCTGCTGCCTGAATACGGACTGCCCCCACCTCTGTAAACCGGGGCCGGAAATCTGACCGCGAACCACATTTGGTGGATCTCAGAATGGCTGGAGTTTCCCGCCGTGCGACATTGATGGGCCACGAGGCAAAAAACCTATGGCCACCGAACGAGCGAACGACCTTCAGGCGTTTAAGAGCTTCATCGACGAGCAGCTTGCCACCGGCAACGCTGACCTCGGGCTCGACGAAGCCCTGGCACGCTGGAAACACGAGAACGAAGCAGCCCAAGGCATGCCTTCCCTCATCTCGACCACTAGCGCCTTGCAGGCCAATCCCGGTGAGTGGCCAGGCATCTACAAGCATGGGTGGAGTCATTGCCTGTCCGTCCCACCAAAATGGATGACAGCCGCGAGAGCATCTACGCCGGTCGCGGCGAATGAACTATCCGGTTGATACAAATATCTTGACGCGAATGGCCGACCCGGCTCACGCCATGCATCAAGAAGCCCTTGATGCCGTAACGCTGCTTATCCAGCAGGGCCACAAGCTGCACGTCGTGCGGCGTGAGGGTCGCCGACGTCGAGGTCGGGAAAGGCCCACAAGCCCGATGGCGTGACGGTCCGCTCCGCGCGCGGTCCGTCAGCCGTCGCGACTGGTAGGACCGGACGCTTACATCTAGCGATGCGGTGGGATTGCGTAGAAGGCGAGAAGGTCAATCGGTCCCGATGTGAAGCTCCTGTAACTCCTTTCACAAGAGAGCCGGGGGCTCAATCGGGGGCCGTTGTCCATAATACCTCACCGCCGGCGTGCACAGCGCCGGCAACGGCCCCGCAGGGGATCGCCCGGCCCACAAAATTAGTGTACAGGAGTTGACAAGCGGCCGATACCAGATTTTAATCCACGGACGTGACCGGCACGACCCGAAGAAAGGCCCTACGATCCCAGGGAGAATCCCATGACTTACGCCGAAACCCTCCTGCCCGAGTTCGATCAAGAGATGGCGAAGACCCGCAAGGTGCTCGAGCGGATTCCGGACGATCGGCTCGATTGGCAGCCTCATCCCAAGTCGCATACGATCGGCTGGAACGCCAACCACGTCGCGGACCTCCCCAACTGGCTCGCGGAGACGCTCAGGAATACGTCATTCGATGTCGCCCCTGTCGGCGGCGAGCCGTACAAGGTTCCGAATCTGGGCAGCCGACAAGAGATCCTCGATCACTTCGACAGGAATGTCGCGACTGCGCGAAAAGCGATCGCGGAGATCAAGGACGAGGACGTGGGCAGCATGTGGTCGCTGCTGAAGGGCGGCCAGCCGATTTTCAGCATGCCGCGTTCGGCCGTGGTCCGGGGAATGGTCCTCAACCACCTGATCCACCATCGCGCCGTCGTGTGCGTCTACCTCCGCCTGAACGACATCCCCGTCCCCGGAATGTACGGGCCATCGGGAGACGAATGATTTGCGGGATTGAGGCGGTCCGATGGTCATCGACTTGCCGACGAAACGGGAGGATGGGAGACTGATCCTTGGCTTTACGACTCCGCCGCGATGCGCGAGTGGTTCCTCTCCACCATGAAGGAGGAACACCATGCCACGCACACGCAAGAACGCCACCACCACCGAGGAAACCCTCTCCGCCGAACCCTTGGCCCCGGCGGCGCCCGACGCCCCGGCGAACGGAGAGAAACCCCTCGCGGCGGAAAGCCGAAGAGCAACCTTCGGTCCCGACCCACGCGAACTGATGACTGTCACGCTCGGCCCGTCCAACGCCGACCCGAGGATACACCTGCTCCGGAGTTTCCAGTACCGGTAGGTCCAGATCCGTTTCGACCAGGACCCCGACGACAAGTATAAGCAGATGCTGAAGGAAGCCGGCTGGCGCGACCGGACCGAGTGAGGAGGGGATCTGGACCAAGTAGATTCCGAAGGATTCCGGCTGGCAACCCGCCGAGGCCGAACGCCTCTTCAAGCCGATCGCCAACGCGATCCGGGCCGACAAGGGGCTCGGGGCCGTCATAAGCCTGGTCCAGGCAGTCCGGTCGTGCCGATTTTGATTGATAATTGAACGTCTGATAAGCGGTTTTATGTTCGGTTGCATTGAACCGTACCGGATATGCCGCCTGTGACGCCCCGGCTGGCTCAAAGCCTAGACTACCTCAGCACGAATCGTCCCGCAGCTCCCATGCACTGGATGCACGATCCGTCGGGCTATATAGAAGCTGGACGTCGCAATGAGCGGGACGATCATGATGTTCAGCGGACCAGTTTGGCTCTTTGCTTTACCTCTTTCTTGGCTTCGTCCGCTAGCGTCTTGCGACGCTCCTTGAGCCGATCGCTGATGTATTCTCGTTCAAGGTAAGGGCGATCTCGGGCTACCGCCAGCGCCCATGCCGGCCAGAGTTGATGTTCGTCTCCGGGATCCCCTACTTGCAGGAGTGCGTCGAGGAGGATCCACCGGAGACCTGGGGCTTCCGCCGAGAGGACTGAAGTGAGCAGCGCCTCCGCCGCGCGAGCATCGCGCTGCTTCAACAAGGCGCCCCGGGCGGCTTGGGCCACGCTCTCATCCGGATCCCCGACCAACTTCCGGAGGATGCTCGAGAGAGCATCGGCGCCCCGTGCGTTCGCTGCCGCCATGCGGCAGGCAGCCAACCGGCATTCGACCTTCTCTGAGGTAGCCCAACGCAACAGGGTCTCGGAGATGTCCATTGCACTCAGCGCCCGGGCCATCGACTGGAAGACAACCGGATCTTCTTCGACCAAAGCCTGTTCAAGTAGCGATCCGGTTGCTCGCGACATGTCGATCTCGACGAGCAGATATGCGTACCACTCACGGTCGTGCGAGCCGGAATTCTGCAGCGTCTTGAGTGCGGCTAGAAAGGCCGCGTCAGCGTCAAACTTCGAGAGACCGCGGATGGCCATGGCCTTCGTTCCAACGATCCAGCCGGACCCTTCATCGGCAAACGACTGTTCGCGAAGATAATCGCGTATCCGATCGCCTTCGAGAAACGGCGTGAGAAGCTCGTCCTCGAGATTTACGAGAGGTGTGAGCAGATCCTCCAACTGATCGACTGGTGCGTCACGAAGTTGGGCGCGGATTATCTTCGCAGCTCGCTCGCTTGTGTAATGCCTCCGCAGAAGGTCTATCGCGAGCGAGACATTGAATTTCGCGTGCAGCTTCGCGATGAGGGCATCTAGGGCCGGCTCACTGCCCGACTGCAACAAGCCGATCACGACGCCGTATCTATTCTGCCCCGCGTTGAGCTGGTCGATGAGCAACTTGACAGCTTCAGGCGAGGAGTCGCGCAGCAGCCCGAGGCTGATGACGCAGGCGTCTGCTAGCTCTGATTCGGGAGCCGCTCCGCTGAGAATCGAGCGGATCCTCGCAGCTTGATCAATGCGACCTCCGAGCCCAAGTGCCAGGACGGCACCGACGCCGATAGATGCTTCTCGGTCTATCGCCTGCAAGGCAGGGGCTATGGCGGTGTCGTCGATTGGACCCTGATCGGCGCACGAATAGAGGAGCTTCATCCTGACCGGCAGGCCCCAGCGGATTATGGCGACGACGGCCTCGTGCCACCGACCCAGATACACGAGCGTCTCCATCGCTTGGCCTTGCTCTAGGATATGGTCACCCCATAGCTCGTCCCGCATGCTGATCTCACACAATAGCTTGATCGTGGTTTCATCCGGGCGCTTGAACGCCAGTTCGAGTCCCCGGAAGCGTTTGTATTTGCTCTCCGCTTGCAGATAGCGATTGATGATCCTGGTAAAGCCGGCGCCCTCGAACATGTAGAGCACTTGGAGGCCGTCTCGCTGAGCAGGCTGTTCCGAGGCGTCACGTGGCCCCTCACGCAGGAGCCACTCAGTCAGTTTTTCCTCAAGTGACGTCCCCCGTCGGCGCCGCATGCACGCAAGGAGATCTGGATGACTGAGGCGGGAGAGCACCAAGAATGCGCGATAGGCTCGGCCCTGATTCGGAGGGCTCGGTTCGAGTAACTCTTTCTCTAGCATCGTTTCGAGGCGACGGAGCAAGTGATCGAGGATGTCCACCCTCAGCGAGTTCTCGTCGCCGTTGAAAACGAGGGCGATATCGAAGGGATCCGCGCTCCCGTCGAGCATCTCAGCGATCCGGGCGCATGTTGCCTCAGGCCGTTTCGCGAGTATTTCTGCGAAGCACCAGTGCCGTGTTGAGTTCAGGAGTTGGGCTGGGAGTTGGTCCAGATGTTGGACCGCGAGATCCGGGGCGAGTTTGATCAGCGCCTGGAGCGCCTTCGGCCCGAGTAGATCGTCCTCACGATTAACACGCTCAACGAGCCACTCGATCTCCTCAACGTCGCCATGCTTGTAAATGTTCGACGCAAGGCATCGATCCTTCTCCTTCGGGACAAGGCGGTAGAGAGCCGGCTTGCAGCGACGCCATATATCGGCTGCGTTGTCGAGGTTCGCAAGGAGATAGGCAAGGTCGTGAACCTGCATCGACTCCACGGAGGTGTCGAGCCGGTGAATCGTTTTCTCAAGCCACATCGGCTGAAGCCGTACGCAGGACCTAAGCGCGCCGAATGAGTCGTCATACAAAAAAAAGTCGTGCTGCTCGACTGGATAACGGTAATGTGCGGGGTCGGCCTGTCCAGAACAATGAAGTTGCCATAATCGGTCAAGTGCCGCGGCGGACGGCCGCCGCGAAAGGATCTTCATCGCGGCTCGTTGCGTTAGCGGGTTGTCGCTCGAGAGGAGGGCAATGGCGGACGTGGACACATCCGATCTCTCGATCGCGGTGATCGCATCGACCAATTGGCCGGATAGGGTCGGATCCTTGGGGGAGGCCACTTCTTTGAGGCGCCTGAAGAGGGCGGGGACGATCGCATTCCCAAGGGTTGGGAGTAACCGGGTATAGAACAGGTGCCTCAGTTCCCACGGCATATCCTCTAACGTCTGGAGTGCCTGATCCAGCAGCTCGTTTAGCCCACCGTCGGAATTGGCGAGCAGCCAGAACGCATCCATCGCCGAGTAACCAAGGGTAGGAGCTCACGGGTTGGTGTCGCTGGAATCAAGCGACTTTGATCGCCGGCTCCATCGCTCGCAGAAGCGAGGGGATCGATTGGCCGCGCCGATCGGCTTCAAAGCACGAGGTCAGGTACTCCAGC
>JBKQHM010000596.1:0-5591 GCA_052148775.1 Isosphaeraceae bacterium | reverse complement strand
CGGTCGCTCCGCGTTCGCTGCGCCCCGGGCTGCCGCGCGACCTGGAGACGATCTGCCTGAAGTGCCTCTGCAAGGAGCCGGCGCGGCGGTACGGCACGGCGGCGGACCTCCGCGACGACCTGCGGCGATTCCTCGATGGACATCCGATCGTCGGCCGGCCGGTCTCGGCCGCCGAACGCGCTCGAACCTGGGCCCGGCGCCGGCCGGCCATCGCCGCCCTGATCGGCCTGGTGATCCTGCTGGCGGCCGGACTGGTCGGCGGCGTCGCCTGGTGGGCCAGTTGGCTGGAATGGCACAACCGGCAGCTCGGGATCCAGGTGGCCCGCGCCGACCTCGAGGCGCGCGAGGCCGAGAAGCAGAGGCGAATCGCCGAGGAGCGTCGCCAGCAGGCCGATCGGCATCACTATGCCGAGAGCCTGCGGCGCGTCCGCCGGGCGCTCGACGCCCGACAATTCGAGCTGGCCCAGGACATCCTCCACGACGTCCAACCCGATCCCGACGCCTACGACCCCCGCGGCTTCGCGTGGCGATACCTCCGGCGACAAGCTCACCACGACTTCTCGCAGCTCTGGGGGCACGAGGCGTCGATCACGGGGATGGCCGTCGCTCGCGACGGACGGACGCTTGCCACATGGGACTTGCAAGGCAGGATCCTGCTCTGGGACATCGCGCCGGACATGGAGCTAGACAGGCCTCGCGACCTCCCATCGCCCCCCAATCCGGGGCGGGAGTTCCTGGGCTTCTCGCCCGACGGCCGTTACCTCGCCACGCTCGACCGAACGCCCCCGGGGTTCGGGATCGATCTGATCGAAGTGGCCACGAGCCAGCCCGTGGCCCGTCTCGATTTCGAGGCCGGAGCGATGCTTCGTGGGCTATCTTTCGACCCCGACGGACGGCGCCTGGCCGTCGTCCGGAAGGATCCCGGAGGACGGCAGTCCGTCGATGTGTGGGAGATCGGCGCGGGATCGGCGCGTCGCCCCGGCCGGACTATCGAAAAGGACCATCCCTTTGGCCTGCAATTCTCGGCCGACGGCGCGCGCCTGGCCGCACACGAAGGCGATCGGTTCACGCTCTACGATCCCTGGACGGGCAAGATCCTCGTCGTGCTGACGGGCTCTCTGCCAGGTCCGGAAGGACCCGGTTCATTCTCGGCCGACGGCCGATACTTCGCAGCGCAATTCCCGGGTCATGGCATCGTGGTCTGGGAGACGACCGATGGCCGCGAGTCCGCTCGATTCGAGGCTGTGGGCGAAACCATCCGGCTCGCCTTCAGCCCGATGGGTTCGCGACTGGCCGTCCTGGACAGCTCGGGGCGCGTGACGATCCTCGATCGTTCGACCGGACAGAAACGCGTACTCACATCGGGCTCGGCCGATCGGGCAATCGCATTTCACAACATGGCCTTCTCTCCGGACGAAACGCGCCTCGCCATCGCGCTCACGACGGCCCCGGGGGGCCTCCAGCCGGTCGAAGTGTGGGATGTGACCTCGGATCGCCGGCTGTACGCCTTTCCGGGCCGCAACGATGCCGGATCGTTCGGCTTCCTCCCCGACGGCCGGACGCTCATCCTGGCCGGCGGCCTGACGCCGCGGATCTGGCGACTCGATCCGACGACGGCACCCGACGCGCTGGCTGGCCATGCGGCCGAGGCCTGGGCATCGGCCTTCTCGCCCGACGGGAAGGTCCTGGCCACCGGCAGCGACGACACCCGCGAACCTCAGACCATCAAGCTCTGGGACCCGGCCTCGGGGCGACTCCTGGCGGGCTGGAAGGGGCACACCGCCACCGTATCGGCGCTGGCGTTCAGCCCAGACGGTCGAACGATCGCTTCCGGGAGCCTGGATTCCGGCAAGCCGGGGAATCCCAACGTCATCCTCTGGGACGCCCATTCGCATCGACGACTGGCGAAACTGGAGGGTCACACCAGCCGCGTGCGTTCGGTCGCCTTCAGCCCGGACGGCCGATGGCTGGCCACCGCCAGCGATGACCTGACCGCCCGGCTCTGGGATGTCGCGACGAAGAAGACGCGGGTCGTCCTGGCCGGTCACACCAGGAACGTGACCTGCGTCGCATTCAGCCCGGACGGGAAGACGCTGGCCTCGGCGTCCAATGACGCGACGGTCCGGATCTGGGACGTCGCCAACGGCCGGGCCCTGTCTACCCTGCGCGATGTGGGGAATACCCTGGCTGTGGCTTTCGCGCCCGATGGGTCGCTGCTTGCCTCGACCAACGAGGACGGGGGCATCAAGCTCTGGGAACCGTCGAGCGGCAGACTCCTCCGGACCATCCGCGGCGAGGCGGATCAGCTCCGATGCCTGGCGTTCACGCCCGACGGCCGGAACGTCGTCGCGGCGGGCAAGGGGAAGGTCATCCGGGTCTGGGACGTCGCCACTGGCCAGGAGTTGCTCACCCTGGAGGGGCACACATCCCAGATCAACGCCCTGGCCTTCGCACCTGACGGCTCGACCCTCGCCTCATGCAGCCACGACGGCGCCGTCCGGCTCTGGCGCGCCGGGCCAATCCGGACGGTGCCGGCGCGGTGATGGGGATCCCCTCGACCCCGGCCGAGTCGGGAAAGCGCCCGAGGCCCACAGCCTCACCTTTCAACCCTCGACATCTTCCAGGCGGGTACCCCGTCCCTCGCGCAGACTCGACCGCGCTGCCTCGATGCGACGACGGAACGCGGGATCGTGCTCGAGACGGTAATCGAACCAATCGTCTTCCGATCCGAAACCGATCAAGACCCCGGCCGGTTTCCCGTGCCGGGTGATCACGATCTCCTCAGTCTCCGCGAGATGCAGATACCTCGACAGATCATCCTTCACTTCCGAGAGCGGAACCGTCTTCATCGCCTTGTCCTGCCTTCTCGAGCCATGCCTCCGCATCGGATTTCGCGACGATCGCGAGGACTTGGACCTCCTGGTCCTTGACGTCATAAAAGACCCGCAGATCGTCGACGCGAAGCCGATACTGGGGATGAGTCAACTCCCGAAGGCGCTTGATGCGGCTCTTACTGACCTTGGTCGGCTCGTGACGCAAATGAACTTCCATCGCGTTGCGCACCTTGGCTCGTTCGAATGCGCTCAGGCGACGCAAGTCATCAACGGATTCAGGGGATAAGATAATCTCGAACGCCATTCTGGCTAGATCATAGCCGATTCGTCCGAGAGGGACAAGCGCATCCAGGCGACCCCGCGAGACAAGAGATAAGCCAGTCTTGAGCGACCGAGGCGAATGGAACGCCTGGACATGGCGGCCTTTCGTCGTCAGGAATAAGGCCCCGATCAACGCCCTGGCCTTCGCACCGGACGGCTCGACCCTCGCCTCGTGCGGCCACGAGGGGGCCGTTCGTCTCTGCCGCGCCGGGCCGATGCAGCCGGTGCCGGCGCGGTGATCGAGATTAATGAGAAATCGGTAGACCGCCTCTCACCTTGCATCGCCGGCAAAAACCACAGAGGCCGAGCCCGCCCGCCGCTAGCAGGACGAAACTCGACGGCTCGGGAACGCTACTGAGGACGATGATCCGGTCCGAGGAGGTTCCCACCACGGTGGTCATCCCTGTGGAAGGATCGGTGTATACGATATTCAGCGAGTCCGTCCCGGAGTTGATGAGCGTCGTGCCGGCCGAGGGGGGTAGACCGTCGAACGTCGAGGAGAAGCTGAATGGCGTCGTCGGATCGGTGAAAAGCTTGAGCCCCATCAGCGGGCCGGGGCTGAGAAACTCGAACCCAAAGCTGTTGCCCCCGAACGAAAAGTCCCCGGACGCGAAGCTGGAAGGCTGCCCCGTCGCATAGCCGGGGTCGGACGTATTCTGTTGCACGTTGGTGATGGAGCCGCTGAAATCCGCGCCGGTCAGGGGTGGAATGTTGCCGAACACGTAGTTCCCGAGACCGGGCTCGGATCCATAGTAGAGGCCGCCTGCGAGCGTAGGAATCGCGATGCTGTTCGTGGTAGGGTCTTCGGCATCGCGGTTGAGGGTGATCGAACCGACCCCGGACAGGCCGGGGATTACGATCGGGTTCGGAGTCATGTTGAGAAACGTATTCGGGAGCAGGGTCACAGTCTGGATCGCCGTCCCGGGCAAGTAGGTCGTGCCGGCGATGATGGGAGCCGCTTGCGATGGCGCCGTACCGAGGATCGCCAGTACGAAGAACGCGAGACTACGACGAGACACGTAACGATTCATGGGATAACCTCATTGACTTGGAAAAGAGACGTCATCGGGAGAAACGCGTGAATGTCGGTCCTCGCCTCGGGAGTTGGTGCGAGGAGCGTTTCCGTGGCGGCTGTGCCCGGGATCCCTCTCGGACCGGCGAACCTCCCGGACGAGGCGCACCACGATCGGACGGTCGAAACGAGTCGCTCGCGCGGCGAGCCGGCTCGCGGATCGGGACCGTCATCGGAGCCACTCTACAAGGACCATGAGATCGAGAAACCGAACGCGCCTCCGTCGCTTTTTTCCAAGAAGAGATCTCGCAGTCAGGGTTTCCTCACGAATCCTGACCCATAAGATCTTACCAAACAAAGCTTTACAGAATTCCATCTCTACAACCGAAGCTTTCCCCGATTCGTTCGACAGCGTGGGGAGGCATCGACGGTTGCGTGCCGACGAATGACGCGAGGATCGAACGCGAACCAGAAGTGGGGTCGCGGTGTTCACCATGCCGAGGCAGTCGAGTCGGACAAAGCGAGGGAGCGATCATGGCTCGCGAGGCAGCGGCTTCCGGCGGTCATACTTGAGACGGGCTTCCCATCGCCCGAGATCATCGCGCCGACGCGATCGATGTCCGCAACGGGTTGACGTGCAGAAAGGCCCGTGGCCAGGCCGTTTAAGGGTTCGGGAGGAGCGGAAATCTGACGATTGCCGTCATCATCCCGTCGGAGTCTGTCTGAGCCCTGAGAGATGCGAGAAACCCGCCAATAGAGAACTTGAGTCGTTCGGGTTTTCAGACACTCCATGAGATCCGGATTCGAGGCCGGGAGGGTTTCTTGGAAGGTCTTCGTAGACCCTATGGTTGGCCCGCTTCGCCTGAATGATTAGGATGGGCCAACCATAGGGTCTACGAGACGACCGCTGAGGCTTCAGTAACAGACTCTCAGCGTCCCTTATTCAACTGGTCGTAGTACGACCGGATGTGTTTCTCGATATTCTTGGGGATCTTCTGGTTGGAGAGGGCATCGGCGTAGGACTCGGTGCCGGCCTCGATCTCGCCCTGGATGTCGATGACGGTCTGGCCCTTGACGGTCTTGCTTGGCGTGGTGAAGCCCTGAAGGACCGCCTTACCCTTGCCGATCTGGTTCTTCACCTTGGCCTGATAGGTGGAGGTGTCGTCGGGGGCCTCGGGGCGATCACCCTGTCCGCGACCGCGGCCCAAGCCGTTGCCGTTGCCCTTGCTCCGGTTGCCCATGCCCAGGCCCAGGCTATTCAGGTCGTCCCCGAGCTGGTTCATCATGTCGGAGGGCATGCCGTTCTTGGCGTCCTGCAAGTCGGCCATGGCGCTATCGAGCGACTCCATCTCTTCGAGCTGTTTGGCCATCTCGGCCATCTGCTGCTGAGACATACCCAGCGACTCGGCGGCCTTCTTGGCGTC
>JBKQHM010000595.1:0-7127 GCA_052148775.1 Isosphaeraceae bacterium | reverse complement strand
TCTGCGCGGACTGCCTATCAAGATCGCGGTGGGGACTTCAGGAGAAGACTTCTCCTCGGGGTCGAGAGCCGCAAGGGGAAGGCAAGGATACTCGTGACCGGTCAGATCGGGGTCGGCAAGTCCTCGGAGCTCTGGGACTTCCGTGAGGAGAGATACCGTGCGGCTGACCTGGGATTCCCTGTGTTCTGCGATCTCGAAAAGGAGGAGAGCCCCGAGCGATGCGGCTCAACAGGGCTGTTCTTGACCATGCTGCGAGACTGTTGGGCTGCGACCATGAGTTTCCCGGTCGGCTCCCGAGATGATCTTGCGGAACTGGACAAGATCCGAGAAGAGATCCTGAGCCGGTTAGTCGATTGGCTGCATGGCGCCTACACAGACGACGGCTCAAAGATCATCTTTGCATTTAGAGGCATGGATTTTCCGATCTCGCTTGCCGACAGAGCGAGGGCTTTGGGGATCATCCTCGGCAAGGCCGCACTTCACGAGTCGGTCGCGGAATCGTCCCAGCGATTTGCGCTGGCGCCCGATGCCCTCGTGGTCCTGCTGAATAAGCTGTTGAAGTGGTTCGCCCGAAACGATAGGAAGCGGCCACCGCTCTTGATCATCGACCACGTCGACAAGATCCGAGACCTCGACGCCGCCGAAGAAGTCCTTGTGAGCGTCTCTCCTCAATGGAGCCGTCTTGAGGCGTCCGTCGTCATGACCGCCCCATTCGAATACACACTCGGCTTGCTGAGGAATTCCGTCGAGTCACGTTGGGGTCGGCCTCTGATCCTTTATCCCTTGAAGATCCCGGATAATCTTGAGGGGCCGATTCCCGAAATCTACTGGTCCATCGCCAAGAGCGCTGGGCTCGGGGCGCTGATCTCGGAGGAAGCGCTTCGGCTGCTGGCGCATTACAGTGGCGGCATTCTGAGGATGTTCGTCCAGTTTCTCGCGGAGGCTGCTCAAAAGGCCCACCTCGCAGGCCACGACCGAATCGAGCAAGGGGAGGCCCACTCTGTGGTCTTTGAGGCTGAGCAGGCTTACCTGGATTATGGCGCGGAAGAACTCGAGTTGCTCGAAGAGATCGAGCGATTGAGGACCGGACTGGGAAAGGCGGCGTTACTCTTGAGGTCTCCGATCGGTTTGTTGGTCACCGAACCGAGGCAGGACAAGCCGAACAGCGAACAAATCCAAATCCACCCTCTCGCCCGTACGACCCTACAGCAATACCATTTTCAGAAGTTAGGAGCCACAGCCTGATATGGCTCTCGTCGAGCAGCTTGCATTCTCGCTTCGGGAACAAGGACGCGGGGTTCACGCCCTGCTTTGGGACGATATGGGCGACCTAATCCGCGTCCTCCTGGTCACTCATGCTGCTCTCGGCGACATCCCTCTTGAGCCCCTGCTCGTCTCGGGTGAGACGATGCGACGCGCGGAATTAAGGGATTTGATCCAGGCGAGGCTCGCCGATGAGATCCGGCATGAGAGGCGTGAAGACAGGGCCGACGATCCGGACCTCCCGCCCCATCCTCTCTGGATCTTGTTCCTGCACCAGGCCGCCAGCGAGGCGGCAGGTCCCCAACTCAATGGATGGCGACGCCCTCTCTCTGAGCCGAGGGGGACCCTTCTGATCGTGCGTAACGCCGACTTCCGCGACTTCCAGCGCCACGCGCCTGACCTCGCCTCGTTCATCGGTCCCAGGATCTACGATGCCTCCCAGCTAATGATGGTATGTTCAAGAGATACTCTTGGCAGGCTCAAGAAAGTTTTTCCCGAACCGGTTGAAAGCATCTTGCAGCAACTCCCCGGGATGCGGCCCACCGCCGAGGAACTTGCGGAATGGACACCCTTTATCTTCTCCGATGAAGGCTGATGTAACGTGCCCTCTGATTATCGCCTCAGCCAGATGGTCGAGATCTTGAATCTCTGTCTCCACAGGGCCGAGGTCTTTTCACGCGATGTCCCAAATAAATCGTTGATCGAAAGGACCGAAATCGAGGAAAAGGATGGTTCACGCTGGGCGATCCTCGCCGCAGGGCTTTCGGATGAGGTGGCGGAGCGCTATTTCAAGCCAGGCTCGGAACGGGTTGGACATGCGACGATCCCTCTCCGAGTCTCAGGCGGAGGCCACGCTGAGATCCTGATGCAGATGCGCCCCATCGAATGGCCGAACCCGTGCCCCGGGTCGACCAGGTTCGTCGCCCATTATGCGCCAGGCGAAAAGATTCCATTCGTAGAGATCGCGAAAGGTCGCATCAGTCTTGACTTTGATATTCCCGACGGCAAATTCGGTTTGTTCAACTTGAGATGGGAAGTCGACGCCCGTGAGGCAGGCAAACCGCCGCTTGAAGACTGGCTGCGAAGTTGGTGGCGGACTCTCGAATATAACCCCGCGCATCCGTCGTCGCACCTGCACCTCAACTCCCGTCCCAAAGCATCTGCCGTCGAGCGGTCCCGGGGATTGGAGGACCCGGGGGAGAACGACCTCAGGCTGGCCATCGGCGATCCCAACCCGCTTGCTTTCCTCCTCTCAGTTGCAGCCTGGGTGCGAAGGAATCTGGAGGTCCGGTGACAATAGGTGTGATCTGAATCTGATGCGTGATTGTTCTCGGATTGCCGAACATCTACGGCTCGCGGTAGAGCTCGCCCCCCTTCATGACGAGCTTGACCTGGCGGAGGGCCTTGATGTCGCGGGTCGGGTCGCCCTCGACGGCGGCGAGGTCGGCCAGCAGCCCGGGCTTGATCGAGCCGAGGCGGTTGTCGAACGCGATGGTGCGGGC
The DNA here is from genome assembly GCA_052148775.1 of Isosphaeraceae bacterium. Taxonomy (GTDB): domain Bacteria; phylum Planctomycetota; class Planctomycetia; order Isosphaerales; family Isosphaeraceae; genus CAVZRC01. The sequence continues at coordinate 4,362 of JBKQHM010000595.1, read as the reverse complement.
GGCCACGGAGGTCGACGCGCGGAGGGCCTCCGACGGCTTCATGCCGTATTCGACCAGGAGCTCGAGCTCTCGGGCGCCGTCGCCGTGGGCGAAGACGCCCATGTCGCTGCCGTTGGCGATCGTGACGCCCGCCGCGAGCGCCTTCTTGAAGGTCTCTCTCGCGCGCCGGAGGCGGGTCGGGTCGGGGTCGGTCCCCGGCCGATAGCCGGCGTATCGGGCCGAGGCCTCGAAGGCGGTGAGGGTCGGACTGAATACGACGCCTCGCTCCGCCATCAGCTTGAACACCTCCTCGTCGCCGCCGTTGCCGTGCTCGATCGTCGCGACGCCGGCCAGGGTCGCGCGGCGCATCCCCTCCTTCGACGTGGCGTGTGCCGACACCGGGACGCCCACCGACCGCGCCGTCTCGACGATCCGCGTTAGCTCCTCCTGCGAGAACGACGGGCGGACCGCCGCGCCTCCCATCGCCGAGTCGGCATAGACCTTGATCCAGTCGGCCCCCCTGCCGATCTGGTCGCGGACGACGCGGATCAGGGAGTCGACGCCGTCGGCCTCCTCGGCCCCCTGGGGGATGTGCCACTCGGGCGCGAAGCCCTTGGGCGCGTAGCTGCCCGTCGCCACGATCGCGCGGGTCACGACCAGCATCCTCGGACCGGGGACGATCCCCTGCTCGACCGCCTGCTTCAATCCGACGTCGGCATAGCCGGCCCCCTCGGTCCCGAGGTCGCGGATCGTCGTGAAGCCGGAGAGCAGCGTGTGCTTGAGGTGGTTCGTCGCGCGGCAGACGCGCAAGGCCAGCGCCTCCTTGAGGACCTGGTCATTCCACAGGGCCTCGTCGTACGGGTGGAGCAGGACGTGCGTGTGCAGGTCGATGAGGCCCGGGAGCAGGGTCATGCCCGGCAGGTCGATGACGCGGGCTCCCTCGGGGACCTTGACCTCGCCCGATGGCCCGACAGACTCGATCCGATCGCCGCGGACGACGACGGCCCAGCCGTCGTGCGCCTCGGCATAGACCCCGTCGAACACCCGCGCCGGCTTGAGCACGACCGGCCGAGCCGCGGCGGCGCCGGGCCTCGCCCGACGCCCGCCCCGCCCGGTCTGGCCTTGCGCCCGGGCGGACCCGACCAGAGTGGACAAACACACCAAGAACACCAACGTCATCACACGTCGCGACATGATTGCTCCCCTTCTTCCCACACTTCATGCGCCAGCCAATCTGCTCGAATGCGGTTCGAGCATCATGCCAGCCCCGGAGGCCGGATGCCAGGATCCCCAGGCTGCTCCCAATCCGTTTTCGCCATGGGGTGCCCTTCGCCGTCCCGGTCAGGACGACGCGCCCGCAAGACCCATCATATCCCCTCTTTTATTTCTACCACTGGGTGATAGAATCTCCAGAGCGTGCCGGGATCGGATCGAGCGTTGGTGAGGGCGGTAGGGTGTCGGCTTTCCAGCCCGAGGAGTGGCCGAGTTTCGTCCGGTTCCCGGCTTTCACGCGGGGCTGGGAGCGACTCGGTCTGGATGACGCGGCGCTGCGAGCCCTGGAACTCGAGATCTTGAAGGCCCCCGGCCGGGGGCCGGTCATCCAGGGGACTGGGGGCCTTCGGAAGATCCGATTTACCGAGCCCGGTTCGAGTCGGGGTAAGAGGGGGGCTTACCGCGTTTGCGACGCGCTCTTTCCGGAATTTGGGACCATTGCCATGGTCGCCGTCTTCGGCAAGATCGAGAAGGACAACTTGACCAAGGCGGACCGTAATGCAATCGCCCAGATGATCGAGAGCTATCGAGCGGAGTTGGAACGAGAGTTCAATCGGAGACCCGGGCCTGCGAAGACCCCGGAGCGAGGGAAAGGCAATGGGAAAGGCGGCTGAGCGGAAATCGAAGCAAGCCATCGATCGGCGAAAACGATCGACCAGGAACGCACCATCCCCGAATGTCGCGGGAACGTTGTCACCGGCGGGGGCGAAGATCGTCGGCGCGTTCGAGGAGGCGATTGCCCTGATGCGCACCGGCGAGCCCTTGGAGAACGATTTCACCGTCCGCAATTATAAGGTGGGGTTTGCACCCCGCGATTATGGGCCGGACGACGTGCGGCGCGTCCGCGGACTGCTGGGGATGAGCCAGGTCCTCTTCGCCCGGTTCCTGGGCGTCGATGCCAACACCGTGCGATCCTGGGAGCAAGGGACACGTCCCCCCAGCTCGATCGCGCGGAGATTCATGGATGAGATCGAGAGCGATCCCGCTCACTGGCGGCAGCGGATCATGCAGGGTGCCGTCGGAGTCGATCCCGAACCGGCGAAGCGATGAACCAGTCGCGGGGGCGGACCATCTCTCCGGCCAGCCCCGGAGGTCGGATGCCAGGAGCTTCGTCGCGATTTCTTGGTCGGATCGGGATGGCTTTCAAAGCAGCTCGTCACCAAGATCGGCTGGGTTGTCGTTCCTCCGTCGTGGCTTCCTCCGCCGGGCCTTGGAGCGGGCGGACAACAATCCGGCGATCGCGATCGCGAGTCCCGGGACGCCGAAGACCACCAGCAGGCTCATCCTCTGGCGCCAAGCCATCCAGGCGTTGTAGGCATCGGGGACGGATCGGGACGGCAGGCTCGGAGCCGGCCGTTCGGAGTATCTATCCCAGAAGCTCGGATCCGTGTCGGGGTGTTGGCCTTCGTTCAGCCGTTTGGTCATGAATGCGGTGCGGGCCGCCTGCCAGGCGTCGGCCTCGGCGCGAAGCTTCCGGAATTCGGAGTCCAGCAACACGTCGGCTTTCACGAAGTCGGGCCGGGTCAGCAAGGGCTTCAGCGCCTCGCCCTTCGGCGCGTCGGGCAGCATCGAGACCTTGCCCGCGTCGATCAGCTCCTGGCAGCGCAGCCAGGCGATGTAGGCCAGCGTATTGCGACCCCCTTCGCGGCCCCGCTCGAAGCCCAACGAGTCGCGCTGGAGGGCGACGTTCAGGGCGTGGAAGATGTCGACGCTCTCCCAGGCATTCCCGAGCGCGATCAGGCCGGTCAGGCCCCGCACCGCGTCGTCGGCCTCCTTGGGGTCGGTGTCCTGGCCGTAGATATCGTCGAAGCTCCAGCCGAGCAGGTTGGGCAGGACCGACGAGCCCTCGACCTTCGGCGGGTCCACGATCCACTCCAGCGCGCGCAACTGGTACTTCTCGCGTCCGAAGTGCGCGATCGGGTTGATCTCCAACGCCCTGGCGATCTGGTCGCGGGCGGCCTTCACCTCGTCGATCTTCGTCCGATCGGCACCCTGTCTCGCCCATCGGTGGACGAGGAACGTGCCGAGGTTCGCATGATACCGGTATCGTTGCTCCTTCACCTCGGGGCGCGAGCCGTCGAGCTTCTCGAGTTGCGCCCGCTTCTTCTCCATCCAGGCGATCGCCTCGTCCCCGCGGCCGAGCCGGTCGCAGGCGACCCCGGCGTCGTCGTAGGCGGCGAGGTCCTCGGGATGGCTCCGGAGCTGGGCCGTGACGCGATCCAGGCGCATCTCGTAGAACCGCGGCGGGTTCCGCTGGAACCGACCGGTGAGGATGGCGACGACCTCGGGCATCCCCTTCGCCTCGCTGGCGGGGGTATCCCGGTCCCACAGGCAGGCGGCGACCGACAGGGGTAGCCCGAGCAGCAGGACGAGGGCCGCTAGCGCGCGTTTCATGGTCGGGCTCCCTCGAGCCGGAAATGGCGATCGATCGATGCGACTGTCCTATCCTACCAGAAACGATCGACTCCAACCGCTCGGGTACAACGGGATCATGAACGAGCTGGCCATCCCTCCCGGCAGGAGGGGAGCACATGGTACAATCTTTCGTAGCGGTTGGCCGGATCGTCGGGTGATGGATGCGTTCGAGTCCCGTGCCGGGAGAGTCGCAGTCGACAACCTATGAGAATCGGCATCGTCAACGACACCATGCTGGCCCGCGAGGCGTTGCGCCGGGTGGTGCTCTCGTCGCACCAGCATGAGATCGCCTGGATGGCGAGCGACGGCGCCCAGGCGATCGCGATGGTGCGGGAGGACCCTCCAGACCTGATCCTGATGGACCTGTTCATGCCGGGAGTCGGCGGGGTCGAGGCGACGCAGCGGATCATGGGGGAGTCGCCGTGCGCGATCCTGGTGGTCACGGCGACGGTGAGCGGCCACCTGAGCAAGGTCTATCAGGCGATGGGATACGGGGCCCTCGACGCGATCGACACGCCGACGCTCGGCCCGCGCGGCGAGATCGCCGGCGCGGCGACGCTCCTGCACAAGATCGAGGTGATCGGCCGGCTGCTCGGCAAGCCGGAGCAGCCGTCCTCGCCGCGCCGGCTCGGGTCTCCCGCCCGGCCGGCCTCGGCGCCGTGGGCCGCGGCCGATCACACGCCGGAGCCCCTGGTC
>JBKQHM010000594.1:0-4821 GCA_052148775.1 Isosphaeraceae bacterium | reverse complement strand
CCCATGGCGTCGGCGTCCTCGGACCGCCCGCCGGAGTTCCTGGCGCGGCTGAGCAAGGTGAAGACTTCGCGCGCCGTGGCCGAGCGCAGCACCTTGGTCAGGTCGACGCGGCTGGCCAGCTTGAGCTGGCCGCGCTCGATCCCGCGGCAGACCTTCGTGAAGGCGCGCGACGCGGCGTCCTCCTCGTCGGCGGGCCCCATCGGCGCGTTCATCGCGCGCAAACGCCTCCGGGCATAGTTCGTCAGCTCGGCGAAGAAGCGCTCCCAGAGCTCTCGCACGGCATCGTCCCGTCGCGGTCGCTCCGCGCCTTCCAGGTCGCGAATGATCCGCGTGATGGTCCCGGGGTGATCCATACGACAGGTCCCTTCGAGGACGAGAGATTCCCGATTTTCCAGCCTCCAGTTGTACTCCATTCTCGCGACTTCGTGTCGCAAAAAATGTATTAAGATCGTCTTTTCTCTTTAATCCATGGCGGCGTGAAGAGATCATTGCAAAGGGTGATGCCAGCAGCGGACTCTCGTCCGATCCGATCCGATCCGATCCGATGGGATTGTCACATCTGAGCAGCGTCGCCGTAAGTAAACATTCCGGAGGGCCTCGATGATGGAAGAGACGAAACGCTGCCTCGGGTGCGGCCAGGCGCGGCCCGTCGAGGCACCGGGCGAGTTGTGCCCGATCTGCCTGATGCGGACCGGGGCGGGGGATGTCGCGCCGTCGGGGAGCGAACCGGTCCGGGACGACATGCTGGTCACGGTGGGCCCGGCATCGTCGAGCATCCTGGCCACCCTGGCCCACACGCTGGGCCGGGTGCCTCAAGAGTTGCTCCGCACGGGCCCGGGGGCCGGGGCGTCGCCCTCGTCCGCCCTGATGCCCGGTCCGGCCGATCTCGACCGGCCGGACCGGTTGCAACTCTTCGAGGTGATCGGCCGCGGAGGGATGGGGGTCGTCCTCAAGGGGTACGATACCGACCTGGGCCGCGACCTGGCGGTGAAGGTGCTGCGCGAGCAATACCGGGATCAGCCCGGGATGGTCCGCCGGTTCATCGAGGAGGCGCAGATCGGCGGCCAGCTCCAGCATCCGGGGGTCGTACCCGTCTACGAGCTGGGCACGCTCACCGACCGACGGCCCTACATCGCGATGCGGTTGATCCGCGGCCAGACCCTCGCCGAGTTGCTCGCCGCGCGGGCCGATCGCGACGCCGATCGCCCGCGTCTGCTGGGGATCTTCGAATCGGTCTGCCAGACGATGGCCTATGCACACGCCCGAGGCGTGATCCACCGGGACCTGCAGCCGTCGAACATCATGGTGGGCAGCTTCGGCGAGGTGCAGGTGATGGACTGGGGCCTGGCCAAGGTCTTGAACCGGGCCGATGCGACGGAGGACGAGGGCGGTCCGGCCGTCCGGGTCGAGTCGCACGAGTCGGCGGTGGCCACGGCGCGGAGCTGGGACGGCAGCGATGTCTCGCGGCCGGGGAGCGTGATGGGTACGCCGGCCTACATGGCGCCCGAGCAGGCTCGCGGGGAGGTCGAGTCCCTGGATGAACGGGTCGACGTCTTCGCCCTGGGCTCGATCCTCTGCGAGATCCTCACGGGGAATCCGGCCTTCAGCGGGGGGAGCCCCGACGAGATCGAGCGACGGGCCGCGGGGGGCGAGGTGGCCGACGCCCACGGGCGGCTCGACGCTTGCGGGGTCGATGACGAGCTCGTCGGGCTGGCCAAGGAGTGCCTGTCCGCCGACCCCTCCGGGCGTCCCCGCGACGCGCGGGAAATGGCCCGTCGGATCACGGCCTACCGGGCGTGCGTGCAGGAGCGGCTCCGCGCCGCCGAGCTCGCCCGGGTCGAGGCGCAGGCGCGCGCCGAGGAGGAGGCCAAGTGTCGCGGGCTGGCCGACCGGCTGGCGGCCCAGGCCGTGGCCCGCGCCGCCGAGGAGCGGCGTCGGCGTCGGCTGGCGACGGCACTCGCCGCCTCGATCGTGGCGCTGGTGCTCGTCGTCGGCGGCGGGCTCTCAGCGTTCGTCTATCAGCGCCAGGCCTGGCGGGCTCGGGTCGACGTGGCCCTGCGCGATGCCGAGCTGCTGCGCGACCAGGCCGCGGATGATCCCGACGGCGATCCCGGCAGGTGGCAGGCGGCCCGCGCCGCGCTGCGACGGCTGCACGACCTGCGGGATGCCGGCCCGTCCGCCGGACTGCGAGAACGGCTCGAGGACCTGGGGGCGCAGATCGAAGGCGGCTCGGCGGCGGCGGCCGTCGATCGCAAGCTGGTGGATCGCCTGGAGGAGATCCGGGGCGGGATGGTCACCGACGACAAGGCCGACGCCGCGTTTGCCGAGGCGTTCGGCGCGGCCGGGTTCGATCTGACGTCGACGACCATCGAGCCCGGGTCGATCGGCCGACGGCTGGCCGGACGGCCCCGCTCCGTCGCCCTGGCCGCGGCCGTCGCCCTCGATACCTGGGCCGTCGTCCGCCGCGGCCTCGCCCGCCCCGGCGATCCCGTCGGAGAAGCCTCGGTGCGTCGTCTGCTGGCCGCGGCCCGCGTCGCCGACCCCGACCCCTGGCGCAACGCCCTCCGCGACTCCTTGCCCTCGGCCGACCCCGCCCCGCTCCGTCGGCTCGCCGAGGACCCCGAGCTCGACCGACAGGGACCGGTCGGCCTCTGGTTGCTCGGACATGGCCTCGAGATGGCCGGCGACCACGTCAGGGCCCTCGAGGTCCTCCGGCGTGCCCAACGCATCTACCCCGGCGACTACTGGCTCAATACGGAGCTGGGCCTGGCACTCCTCGAGGGGACGCGGTCGGGCCTCGGTGCGACCAGCTCGTGGGTCACCAGCCGGGGTATCCCCGACGAACGCTATCAACGCGCCGAGCCGTACTTCATGGCGGCCGTCGCCCTGCGACCGCAGTTCGGCTCGGCCCACCTCCTGCTGGCGACCGCCGAGCTGAACGTGGGCAAATGGGACGAGACCTTCCGCGAGCTCCGCGAGGCGCAGCGGCTCCAGCCCGACGACCCCACGATCCCCAACTGCCTCGGCCTCGCCCTGAGTGCCCACGGCCAGCCGGACGAGGCGGCCGCCGCGTTCCGCGAGGCGATCCGGCTTTCGCCGCGATACACCCTCGGCTATGCGAACCTCGGCGAGCTGCTTCTGTATCAGGGGAAGCCCGACGAGGCCGCCGCGGTGATCCGCGACCTGATCCGGCTGGCGCCCGACTATGCACCGTCCCACGCGCGACTCGCCCAGTGCCTGTCGGCGTTGCGCAGACTCGACGAGGCCGTCGCCGAATACCGCGAGGCGATCCGGATCGCGCCCCAGTTCGCCCTCGCCCACGCCAACCTCGCTTCCGTCCTGCGCCAGCGCGGCGACTTCGTCGGCGCGTCCGCCGAGTTTCGCACCGCCTTTGAGCTCTACTCCGACCCCCAATGGCAGTCGGCCATCCGCGAGGAGCTGGCCCGGACCGAGCTGCGAGCCGCCCTCGCGCCGCGGCTCATCGCCGTCGCCGACGGCAAGGCCCAGCCCAGGGATGCCGCCGAGACCCTGGAATTCGCCTACCTCGCCCACGAGCAGCAGCGGTTCGCCGCCGCCTCGCGGCTCTTCGACCGGGCGTTCGCGATCGAGCCGAAGCTTGCCCAGGACCGGAACCGGTCGAATCGCTACAACGCGGCCTGCGCCGCGGCGCTGGCCGCTTCCGGTGAGGGCCGGGACGCCCCCTCGCTCGACAAGGTCGCCAGGGACCGGTTGCGACGCCAGGCCCATCACCTCCTCAAGGCCGACCTCGCCGCCCTGGAGCCGTTTCGGAAAGGTCAGCCCTTCGAGAGGGCCCAGCTCCAACGGACCCTATCCCACTGGAAAGTCGATACCGACCTGGCGAGCCTCCGCTCGCCCCAGGCCCTGGCGCAGCTCCCCGAGCCCGATCGCCGAGACTGGAAAGCCCTCTGGGACGAGGTCGATTCCCTGCTCCGATCGCAAAATCGATAAGCGAAATCGAGAACCTCCTGGACAAGAAGAGAAGTCGTTGCCAATAATGTGCCGTTCGGTTGTATCATAGCGACCTCGGTGAGATTCTTGCGGTAGCCGTGAGGGGATTGAGTCGATCCCCGAGATAAGCATGTAGAACGGCGGGGGACATCGGGGCGTCGAGGATTCGGGCACTGACGCCGAACTCTCCAGGCCCCTCCTCCAATCGTCCATCGTCGACGCGGTTTGGAGAAGCTTGCCGGCGATCGGAATCGCCGCGGTTTTGATCCGCGCCTTGTCACGTTCCCGTGATGATGACTCCGGCGATCTCGCGATGGGGCGCCCGATTCCAATGGGACACCCGGCGGACTCGTGGATTGTCCGGAGGCAAGGTTGTCACATCATGCGGGCGAAGCCGAAGCCCTTGCTCATCCATCAATGGCAACAGTCTCCCGGCCGTGGGCGGCAGTTCCCAAATCGGGATCGCCCCTTTTTCCATACCCCCGGCCGATCAGGGATTGTGTCGTCCCTCGAGGCTCTTGCGTGGGTAAGGGACTGGTCTGGACCCCAGTTCAGAGGGCTGCCCCCCTCGGCCGTGTGGCTCCCCTATCGTGATGCGGCGATCCGCACCATGGTCGAGACGACACCGAAACCCGCGAGTCCCACGGGACGGACCCTAGCTCTACAGCGGAAGGAGTTTGGCTGGCCCCTCGGTACCCGTTGCCAAGCCAGGCATTGCGGCTCCCGCTCCGGCAGCCTCCCTCGGCTCGGGCCGCAGTTTGCCATGGCGTAAACCCGGCGTTTCCAGGGGGAAGCGACAGGCCCCGCGAAGTTCTTCCGCTGTAGAACTAAGTAGGTCGCAGAAAGTTCTTT
>JBKQHM010000593.1:0-14689 GCA_052148775.1 Isosphaeraceae bacterium | reverse complement strand
CGACCACCTCCAGCTTGACCACTTCGCCCGCGGTCATCGCCGCGACCCCGGGCGCCACCGCCGGGGCCACCGCGGTCAGCCCCCTGGGCGCCGGCGGTACGGATTAGACGACCGGCATCAGGTCGGTCCAGTTCATCCAATCGGCGATCCCGGTCACGGGCCTCCTCGACAATCTGGACAATGTGTCCACGATCGTCTACGAGACGCCGGGCCCGATCAGCGTGTCACAGGGCCTGCTATCCTTGCCGATCAGCCCGATACTCCCTCCGTCGGTGACCGCCAACGAGACCCCGCTCAACAACGGCACGCCGTTCCTGGGCACGGTCTGGATCACCCCGGTCCCGGAAACGCCGGGCGTGTTCCACCCGAACATGACCGCCGCCTCGACCTTGCTCCAGTCCCCGAATCCCCAGGGTGGGCCGCCGTCCTTCATGCATTTCGGAGGCATGGTCAACCAATTCGGACAAGGGAACGGCACCACCAGCGGCACCTCGGTGAGCGAGCAGTCGGTCGCCGTGGGGCCCGAGGGCCCGCCGATGATGGAACAGGTCGAGCCGGCCCAGGCCCCATCCCAGGCGGCCCAGCAGACGGACGGTCAACCCTCGCAGCAATCAAGCTCGCCGGCGGTCCAGAAGGCCGCGGCGCCGGGGCAGCAAGGCGCCCAGTCCGCGGAACAGCCGGGAGCCGTCCAGGGCGGGACTGCGGGACAGCCCGGCGGGACCTCGGGAGCCCTGTCCCCGACCAACGGCGGCGCGGCACCCCGGGCAGCAAGAGCAGGGCGGGACGTCCGGCCAGCACGGCGGGGCCGCCGGTGGGTCCGGGGGCGCGACCGGCGGGTCCGGAGGCGCGACGAGCGGGTCCGGGAGCGGCGCCGGTGCGTTCCTGACTCCCACGGATCCCGGCCTGGCCCGCCACCAGCTCGCCGCCAGCCTCGCGCTGATCGACGCGGCACTCCCCTCGATGTCGACGTCTTCGGACGAGGAATCCGCGGATGACGCCCGGTCCGCCTGCGGCCTTTCCTCGCTCTTCGGTGCCGTCGCCGTGGTCACCGGCGGATACCAATTTGCTCTCCGCACTTCGGAGCGATTGAGGCGAGATTGGGTCCTCGGACCGAGGGACGCCGCCGGACGCGAGCCCGGGCGTCGATTCGGATCCCCTTCGCACAATTGACCATGCACGTGAGGGCATGGTTCGGACGGGACGGGACGAATCTCCTCCAACCTCGGGCGTCGGCCCGATCCGCCTCGCGGATCGCGTCGGGGCCCGAAGTTGGACGTCTCCTTTGTGCCTTCTTACACGCACTCACAGCCAGATCTTCATCCGCCCCCTCAGCGAGTCGGGTAGCCGCTTCTCGATGATGCGGAGGATCTGGTCGGGATGCAGCCGGGTGCTGAAGTGCGACGCGATGATCACCTCGTTCTCGAACTTGTCGGCCCGGAGCAGCAGGTCCTCGAGATGCGTGTGGCCGAACTTGTGGATGACCGCCGCGCGTTCATTCGGCGCGACGAACGTCATCTCGAGGATCAGGATCTGGGCCTGATAGATTTCCGGCATCGCGTCGAGGCCCGCTGGTGCGGTGTCGCCAAGATAGGCGACCTTGGGGATGCGGATCTCGGCCGAGACCTCGACGCCGGAGAGTCTCAGGTCGCGGATCTGCTCGCCGGTCAAGTCCTGGAACTCGGGTTTGAGCTTCTTGCGGCGCTCCCAGACGAGGAATCCCAGCGAGGGGATGGTGTGCTTGGTGGCGAACGCCCGGACCACCAGCTCGCGGGACAGCTCGACCTCGTCGCCCGGCTTGAGACCGATCAGGTTGGCCGGCATCCGGCCCCGATCGAGCCGCTGGAAGGCGCGCAGGAGGGCCTCGACGCCCTCGACGGCCTCGATCGGCAGGTAGATGGTCGGCGGCTCCATCTTCATCATCCGGCGCCGGGCGACCAGCACGGGCAGGGCCGCGACGTGGTCCAGGTGCGTGTGGGTCACGAACCAGGTCGGCGTGGACATGAACGACCAGGGCTGGGCGCCCATGTCGAACCCCAGCTTCAGCTCGGGGATCCGCCAGTAAGACTGGACCGCGGCCCGCGAGTAGCCTTCGATCGTGAGCGACTTGTGCTGGAGCGTCCGGACCGGGGCATTGTCCACCGGATGATCGAGCGATTCCACCAGGGTTTCGGTTTCCGTCGTCAACAGTCCTCTCCTCTGTCTCATTCCTGACGGCCCGCGCGGGGCCATTAACCGGATATCGAGTATAATCGAGGTCTCGTTGCTGGCGGAACCATCCGCGGCGCGCCTTGCCGATGACGCAGCGATTCTCAGGCCAGAGGGAGCGAACGGATGACAGGTCGTCGCGTCGAGGTCTTCGGCCCGGCCTATCTCGACCGGGTCTTGCGCGTCGACCGGCCGCTGATCGACCCGATTTACGGTTCCCCCCTCGATCAGAGCGTCGACGGCGTCCGCGAGTTCGGCCCGGATGGCACGCTCGACCTGATCGACCCCTCGGGCTACACGATCTCCATCGACCTCCCGGCCGACTGGCCCGGCCCGACGGGTACGATCCGCTGGAATCGACCGATCCGCGAGGGCCTGCGCGGCCGTCGATCCGTGCGGTGCCTGTCCTGGCAGGATGACCTGGGCGGGATGGGGGCCGGTTACGCGTCGGCCCTGAATGGGCGGCTCCACAGTGCCCTGGGATCGGAGGCCGACCCCACGAGCAGGGCGATCTCCCGGAAACTGGACGAGTACGGCGTCGAGCACATTCCCATCCGCGTCCCCGATTGCCCGGCGGATTGGACCCTGCTGGTGACGAGTGGGGAGTACGGCGACAAGCTGCCGATCGGCTTCCGAGGCTGCCACGCGCGGCTGACGCCGGAATCGTTGGCCCCGATGGCCGCGGAGCCATGCGACCTGCGCGTCGTGGCCGGGCTGCCGAATCACCTGGCGGTGCCGGTCGTGTCCGCGCCGATGGCGAAGATGCGATTCCTCGCCCCGGCGATGAGGAACATGATCGACGTCGATTGCCACCTCTTGAGCTTCGCCGACGCGATCGATGTTCTGAGCTGCAACCGGCGCGAATGGGAGGCGCTGGAGTCCCACGAGGAGGTGGCCCGGCTCGTCTCGATCCTCATCGTGACCGATGGCCCCGCGGGCAGTACCGTGAGGTTCACCGCGCCCGGCAACGAGCCTGGACGCCTCCAAATCCCCGCCTTTCCCCGCGCCCATCCGCCCCGAGACACCAACCGAGCCGGCGAGGCGTTCGGGTCGACATTCGTCGCCAGCTTGCTCGACCACGGCTGGGACGCCGCCTCGGTCGTCGCCGATGAGGCCCTGATCCGGACGGCCGCCGAGCGGGCCTCGGCCGCCTCGGCGCTGGTCCTCGACCGCCTCGACTTCGGATTCCCCACGAGTGAGGAGATCGAAGCGGCCCTCCGCGCGGGGCGGGTGGGCTGATGCGTCAGGGCGTGGGCCGTGCTGGGAGTCAGACGACCCTCGACGACGCGACCGCCGGCACGTATCGTAGGATTCATGGGACGGGTGTCCGGGGTCCGGACGTCTCGAACTATCCGCCGGGTTTGCAGGAATCCGGAATCCGGAATCTGGAATCCCGGCCCGTCTGCGGCCAAAGACCGTGTCCGACGCGACCTTCCTTGAATAGCCGATGAGCCGGAGCTACCGATGCAACCCCGATGGGATCGCGGCGAGTCCGAGACGGCCGAGTACCTGACCTTCGACGAGCTGGCCGCGCGGTTCTACGAGGACGAGCCGCGGACGACGGTCCAGGCCGAGTTCGGGGCGCGGACCCACCCCGGCAAGGTGCGCGACGCGAACGAGGACCAGTACCTGGTCGTGCGCCGGCGTCGCGTCCGGGAGGTGATCCTCACGAGCATGGCCGCCGAGCTGTTGCATCAACCCGAGCAGTCGGCGTATACGCTCTGCGTCGCCGACGGCATGGGCGGGCATGCGTTCGGCGAGATGGCGAGCTTCCTGGCCCTGCGCACCGGCTGGGAGCTGGGCGCGGGCGAGGTGAAGTGGTCGGTGAAGATGAACGAGCGGGAGTCGGCCGAGATGATGAAGAAGGCCGACGTCTTCTTCCGCCTGATCGATCGGACGTTGCGCGATGCCGGCGAAGAGCACCCGCGGCTGAGGAACATGGGTACGACCCTGACGGTCTGCTACGTCACCGGCCCGGAGCTGTTCGTGATCCATGCCGGCGACTCCCGGGCCTATCTGTACCGCGACGGCGACCTCCAACGCCTGACGCGCGACCACACCCTGGCGCAGACCATGATCGACGCCGGGGTCGCCGAGGAGGGTTCTCCCGAAGAGCGTCGGCGTCGCAACATCCTGACCAACTGCATCGGCGGCCCGGACATCGGCCTGGAGGTCGACGTCGAGCACCACCGCATGAAGACCGGCGACAAGCTCCTGCTCTGCACGGATGGACTGACCAAGCACCTCGAGGATCCGGAGATCGCCGCCCTCCTCGAACGCCACCCGGTCCCCGACGACGCCTGCCAGGCCATGCTCGACCTGGCCCTGGAGCGCGGGGGCAAGGACAACGTCACGGTGGTCCTCGGGAACTTCGCATTTCCCGGCCCGGCGGAGGAATTCCCCGCCGATTGAACCCGGCCCCCCCATCGGGGCTTCGCTGGCCGTTCGCCAGCGGCCGGCGGAGATGGCCGGTGATCGTGGATCTCTTTCCGAGGGCAAGCCATGCGGACTCTTCGTCTCAGCGTTTGGTTCTCCCTGGCAATCGGCCTGCTGTCGGTCGTCCTCTACGTCGGCTACTCCGTGGCCGTGACCCTGGCCGCCACTCTGAGCGAAGCCCTCGCGGGAATCGGCGTTGCAGCGATCCTCTTCGTCGGCTCCGCGGCTTTCACGGCCCTCTCCTTTCTTGCGATGGACTTCCTCAGCGATCCCATCGAATTCCTGCTGGCCTTGCTCCGGTTTCTCTTGCTGATGCTGGGTTAGAGCGCTTCACGATTGGCTTGCATACACTCGACGAACTCGACCGAAGAACCCCCCCGGCCCCCCCTTCGTAAGGGGGGAAGGGAAACGGGCCGGTCCGCCTCATCTTCCCCCCCTTACGAAGGGGGGGCCAGGGGGGGTTCTTCGAGTCGGCCAAGGGGCGTGCGCAACTCAATCGTGAACTGCTCTAGGAAAGGGCCGACAATAACCTTCCCCGAAATGGGGTTAACTGAGACGGAGCCGCCGGCCCGATCCCGACCCCACAACACCTCGTCGTTCAGAAGCCCTCCGGCCATCGCCGCGTTGCCTCGAGCGGCTGCCCGGTCTCGAGGAGACTCTTGAGGCTCGCCAGGATCATCGGCCAGCCGCCCGACGTCATTTCGATGAGCTTCGAGCCGGGCTTGTCCATCTCGTGCATCACGGTCAGCTTGACCGATTCGCCCAGCCGTTCGATTTCGTAGGTCACTCGCGAATAGCCCTCCGCGCGCAGATCGGGCATGAATTCATTGCGCCACGTCAGGACCAGCCGCCGCTCCGGTTCGATCTCGAGGACCTCGCCGCTCTCGCCGACGCGCCCGTCGGGGATCATCAGCCGCCAGGATGCGCCCGGCTTCCACTCGCATTCCTGCCAGGTTTCGCACCAGAATTGACGGGTGAACTCGGGATCGAGCAGCGCCTTCCACAATTTCTCCGGCGTCGTGCGGATGTAGGTCACATAGACGAATTGTGAATCAGCCATCGGACTCTCCCTCCAGTCTTGCCTTGAGATCCGCCAGCGCGCGGAGACGCCCCCGCTCGAACTTGCCGATCCATCGCTCGGCGATCTCGTGGATCGGCACCGGGTTGAGATAGTGCAGCTTCTCGCGACCCCGCCAGATCGGCACGACGAGCGACGCCTCTTCCAGCAGCTTGAGGTGTTTCGTCACCGCCTGGCGAGTCATGTCCATGCGCTCGCAGAGCTGGCCGAGCGTCTGCCCGTTCTCCGCGTGGAGCCGGTCCAGCAACAGCCGGCGGCCGGGATCGGCCAGCGCCTTGAACACCTTGTCGAGGTCCGCGTCCATCGCCCTATTATGCAACCTTTTGGTTGCCTGTCAAGGCCGGCCGTTCGATCCACCGCGAGGATTCGATAAGATGGCTATCTTGTACGATGTCGAGTGGAAAACTGCGGGGTATTCCGGCGGGAGTGATGAAGACTTCGGACCCCTCGGGCTGCCGGCACGGGCACGGTCGCCTCTCGCGGGCTCACGACCAGATCGGCAGGTTCCAGATGAAACGACAGATGAAACATACCCATGCCCGGCCGCTGATCCTTGTCGGCCTGTTATCGGTGCTCTCCCTATCGGCCGTACGCGGACAACCCCCGGAAGACCGCATCACCCGGCCGCCGCAAGACGAGACCATCTACTTCTTGCTGGTCGATCGCTTCGCCGATGGCGACCCGTCTAATAACCGCGGCGGCGTGGTCGGCGGACGGCTGATCTCGGGCTACGACCCGACCAATGCGGAATTCTATCAGGGCGGAGACCTGAAGGGCCTCACCGATCGGCTCGGTTACCTTCAGAAGCTTGGCGCGACCGCTATCTGGGTCTCGCCGATCTTCCGCAATCGGTGGGTCACGACCTCGCCCAGGGGAGCATCGGCAAGCTATCACGGCTACTGGATCACCGATTTCACCGACGTCGACCCTCATTTCGGGACCCGCGGCGATTTCAAGGCATTCGTCGACGCCGCTCATGCGCGCGGCATCAAGGTGTATCTCGACATCATCGTCAATCACACCGCGGACGTCATCCGCTATCGCGAATGCAAGGCCGCCGTCGAAGACTGCCCGTACCGCCCGAAGGCGGACTATCCCTACACGCTCCGGGGTGGGACGAACGGCACTCCCATCAACGAGGGATTCCTCGGTGATGATGAGCGGCACCAGACGGCGGACAACTTCGCCAGGCTCACGCGCCCGGATTATGCCTACACGCCGTTCGTGCCCGAAGGGATGGAGCGTGCGAAGAAGCCGGACTGGCTGAACGACATCCGCCACTACCACAATCGCGGCGAGTACAATCAGACCCCCGAGGGCATGCTTCACGGCGATTTCGCGGGCCTCGACGATCTCATGACCGAGAATCCGAGGGTGCTCGCGGGCTTCATCGCGATCTACAAGTCGTGGATCACGGACTTCCACATCGATGGATACCGGGTCGATACGGCGCGTCACGTCGACCTCGCCTTCTGGCGCGCCTTCGCGCCGGCGATCCTGGACCATGCGCGAGCCGAGGGCATCCCCAACTTCCACATCTTCGGCGAGGTGATGGACGGCGATCCGGCGATCCTTGCCGCCCACACGCGAGGCGGCGGACTGCCGTACGTGCTGGATTTCGGCTTCCAGGCCGTGGCGCTCCAGGTCATCGGCGGCAAGCAGGGGCCGGAGGCGCTCCAGCGTCTCTTTGCCAAGGACGTCGACTACCGCGATGGCACGCCGGCGGCCGGCCGGCTTCCCACCTTCCTCGGCAATCACGATATCGGCCGGTTCGCCTGGCTGCTCGGCAAGGATCATCCTTCCATCGATCGCAACGAACTTCTCAGGCGTACGACGCTCGGTTACGCGCTGACGATGTTCAGCCGAGGCGTGCCGACCATCTATTATGGAGACGAGCAAGGCATGGTCGGCCATGGCGATTTCGCGGCGTGCCGGCAGACGATGTTCCGGAGCCAGGTCCGCGCTTACACCGACGAAGTCGCCCTCGGTGCCGACCGGGTCCGTGACGACCATTTCGACCCGGATCATCCCCTCTTTCGGGCGATCTCCGAGATGGCCGCCCTCCGCGCTTCCCATCCGGGGCTCCGCCGTGGTTTTCAGGAGGTCCGCGTCGCCGGCGGCCATCCCGGCCTGTACGTCTTCACCCGCACCGACCCGCAGGACGGACAATATCTGATCGCCTTGAACACGAGCCGACAGCCGGTATCCGGCAATGCGGCCGTTGCCCCGGAGTCTCGGCGCTGGATGGCCCTGAGGGGCCGGTGTGTACCGCGTACGATCACCACGGGCACGGTCCATGTCGAGGTCCCCGCGCTGGATTACATCGTCTGCCGCTCGGAGCCCACCCGGTAAGGGACTGTCAAGAAACAACATGGACGGTTTTGTCGATACCGACCCTGGAGGGGTCGAGGAGCCCAGCCCAGGGTCGCCGCAGGCGCACCCCGGGTGTCGAACACCACATACGCCCTCCAGACCCTGAGGGTCCAACTGGACGTTTCCCGAGGACGCCATGAAACAAAACCCGGATCTCCATTTCTTCGAGACGCCGTCGGCGATGCGGGAGTGGCTGGAGGCGAACCACCGCAAATCGTCCGAACTTCACGTCGGCTTCTACAAGCGGCACGCGGTCGGAGATGACACGCCCAGCATCACTTGGGCGGAATCGGTCGCCGAGGCCCTCTGTTTCGGTTGGATTGACGGCATCCGTCGGACCCTGAATGAGGACCGTTACACCATCCGGTTCACGCCGCGGCGCTCGGGCAGCAAGTGGAGCGCGGCGAACATCCGCACGATGGCGGAACTGGAGGTCGCGAACAAGATGACCGACGCCGGACGGGCGGTCTTCGAGGCGAGGAAGGATTCCGGCTCGCCGGGTTACCGGGCCCAAAAGAAGGTCGGTGCGCTGGATGAGACCCGGCTCCGGGAGTTCCAGAGCAACGAGCCAGCGTGGAGGTTCTTCGAGTCGCAGCCGCCCGGTTATCAGAAGGCAGCGGCGTGGTGGGTCATGCAAGCCAAGCGGGAAGAGACGCGCGATCGTCGGCTGGCGACGCTCATCGAGCTCTCCGCCGCCGGGAAGCGCGTGTTGTAGGAATCGCCCGGCCGGATTGCTGAGTGGTAGCTATCCGGTCGCGATTGATGGCGTGCATGTATTGCGAGTGTGGTTAGGGAGCAAAAAGCGGGAAATAACGTGCAGAATTCCGGTGTGCGTGGTCAAGGTGATCGATGGGCGAATCTCAGTCGTCGGAGCAACTTCTCCGAGGGGGCGGCGCACCGACCGAACGGCCAGCGACGACGCCAACGGCCCAGAGAAGAGGCCACCGGTACTTCCCAAGCCCGCCCACGGGACGGGGACATCCCCATCACTGATCTCGACCCACAAGCCATCGAAGATCGTGACCACTCACAGTTGTGACGGGTTTCTTAACTTGCGGGGCAGGGCGGCAGAAGCCCGAAGCTCGACGACCGTAAGCGGGCCCTGGCCGTTGAGTTGTATCGCAAGAAGAAACATGCAATAGGCGAAATCTGCAGGATGGTCGGCATCTCCAAGCCCACGCTCTGTGCGTATGTTAAGTAGGCGGGGAAAAAGCTTTTGGAGGTGCATTATTGACAAGGCTGGATGAAGCGTTATAAGTTTGAACCTCATGATCGTCTGCTCGTGATGGGCAAGTTGATCCGGCTGACGAAGGCCCCGCCATGCGAATCCTCGCATGGACAGGGCTTTTTTATTGTCCATGAGCTAGGTGCCGTCGCCTTGCAAATGGATCTCTTGCCCCTTTCCAGAACAACCATTAAGTAATTGAGATATCATGATGCGACTGGCCATGTTCAAGATGGGGCTGATCGCCCTATTCCTGGCCCTGGGGGTTCCCGCAGGCGCGAGAGCAGGCGTGGTTTACGTTGCGGATACAGCCAGGGATTTCGGAACTCTCGACCCCACCACCGGGGCGGGCACACTCATCGGCCACACGTCCGTTGAGCTATACGGCCTTGGCTTCGATGCCACCGGGAAGCTCTACGGGTTGGGATCTGATGGCAATCTGTACGCGGTCAATACGTCCACGGCGGCTCTGACCCTAATCGGCGCGTACACCGGGAATTTCGCCAATGGCGCGGCTATGGGCAACGGCTCGGACGGGACGCTCTACTCCATAAATGGTCTCCAATCCATCTGGACGGTCAACCCGACGTCAGGCGCTGCGACCCTGCTCGGGAACACGGGCTTCACGAATAACAGCAACCCGGAGGGAGGGGTTGGCTCAAGCCTTTACGAGATGAGCGGAAGTACCCTCTACAGCATCAACACAACGACCGGCGCCGGTATCGCGGTCGGTACGGGCTCGGCTACGGAGATAGCGAACCTCGTATTCACAAATGGAAATATGTATGGGATACAGACCTATGGTGCAACGGGTATCTACAGCATGGACCTCACCAACGGGAACACGACGCAGGTCGCGAACTACAGCTCATCCCCCTTCGGCCAGATCTACGCTGTCGCCTCGTTTAATGGCGCTTCCGTCCCTGAACCCTCGAGCCTCGTCCTGCTGTCCGCCGGAGTCGTGGGCCTGGGCGTCCACCTGCTAAGGCGACTGAGGGTCTGACAAAGCGCGAAAGTCGGTGTGGCTTCACACTGATCGAACTCTCGGTTGGAATCGGTCTCGACGGGCTGTAGGGCGAAGTGCTGGTGGTCTGGCGGCTCGACTTCGCCAAGAGTAAAGCAAACGAAGGTTTGCTTTACTGAATCGCAAAAGGGGCCGGGCCCCGTTGGAATCGCAAAAGAGGTCGGGCCCCGTTGATCCCCCAATCGTCCCTCGGCGGCAACTCCCTGAGGATGCGCCTTCACCTCTCGCTCAAGTCTCGCGACCCGATCCCCTGCGCGTTTCCGCCGAAAGTGACGACCAGATCCACCACGGCACCTTGCCTCTCTTACGTCACCGCTACCACGAAACATCTGTGTCCGGCTTGCGGGCTGCCACGCTCCTTGCGGATAATCCACGCACTTTTCGCCCTCACAGCATGTCGCGTGGGACCCAATGCAATGAACCGCGTCGCCGCGCTACTCCTGGTCCTCTTTCCCGTCTGCGTCTTCGCCCAGACGCCGAAGATCGAACAAGCTCCCTCCGTTTGGTCGATCGCCACCGAGGGCAGCGGCATCCCCAGGGACCAGAACGCGAACGATTATGCCGCCGAGCTCGACACCAAGGTGGCTGATGGCGGCCGGGCGGCCTTATCGACGCGATCGATCGCGGCCAAGCCGTCGGCGTTCCGTGCCGTCAGGCAATTCGTCAAGGCCGACGCCTACCGGGACCAGCGCGTCAGCCTGGCCGGATCTCTGAAGACCCGCGACGTCGCCCGATGCTCCGGCCTCTGGCTGCGGGTCGACGGTCCGAAGGCCATGTTCGATTTCGATAACATGGGCCGTCGCCCGGTCGCGGGCTCGACCGACTGGAAGGCCACTCGATGAAACGCGGGACGCATCCTCATCCCGTGAGCGGCACGGATCCCTGCATCCGGTCGGAGCGGACCGAAACCGAGAATGGTTACGTGCTCCTGTCTTCTCTGCGCCTCTGTGGTTCGGTGGTGAGAAATCCGGACCAGGCAATCTGATGGGGGAAATGCTGATGCGTGTCGTATCCGCCGCCGTGTTCCTGATGATCGGTTCGTTGCTGGCCGGCCCGGCGGCGGCCGGGCTCGAGGAGCCCCAGCCCGGACACCTGTTCTTCAAGTGCCGCCTGGTCATCAATCCGTCCGAGGGTAAGGCGATCCCGGATGCGATCATCGAGGTGGCCGGGGGGAAGATCCTGGAGGTGGGCGGCGCGGCCGAGGTCCCGATCGCCCCCGGCGCGAAGGTCGTCGACTTCGGCGACAAATTCATCATCCCCGGCCTGGTCGACACCCACGGGCACCTCTATACGTTCAGCGGCCGCGAGTTGCGGAAGACGAACCCTCTGATCCCCCCGTTCTACCTCGCCGCGGGCGTGACGTCGGTCGGGGACCCCGGTTCCATGGACTTCGCCGGCGATGTCGCCCTGCGCGATCAGATCGATTCCGGCCAGGTCCCCGGTCCGCGGTTCTTCCTGGCCGGCGAATACATCCAGATGCCTCCGAAACTGATCTCCTGGATGAAGCACATCGAGACGCCCGACCAGGCACGAGCGATCGTAGACGACGCGGCGAGGCAGGGGGCGGCGGCCATCAAGATCTACAACCATATGCAAGGCGACGTCTTGCGGGCCGCGATCGAGCGGGCGCACGGCCGGTCGATGCGCGTCTGGGCCCATGTCGGCGCCGTCAGTTTCCAGCAGGCGATCGACATGGGGGTGGATCAGCTCTTCCACGGGGTGCTGGTGATGGCCGATGGCCGAAAGCCGGGGACGCCTGTGGATGACTTCGCCAGATGGATCAGGGAGGCCGGCGACCTCGACCTCGAGGCGCCGGGCATCCGGGCGATGTTCCGGTCCGCGGCGCGGAGGAAAGTCGTCCTCACACCGACGGTCGCCGTTGAGGAACTCTTCTGGTGTGCGGATCCCAAGACCCATCACCTGGAAGAGCAGCAGCGGTTCTACACGCCCGCGGGGTGGGCGTCCGTCCAGGCCAGCCTCAAGGCCCCGATACGAATCAAGGTCTCCACCGAGGAGTTTGCCCGGGAGAGGAAGAAGAATCAGGAGTTCATCCGCCGAGCGCACGAAGCCGGCTGCCTGCTGAGTACGGGCACGGACTATACCCGGCTGTCGATGCTGCCGGGATGGAGCCTCTGGCGCGAGATGGAGATCTTCGCCGAGGCCGGGCTGCCCCCGATGGCGGTCCTGAAGGCCGCAACCTGGAATGGTATCTATGCGATCGGCCGGACCGACCAGCTCGGCTCCTTGGAGCCCGGCAAGATGGCCGACTTCGTGGTCCTCGACGCCAACCCGCTCGATCGCATCGAGAACGTCCGCCGAGTCCACCGGGTGGTCAAGGGGGGCGTCATCTACGACCTTGAGGCCCTCCTGGCCCCGCTCGTCGGCAAGGTCGACTGAGAGGCTGTGAAAGAATCGATGCCAGATAACATATTCCAGATTCCAAATGTATATTAAGCTTAGCGTGTCAAGGGCTTATGACTTCTGAAATTTGGAATCCGGAATCTGCAATCCGATCGTTTCACAAGCGCTGAGGGCACAATGGAGTCCGAGAGAGCAAGCCAAGACCCCTCCGCGCCCTCGTCTTTCCGCCCCCGGAATCAGCTCGCTCAGAATGGATCGGAAGCCGGCACCTGGACGGTCTCCATGCAGGCGGCGACGGTCCTCCTGCGAAAGTCGGGGTCTGAGAGGTGTTCCATGATCTTGTCCCAGACCTCGGGCTTCATGAGGAACTCGATCCGGACCAGGGAGACCCCGGTTCTCGGGTCTTCCATGACTTCGTGCTTCCCCTTGCCTCGGCATTGGGATATGGAGTAGCCGTTGGAGCCCAGTTTCATGGCCGCTTCGATCAGGAGTGTCTCGAGTGCGGCATCGGCAGAATGACCGCATGAATCGATACGAGCCCGACGCGCCCGCGAGTGAATTCCGTCGTGGATCACCAATCCTCTCGCTGGCGCTTCGGGCTCGTATGAGCCGGCTTCAATCCAATCGCTAAAGGCTCTAGTCGCCGACGGGTGTCGGGTTGCCACCGGTAATGACGATCCCCGGGGCGCCTCCGGTCACCGCAGACATCTCCTCGTCGGTCAATTCCCGCTTGGAGTCCGGCTCGGCCGGGGCCGACGGTGTCTCGTCGCTCGGGTTGCTCGTGACCGGATCGTCGGCCTTCGTCTCGTCCTGCTTCGTCATCGTCGGGTCTCCTCGAAAGAAGGGGTGTCGAATCACGGGCGGCCACACGGAACGCGGATTCCGCGCCGAGGATTGCAGGGAACCAGGGTCCCCAAATCGAAAGACTTGGAACGCGAAATGAATGACGTGCTGCCTCGGCGGTCGAGCGAAGTGAGCCCCTGGGGCGATCGACGCCTGTGGGGGCTTGCCGACCGCGGAATGCCATCCGATCGGTCGATTCCTCCGCCCGATCTTTTCATCTATTTCGGCGTGGGATTGGGCGAACCAGGGTTGCTCGCGCCTCCGCTGATGGCGAGAAGCTGCACGTGGGTCAGCTCCGCGGGCGGCGGCTGCTTCTTCTCCTCTTCCTTCTTCGACTCGCTCGGGTCTCGCGTCTGGTCGGACATGATGAGACTCCGCAAGTAAAGAGTTGGTCGCGTATTCCCTGCCGGAACGTCGATCACTTCGATGATATAACACGTCCGTCGGCATTCTCGCAAGTAATATCTGTCGGAGCCACGTCCTGACACGATTCAGCCGGGACGTTCGACCGAGGTCGTTTCTCGTCGGAATGATCGGGCAGGCCGGCGCCATTGCCCGGCCTTGCTGATCCTCCAGACACCAATCGGTTTGATCGATCAAATAAATTTGATTGATATGTCTAAGCTCAGCAAGTGCGACGTCGCGAATCGCGGGATTCTTCTCGGAACCCCGCGCGGCGGCAACCTTCATGAGCGGGATGATCACCAAGGCCATGACCTCCCCGCGCCATGCGACCAACAGGATCGGTTACGGGTCGGTTGGTCTCTCGGCGTGGACTCGTCATCCAGGCCATCGGCGGGACCACGTGGGCGATACCGGGGACCGAACGTCGAGCCCGGTCGCCATCGCGGGCGTCAGTCGATCAGCCGGAGTTCCTCGAGCGACTGTGCCGTTAGGAGATCGATCTGGAGTCGGGCCAGCGCGTCCGGCGACAACGCCTCGACCTGTTGCTTGACTTCGGGAGACAGCGGTCCGAACTTGGCTTCCATTTGCCGCAGGGTCAACCGGCGCTCGCCCTGCTCGATTCCGCGTTCGATTCCGCGTTCGATTCCGCGTTGAATCCCGTCTTCGATACCGCGTTCGTAGGTGGTCTTCATGAGGGTCTCGGCCTCGCGATATGCCTCGGCGTGCAGCAGCGCTTGCA
>JBKQHM010000592.1:0-5733 GCA_052148775.1 Isosphaeraceae bacterium | reverse complement strand
GCCGACGGATTCCGCCGAGGTCTTGAGCGGCTGGTTCTCTAAGCCGGCCCGATCGGATCGGGCCGACAGTCATCGCACCAATTTGACTCACGAGGCTTCATCGAAGAAAGCAATGAAAACGCCCAGGAAAGTCGTGACCGCGAAGCCCGATGAAATCGACCGAGCCGTTGCTCGCATCGAGTCGGCCGTCGGTCGGCTCGCGCACCTGCTGTACACCGACGACCCGCAGATCGGCGTGAAGGTCGGCAACGCCCTCGCTGCGGTGGGCGAATTCGCCGCGGGCCCTGTGTCCAGGGCGGTTTCGAGGGCACCGCGTCCGGAGCAGCGCATGGCCCTCCTGTACGTCCTGGAGGCGATCTACTGGGGTCGCGACCTGTCCGTCGGGGATCGGATGCTGCGCATTTACCGCAACGATCCCGACGAGCGTGTCAGGCAACTGGCCGCGTCCGTCCTCACCAATCCGGCCGTGCGGAAACTCGCCGGCGGGGGCGGGAATGCTGCCGCCGATTCCCGGCGATCGGAGGGAGGGTGACCCGGTCGGACCAGCCCGTCTGGGGATACGAGGACGTGGCCGCCCAGCCGGTCTCGGCGGGGAGCCGGCGAACCGATAAGAGCACCCGAGTTCGGTTCCTCGGGCGGGGTCCAGGTATGGCAACCGGGGCATCGCCCGGAACTGCCGGGTCGATCAGCGTCGGCTTGCCGATCTCGTGGCCATGGATACTGATGAGACCTGCGCCAGAGCGACCGCGACCACTCGTCATGAACCGCGAGCGACGTCATCGACGCGATCCGGGGGTCCCGCGCCGACGGTTCACTGGCCGGTCAGCGGCCTGGGCGGCGGATAGGGCGGGGGTTGCCTCCAGCTCCAGTCGCTCCGGTACGCGACGGCCAGGTGCGGCGTCTCTACCCGACGACCGCCCTCGGCACCCGAGGTCAGCAACGCCTCCTGCAGCCCGCTCGTCAGCAAGGTCCGCTCGACCGGCCAGGCGGGTCGCCCGGTCCGGATCATCGCCTCGATTCCCTGGACCTGGTAGGAGAAGTGCATCAGCGGCCGGACCTCGCGGGTGTCGAAGCCGGTGGCGTGGACCCGGCCGTCGCCGGTTCGCCAGGCGGCCGACCACGCCCCGACGGCGCCGTTCAGGGTCAGCACTGCCCCCCGGAGGCCGTCGGCGTAGTCGATCTGCCAGAGGACCGGCTCCGGTACCTTGACGGGCAGCTCGTCGATCGTGAGGCGGCGGTCGGGCGACTTCGCCAGCGCCTCGACGAGCAGCGGACGGGCGACCGCCCCGGCTTGCAGGGCCTTCCAGACGGCGGCGCCCGTCGTGCTCCGCACGGCACGGACGCCCGTCTCGCCCCCGCGCCGACGCTCGGCGAGGCACTGCACGATCTCCAGCGCGTGGAAGCCGTAGGCGTCGAGAGTATGGTAGGAGAGGGCCAGGACTTCCGCCAGCGGCTCGCCGGGGCCGACATCCACCGGCGGGTCGCGCCGGGCGACGGGCAGGACCGACCCGGCCATCATCGGCACGCCCAGCTCCCGCGCCGTGCGGTCGATCCAGGCGATGTCCGCCCGGCTGTCGGACAGTTGCTTGTCCATGAAGATCGGCACCGACCGTCCCGAGCGGCGGAAGACCTCGACGACTTCCGCGAACAGGCGTCGCTTCGGGTACATCGTGCCGCCGATCGGCGAGCGGGGGTACCGGCCGAGCTCGAGGACGAGCAGGACCCCGTCGACAGCGAGCCGGCCGGTGCCCAGCGTCACGGCCTCGGCGGCAGTCCCGAGGAGCGGGACATTGTGCTCGCGCGCCAGGCGTGCCCCCTTGTCGTTCGCCGGCCGCTGGTCGAGGTAAAGCGAGGCCAGCGCGATCGAGGGGAATTCGCCCCGACCGTCGAGCGTGTAGCCCTCAAGCAGCCGGCCGAGGATCACGTCGGCGTGCGAGTTGTGGTGATAGACCGTCGTGATGCCGGCGACTCGCGGCCGGACCGGGGGCGCCAGGCCCGTCCCGGCGGCCGTCAGGCCGGCGCCCCAGGCCAGGAACTCCCTGCGGCGGAGCGTTCGGGCGTCGAGGGGCGGCCTCATGAGCAGGGCCTCTCTCCAGGGGGTTGATGGTGGACGGTCTGGCGGTGATGGGGTACGCCCCGACTCACTTGAGCGACGCGAGATACTCCAGCAGGTCCGCGGCCTGCTGGGCGGTCAGGCCCCGGAGCAGGAGATCGGGCATCAGCGATTGTTTCTGGGGAGCGAGCATCTCGACCTCCGAGACTGCGGTCCGGATCTCCTGGCTCCGGGCGTCTCGCAGCACGATCTGTTTCTCATCCCGCGAGGCGAGCAAGCCCGAAGTGACCAGGCCGGATTTCGTCTCGAGGCGGTAAACAGTGTACTTCGGATCCATCGATCGGGACGGCTCGAGGATCTGCTGGAGCAGTTCCGGACGGGGGTACTTCGCCCCGACCTTGCTCAGGTCGGGCCCGATCTCGAGGCCCACCCCGTCGAGGCGGTGGCAACTCTTGCAGTTGACGACCGACTCGGCGGCGAAGATCGTCCGGCCTCGGCGGGCGTCCCCCTTGAGGTTGAGGATGACCGCGGGGTCGATCGCGTCGCCGAGCCGCCGGACTCGCTGGGGCTCGGGCACGAACCGCTCGAACAGGTCGCGCACCTCGGTGGCCGGATGGTCCCGGGTCGCCGCGATGATCTCGTCGCGGACGTCGCCCGGCAAGGCCCCGTGACCGAGTGCCCGCGACAACGCGATGGCCCGGCTCGTCGTGGCAGTCAGGCGGCGGATCGATTCGGCGCGTGGACCCCGGGCCGAGGCCGCGCCATCCTTGAGCTGATTGATCAGGGCGGCCGTCTCCTCGCGATCGGTTCGCGACGCGACCGTCACCCCGGGATTCGGCATCCGCGCGATCCAATCATCGAGGAGGTCGAGCGCCTTCTGGTCGACCACGCGGGAGCCGACCCGGGGCATGCGCGCGCCGCCGAGCGAGGCGATCCGGTAGAAGAGCACGGACCGCTCCGGCTCGCCGGGGGCGACGATCATCGCGTCGGTGATCCCGAATGCCCCCTGCGCGGGCCGTCCGCCG
The DNA here is from genome assembly GCA_052148775.1 of Isosphaeraceae bacterium. Classification (GTDB taxonomy): domain Bacteria; phylum Planctomycetota; class Planctomycetia; order Isosphaerales; family Isosphaeraceae; genus CAVZRC01. Next base: position 2,655 of record JBKQHM010000592.1, on the reverse strand, counting down.
ACGGCCCTGGTATCCTCGAGCCGTGTCCCGTGGGCCAGCACGATCGGCGAGTTGCCGCCGCCGTCGTCGACGTGGCAGATCGAGCAGTTGACGTGGAGATACGTCCGGGCCCGGTCGGCGAGGTCCGCGCCCGGATCGTACGGGTCGATGAACCGGGGCAGTGACTTGAGCGAGTCGCCCAGCGGCGTCGCGAAGATGCCGATGTGGTCGAGGGCTCGGACCTGGTTGTCCACGACGCCGCCGTAGTCGTGGTCCTTGTTCATCTGCGACGCGTTCAGGCCCAGGACGAAGCCGGCCGCACGCGAGTGGCAGAACATGCACTCGTTGCGGCCGGGGACGCGCCAGGTCGTCTGCCTGATCCCGCCGGGAGCCGCGGGATCCTTGATGTTCACGGCGCGGTCGGTCCCGTCGGGCCCGACGAGGGCCGCGTCGGTCCGCGCGTCGTCCCAGAGGTAAGTGTAGCCCATCCAGTGATCGTCCTGCTTGACGAGGATCCGGGTCTCGATCGGCGCCCGCGAACGTGGGTTGCCCTCCTCCAGGTCGAGTGAGAGCGTCTGGACCGCGACCATGCCGTCGGGGTAGGCCCAGGAGCGGGGGTCGGTGATCCGGGCCCCGCCGGGCAGCGCGAAATACCGCTCCTTGTGCGCACCGTCGGACCAGTACGGGGCATTCACCGAGTAGGGTATGACGCCGGGTGCGATCCGCCGTTCCATCACCGAGTCGAACAGCCCGGTCTCGCTCAGCTTCCTCGGGAATGGGCTTGTACTGGAGTTCGTCGGCGTGCGTCCCAGGGCGTGGATGAAGCCGGTGGTATTGTCGACCGCGAGGATGTCGCCGGCCCGCGTGACGGCGAAGCTGGCGATGAAGACCGCGGTGTCGGCCAGCTCCTTGTGCCAGGTGACCTTCTGCCCATCGTAGCGCAGGCCCCAGACCTTGCCGTACTGGTAGTCGCCGTAGATATAGGCCCCGCGCAGCTCGGGGAACTTCGACCCATGGTAGACGTACCCGCCGGTGATCGACCGGCACTCGGTGTGGTGGTGCTCGACGACGGGCGGGATGATCGGGCCGGGGCCGACCTTCTTGTGAGGGTGGAACGGGTGGCTGCCCTCCTGGACGCTCCAGCCGTAGTTCCCCCCCTTCTGGACGACCCGGACCATCTCCCAGAGGTCCTGGCCGACGTCGCCGACCCAGAGCCGTCCGGTCTCGGGGTCGAAACTCATGCGCCAGGGGTTGCGGAAGCCGAACGCCCAGATCTCCGGCCGTGCCCCGGGGTAGTGGACGAACGGGTTGTCCTTGGGGATCGAATAGCTCCGTCCGGGGTCGGGATGATCGACATCGATCCGCATCATGACCGACAGCAGATCGTCGAGCCCCTGGCCCGAGTTGTTGACGTCGGAGCCGCTGGTACCGTCGCCCGTGGCGATGTAGAGATATCCGTCGGGCCCGATGATCGCCTCGCCGCCGTTGTGCCCGCCCGAGGGCCATTCGATGATGACCCGCTCGGAACCGGGTCGGATTCGCCGCGGGTCCTCGAGCCCGGTCTCGAACCGCGACACCCGGCTCATCGGGGGGCCGGGCGTGCCCTCCGCGGGCGTCGGGCTGAAGACGAAGACCTGGCCGTTCTCCTTGTATCGGGGGTGGAAGGAGAACGCGTAGAGCGACCGCTTGATGTCGAGGAAGAGCTCGGGCCTGTCCGCGTCGGGGGCATCGAGCGAGAAGCTGTAGATCTTCCCGTTGTTCTCGCCCACCAGCAGCCGGTTGGTATCCGGCTCCTGGGCGATGCAGACCGGCCCCTGGAACTTGATCTTGGGGAAGACGCGCTCGAGCCGGTAGGGCGGCGGGGGCTCGGGTGAGCCGGCGATCCGCGAGGTCCACGGCACGCGCTTCGTGAGCCCGAACGGCCTGGCCGGAGAGGCCTTGTCGTCGCCGCGAACGGCCGGGGCGGCAAGTAGCGAGCAGGCGAAGAGCAGCAGGGCGTGGTGTCGCATAAAATCGTCCCTGTGCGAGTCGATTGGCCCGGCCCAATGCGGCGGACCGGGTCGGCGAACAACCATTTCGAGGGCCGGTAGAGTCATCCGGAGAGGATTCCTATTGAACGACAACGATCGGGCGACTTCCAGTCCCGTTCGTCCCGGTATCTCGAAGCGGGATCCGCCGGGGATGCGGTTGCTGATCGAGCCGACCGCCCGACCGTTCTAGCGGATCGTCGCGGCCAACCGGACGCGGGCCACGCCGTACACCAGGAACTCCGGCATGGTGAAGCGGACCCGGTCGCCGGCCGATTCGAACGGCACCTTCTGGGGTCCGGGGTACTCGGGGGAGAGGGCGATGACGGCGTCCGCCCGCGTGCCGGGAAGTAAACGGAAGTCGCCCCGGATGCCCGAGACCGGCCGGGGCCGCTCGTCGGCGATCCCGGACCCCGCACCCCGTTTCACGGCGGGCTCGGTGCGATCGTAGTTGACGAAATGGATGTCCAGCTCGCCATCGACGGCGGGCCGGCTCGCCGAGACGCGGACCGTCGCGGGGGCTTCGAACCGACTGAAGTCGGGGCCGTCGAGATCGGCCGCCTCACCGTCCGTGTACGCGATGACCTTGCGATAACCGGACAGCCGCTCCGTCGTGGCGAGGTCGTCGGGGAGGACGTCGAAGAGCACG
>JBKQHM010000591.1:0-10525 GCA_052148775.1 Isosphaeraceae bacterium | reverse complement strand
GTGAGCACCGAATCCGGCAAAGCCCCGGATCGGTGCTCAGGGAGCACCCTGCAATCGCGTTCATGGCGCACTCCCAACCTGCTCAAACCTCCACGGCGTCACGTCCCCTTCGGCTCGTTGGTGTATTTCACGCGCCCGGCCGGTCTCGGCGCCGGAGCCGGTGGACAACTCACGCCCCGAGCGGGACCGGTACAACGCGAAAAAACCCGATTCGATCGATGCCAAAGTCGTCGTTCACTGGCTTGAATACTTTTAAAGCCGCTTTCCAGATCGTAGAATGATAGTGATAGACGATCTGGCGTCCGGCCTCCGAATCACGGTACAACGCCGTTCTCCGCTCATTCTCGTCGGAGGAAACTCGCATGGACCCTATGGAAACACCCGTTGGTTGCAGTGTAGTGGCGGTGTATCCCGACCACCTTTCGGCGGAGCATGCGCTGCAAAAGCTCCACCAGGCCGGGTTCGCGATGTGTGACCTCTCGATCGTGGGCCGCGACCTTCAGACGACCGAGGAGCCGGTCGGATTCGTCAGCGCCAGCGACTATGCCACGGCCGGCGCGAAGACGGGGGCATCCTTCGGAGGTCTGCTCGGGCTGCTGGTCGGCGCGGCGTTCCTGATCCTGCCCGGGATCGGTCCGGTTCTCGTCGCCGGCCCGCTCGCCGCCTCGTTGCTGGCCGGGATCGAAGGGGCGATCGCCGGGACGGCGCTCGGCAGCCTGACGGGCGCGCTCATCGGTTGGGGCATTCCCAAGGAGCATGCGCTCAAGTACGAGACGCATGTCAAGGCCGGCAAGTTCCTCGTCCTCGTCCGGGGCAACCCCGAGGTCATCGCCCACGCCCGCAGCCTGATCGATCACCACGAGCCCGAACACAGCCAGACGTTCGAACCGGCGGTTTCTTGAACGAAGGCCGACGTTTCGCCATCGATCGCCCCGAAGATAGGGGTGCCGGTTCTTTGTCCGTCCCCATTTGCCCATCGGCAATCCCTTGCTTGCGAACGAGCCGGAATCCCAACGACGGCCGCGAGGCGAGATCGAGGGTTCGATCAAATTCGTGGCTATGGACGCATCCCGACGAATGTGACCCGGGTGCATGCCCATATAACCGGACCATCCCGGAAAAACCGGCGCGATTTCCCGAATCGCTCCTCGCTCGTCGTGACGATAGTCCACTAGGAATTGGTGGAGATCTTGCTGACTGGCCGTCGGAGTTGGATCAGCCGGGGTGAGAACGATCTGGCGGCACGATCATCGTCGGCACGAACGACCTGCGGGCCGCGCGAGGGTGGCCGAATGAATGGCATGAGACCCGCGTGTGTCTCTCCTGGCCGAGGCCTTCATCGGTGTTGCCGGTCAGGTCGAGGGCCGCGGTTTTCGACCGAATTCGCCCCGCGAAAGCAGGGCAGGGGCCGAGCGAGGTCGACTGGCGGGATTCGGGGAATCGGCGGCCTTGGGGCTCGCGTTTCTCAACCAGAGTCGCCCTTTTCTCCCGGGGGACCGCCTCCGTCGAGGATCTCCGATAGGTCCAAGTAGCGGGCTTGATGCAGCCTCGTCCGGAGACCGGGCTGGCCTCGACATCGACAAGGATACCCGCCGAGTCTCACATGCGGACTCGACACGTTCACATGGAAGGGTTACGCCAATGATTTCGCTGGTGCGGGGTGGTGGCAGATTCCCCTCGACGGCGCTCGCCTGGGCCCTGGGGATCTGGGTTTTCTCCAGTTTTTCGGCCATGGCCGGCGACGACGGGTCCGACGCCATGGGCTACAAAGTCCACACGCATGACCTTGGCCAGCACAAGCAGAGTGACTGGTGCATGGGCACCCTGGGCTACGGCCCTCCCGGCCTCCATTCGGGTTATTATGGCTTCGGACTCTCCTTCCATCGGGGATATGGTTACGGGGGCTCGGCCCTGGGCGTGGGCGCCGAGGGCGGCTATCCGTATTACGGCGGCCCCGGCTATCCCCACACCTGGCCTACGCTCAACCGGTTCTGCGGGATCGTTCCGTTCCCCTATTACGGCGGCCCGGAAGTCGGCTATGCCAACCTGAGCCCCGTCAATAGCTTCGGCCCCGGCTATCCCAACGACGGCGGTTTCGGGTCGTTCACCGGCGCGCCTCCCTATCCCGAGTCCTTCTTCGCCCCTTACACGGCCGCTGCCGCGACCACGGGTTCCGCCAGCGGGACCGCGCCATTCGATCCGTTCCGGAGCACCCAGGACATCCCGCCCGAGACCCGATTCGTGCCCCCCGGCATCGTGCCGCCGGCTCCTTCCACTCCCGGTACGCCCATCCCGCTCGCTCCGCCCGGCGGGTACGGTCCCGGTGCCGTCAGGCCCGTCAACCCGCCCGCCCCGCCCACGCCGCCCGCCGGGGGCCCGACGACGTTCCACCCCCCGGGAGAGCCCGCCAGGTCTTCCACTCCGGCCGGAAATCTCGGTTTCGAGCAGGAAGCGGTCGTCCAGGCGGACGGTTCGCGTGCCCTGAAGATCACGAGCCTCGTTCCCGAGACCATCGCCGCCAACGCTGGTCTTCACTCCGGCGACATCATCCTGTCGATCAACGGCTATCGCACGGAACAGGCCGGGAACTTGACCTGGATCATGAACCACGCGGTGTCCAACAACGCCCTCATGATGAACGTCATCAACGCGAAGGATGGCAAGGAGCACACGGTCACGCTGCGGCTCCCCCTCCTCGAGGCGCTCAACACCGCGCGACCGTCCTACCTGCCCGTCGTCGGCTATGGACCGCTACCGGCAACCCGCTGAATCCCGGCCGCTTCCGCTCCCTCACTTCGACGAGGGCCGCAACCGGACATTGCCCTCCGATCATGCCCCGGATCAACGGTCGGTCCCACCTCCGTGTCGGCTTCGAACCGGAGGTCGGACCGGCCGGCACAAAAGCCATGATCGAATGGGGCCGAATAGCCGACGTATAGGAATGGTCGGGTTCGTGTCCTTACAAGCCAGGAAGGAGTTCATTCATGCATCGGCGGCCGACGATCCAATTCCGTCCTGGCCTCGAGCGATTGGAAATGAAGCAACTGCCCAGCGCCAGTTCGCTGGCAACTCACGTCGCGAAAGTCGATGCCCGCTTGAAGGCCCCTGCCGTCCAGACTGCCGACTCGTCGGATTCGAGCACGGCCAGCACGGATATCTCCAGCGCGCGAACGTCCCTACCCATGCGGTTCCTCGCCTACCGCATCACCAATCCGACTGACGGTTACAGACCCGAACTGGGACCACCCTTCCTACAGGTCCTGGTCCAAGGTAAGCAACCGGTACCCGGCAAGGTTTACAACATCCTCCAGATCGCCGTGCAGAACGGTACGAGCCAGACATTCACGGCAAGCAGCAATTTCACCGTGAGAATGTCGAATCAAACCAGGGCCCACGCTTATCCGATCCTGACGGGTAACCAGGAGTGGAAACCGGGCCAGTGGGCCATCTTCTACACCCTGTCCGACAAGTACTATGCGGTGAACCAGGTTCGCGGAGGGTTCCAGCTCGACCTCAACAACACATATTCGTTGCTCGTGCCGGGTCCGTCGGCGATCTTCCTGAGGCTCAAGTACAATCCCGCCACGTTCTCCAAGACGCTCAACTGGATCGTCCAGCGTGGCCAGGGCGCGCAGACGGGAAATGGCCCGAACTTCGGCATGCCGGACACGGCCATCAACCGGATCGTCGCCGCGAATACCAACCGCATCGACTACGGCGGACGCTTCTGATCCTACGCCACGAGTGAAACACGAACGCGACGACCCGGACAAGGCCGCCCCTGGAGCCTTGCTCGGGTCGTTCTCGTTCTCGTCGATCGCTCATCAAGATCGCTTCACACTTGGTGTGCAAATCATGCGTGGAGCGCTCTCGATCACATTGCGTGATTCCGGAAGGGCGAGGCTCCTGCCGAGCCCCTTGCGGATCGTGGCTCGCCGGGAGACTCGCCCTCCCAGGATCGTGCGAGGGCATTGAGAGCCCTCAACGATTGGGTTGCCTACAGAATAACCGCATCGAATCGATACGACCCCGACGCGCCAGCGAGTGAATTCCGTCGGGGTTATCAATCCACTGGCTGGCGCTTCGGGCTCGTATGAGCCGTCTGCAATCCAAGCGTTAATCACTCTGGAACCGCGAGGGACCGGCAAGGCCCTCACATTCCCGAATGTCGTGCAATTTCATGCAGGTCGTCATAACGGTATTCTTGTTGGTAATCCCACACTTAGCATGATCCCTCCCACCTTTCTTGGCCGATGAATCCTGTGATCCGGATTTGACGGAGCAGCCGGTGCTGTCATCATATCAAGGAACCCGTTGGTTGAGAGGGGTTGTATGATGGAACGATTCGACTGGCTCACGATCTTCATCTTGGCCTTGATACTTGGCTGGGTCGGACCCGCAATGTGTGCAGCCCAATCACCGACCATGACCTTGCCGTCGTCGGCACAGCCGAGCAATTCCAACGCGCCGGCCGCTTCGGCTCGCCGCGTCACCATACCGGCGCCGCGCCGTCCGGGACGGCCGAGCGAATCGAACACACGAGACGCTTCGGTCCGTCGCGTTTCCATACCGGCGCCGCGCCGCTTCCAGCAGCCCGGCGAATCGGATACGCCGGAGGTGCCGGCAGCCCCTGTCGCCCAGCCGGTGCCGAACAATGTCCAGGCCGTCGCCCTCGCGCAGCCCCTGCCGGCTGCGACGGCTCCCCCGGCTGCCCAGCCGTCGCCGATCGGCGTCCCGACGACCAACGAATCAAGCCCCACAAGCGCCACGGCCCTCGCACCCAAGGCCGGTGAGTTGGCCTTGCTGTTGCCGCGGGCGCCGATGGAGAAGACGGACTTTCGCTTCCCGATCAACCTGGCGACCGCCTTGCGGCTCTCCGATGCCCGCCCGCTGATCGTGGCCGCGGCACAGGCCAGCGTCTGGGTCGCCGAGGCCCAGCTCACGAGGGCCAAGGTCCTCTGGGTCCCCACGCTGATGTTCGGTGCCAATTACACCCGGCACGACGGTGGCGGCCCGGACATCAACAAGGGTGTCATGACCGCCGCCAGCGTGAACTATTTCATGGCCGGTGCCGGTGCGGCCCAGTATGTGGCCGTGACTGATGTCATCTTCGAGCCCCTGGTCGCCCGGCAAAACCTGAATTCCCGCCATTTCGAGATCCAGTCCGCGAAGAACGACGCCTTGCTCCAGACCGCCAATGCCTACTTCAAGGTGCACCAGTATCGGGGGATGTATGCCGGCGACCTTTACTGCGTCGAGCGGGGTCACGACCTGATCGAGCGCATCGCCCAGTTGAGCAAGGAGCTCGTCCCCGTGGTCGAGGTCGATCGAGCTCGCAACCTGGTCGCCGACCTCGAGCAGCGAGCCACAATTAAACGTCAGGAGTGGCGCGTCAACAGTGCCAACCTCACCCAGGTTCTCCGGCTCGACCCACGATCGGTGGTCGACCCGATGGAGCACGATCACCTCCAGATCACCCTGATTGACCCCGCCTCGCCGCTACCCGACCTGCACAAGATCGCCCTGACCAACCGCCCCGAGATCGCCGCGCAACGGGCGCAAGTCCTGGCGGCAGAGGCGCGAATTCGACGCGAAAAGGCGCGGCCGTTCCTCCCGATCGTGATGATCAACGGCTTCCAGACCCCTGGCATGTACATCCAGGCCGGCGTCTTCGGCCTCGGCCCCAACAGCAGCCTCAACAACTTCATCGGGCGTAACGACGACAGCTTCCAGCTCATCTGGCAGTTCGACGCATTCGGAGTGGGCAACCTGGCCCGGGTCAAGGAGCAGCGCGGCGAGCAGTCGAAGGTGATCGTGGATCTCTACCGGACCCAGGACATGGTGGCCAAGGAAGTGACCGCGGCCCAGGCGCGCCTCCAGTCCGCGACGGCCCGGGTCAGCCAGGCCGATCGCGCCGTGCGGACCGCCATCATCACCTTCAACGGCAACTTCGAGGGCCTGCGCCAGACCACGCGCTTCGGCGACATCCTGGTCCTGGTCAATCGGCCGCAGGAAGCGGTCTACGCCCTCGAACTCATGCAGTTGGCCTTCAACGAATACTTCACCACGGTCGCCGAATACAATTCGGCCGAGTTCGAGCTGTTCCACGCCTTGGGCTACCCCGCCCGCGAAATCGCCGTACTCAATCCCCCCGGCAACATCGAGCAAGTGGACACGGCCCGGCCCGCCTACCTGCCCCCGGTCGGCAATGGACCGCCTCCGGCCACCGACTGACGGGCGACGATCGCTGCAGGATGGGTTTTTTGACCGCCGGGTCCCAGACCGTGGCGCCAGGCCCATCCTGCCGGAAACTCAGGACTTAGAGGCTATCCGGAAAGCCCCGGGTGTATGGCCGGAAGTGATTGAAGACTAGGGAGTTGCGTCAATCCGGAACACGGATGACGCAACTCGCGTTGCGACATTGACTTACGGCAACAACCCCGACCCTTCTCGGATAGCCTCTTACTTCCCGCCCGTCTCCGCCGCGACCCGCACGGTGCCACCCTCGGTCAGGCTCGCCAGATCGCCGAGCATCACCCGCTCGGAGCCGTCGAACGGCGCCCAGGATCCGTCGCCACCGTCCGCCGCGTTGGAAGTCGGAACCCGGCGCGAGGTGAGCTCGATCCACTCGCCGTCGCCGACGCCCGTCCGGATCTCGGTCCGTACCGCATGCCCGTCGCGATCTTCCCAGATGAAGGCCCTGTCGCCGCTATAGGCCAGGGCCTGCATGGGAACCGCCCGCACGCCTCGGCGGTCGATGATGACCTTGGCCAGGGCATACATCCCGGGCAAGAGCTGGCCGCCGGGATTGGGCAGGTCGATCTCGGCGCGGAGCGTGCGGCTCTTGGAGTTCAGCGCCCACGAGGTCCGCGTGACTGACGCGGGGATCGGCTGGTCGCGGTACGCCTTGACGAGCACGGTAGCCTTGGCGCCGGGTTGCACGTAGTTGGCGTCCTGTTCGGCGACGTCGACGAAGATCCGCACGATGTCGGTGCGGTCCACCACGTAGATCGGCGCCGCCTTACGCTTGGGCGAGAGGTCGGGAGAACGGTTATTGGCCGAGGGATCGCCCGTGCTGGGCAGGACGAAGTCGAACGTGTTGGCGTTGCGCGCCACGATCACCCCATCGAACGGCGCGGGAAGCTTGAGGTACCCGACCCAGGCCTTGAGCCGCCTCTCCTCGCTCTGGGCCACTTTCAGGTCGGCCTCGGCCACACCGACGTCGACCTTGGCCTTCGAGTAGGTCGCTTGTTTGGACATCAGTTCCGCCTGCGCCGTCCTGATGACCGCCTTGGACCCGTCTCGCGCGGCGATGCTCGATTTCCATTGATGGGTCGACTCTTCGAGGACCTTGGCGTCGACCACGCCCTTCTTGACCTCTTCCGTGAGCCGCTTGACCTCGGTGTCCCAGCGCTCAACCTCGGCCTGATACCGATCCAACTGGGCCTGGGCCTCGACGACCCGTGCCCGCGCCGCCTTGACGTCGGCCTCGGCCACTTCCACCTTCTCTTTGGCCAGTTCGATCTGTCGCTGCGCGAGTTCAACACTCGCCTTCTTCGTCTCGTAGTCCTCCTCCAGCTCGGGGACGAAAAGCGTGGCGAGCACCTGGTCCTTCTTCACCCGGTCGCCGATGTCCACCTTCCACTCTTTGATATACGCCGTCAGTTTCGGATAGACCGAGGTGCGCTCGTACGCCTCGATGAAACTCGGTTGATCGACCACGCGGACGATGTCCCGGACCGGCGGTTGGATCACCCGTATGGCCGGCGGATCCGGATCCGCCGCGATCTCGTTCTTGTTCTTGGCCTCGCTGCGGCGGCACCCCGTAGTCGTGGGGGCGAGCAAGAGACCGACCAGCAGCCAGTGGATGCCTGCGACACGACGCGTATTGATGGGCCAAGGGGCGCGGCGCATCTGGGAACCTCCGAGCAAGGAGGATGCTTTCAGGGTTGCAATCGGCGCGGAGTCAGCCCAGGCATGGCCACCGTATAGAACCCTGGAAATTTCGTAGGTTCCGCGCCGATTGCCAGATAAGCTGACCCTGAATGGCCGATGACCCGCGGCGCCGCGTGCATATTTGGGATCTACAGCAACCTTGACGGTCCGTAGACCAGCTTCCGCTCAACCATGCGCACGAAACGATGGGATAACCACATCGCGAAGGCCGAAATCGACCACCCTCAACGACGAGGGTATCACCTGGGTCCCGGCGCCGTCAACCTTCAGGGCGATCGCGATGAGGTCGGGCGGGTAGGGTGCTTCCTGAGTCTCCCCACGATGGCCGCGGGAATCCCGACTCGCATCGCCGTCCGGACGGAAAATGGGGACCGAACCTGACCTTGCGTCAACCCGTCGAGTTTGGGTGCAACGCAGACGGGTCGGGTGCAGTCCCGATTTCGCATCGGGGGCGGTGTCATAACCCTGCGGGTTCGCGGGCTATCCGGGAGTAACATCCTCCGCGGGTCCGCCGACGAGCACGAGGGCTGCCGCGCCATAGTGCGCGTAACGATCGGGTTGCATACAGGATGACCGCCGCGAATCGATACGAGCCCGACGCGCCAGCGAGTGGATTCCGGCGGGGACCACCGTTACACACTGGCTGGCGCTGCGGGCTCGTATGAGCCGTCCGCAATCCAAGCGTTCAGCGCATTAGAATTTGCCGTCAGTCTTGTGAGCAGGGCCCTTCGAGACCTCGACGGGAGCGGATGTCGAGGAGGATTTCTCCGCGTGGCCGGAGGCGGAATCATGGGTCGTGGCGCCGGCCACTTTCGTCTGCTCCGCCGACTTCGCGAGCTGCACGGGGCCGCCCTCGGCGAGATCCAACAGGTCACCCAGGATCACCTGCTCCGACCCGTCGATGGGTACCCAGGAATCCCCGCCGCCGGTGGATGTCGGCGCCTGTCGATTGGTGACCTCGATCCACTGGAAGTCCTTGAGGGGGTCGTGGGGCGGCTCGCCCATGACGCCCGTCTGCACCTCGAACCGTTGCGAGTGGCCGTCCTTGTACATCCAGCAGTAGGTCTTCTCGCCGACGTGCAGCAGCGACGCGGTCGGCAATGCCCGCACGCCGGGGCGGTCGATGATCACCTTGGCGTAGGCGTACATCCCGGGCAGGAGCTGGCTGCCGTCGTTGTGCAGGTCGATCTCGGCGCGGAGCGTGCGGCTGTTGACGTTCAACGCCCACGAGGTCCGCGTGACCTTGGCCGGGATCGGCTGGTCGCGGTAGGCCCTGACGAGCACGCTGGCCTTGGTGCCGATCTGCACGTAATTGGCGTCCTGCTCGGGGATGTCGACGAAGATCCGCACGATATCGGTACGGTCCACCACGTAGATCGGCGCCGCACCACCGTTGGGCGAGAGGTGCGGGGCGTTGGAATCGGCCGAGGGATCGCCGCTGGTCGGCAGGACGAAGTCGAAGGTATTGGCGTTGCGGGCCACGATCACGCCGTCGAACGGCGCGGGGAGGGTGAGATAGCCCACCCAGGCCATGAGCCGCTTCTCCTCGCTCTCGGCCACCTTCAGGTCGGCTTCGGCGACCCGGACGTCGACCTCGGCCTTCGACAGCGAGGCCCGCTTGGAGAGGAGCTCGGCCTCGGCCTTCATCACCGTCGCCTTCGACGCATCCCGCGACGCGATGCTCGCCTTCCAGCGATTGGTCGACTGGAGGAGGTCCTGGGGATTGACCACGCCCTGCTTGACCTCATAGCCGAGCCGTTTGACCTCCGAGTCCCAGCGATCGACCTCGGCCAGGTAGCCGGCGAGCTCCGCACGCGCCTCCTCCAGTCGCGCCTCGGCCGCCTGCACGTCGGCCCTGGCGACCACCACCACCTCCTTGGCCAGCATGATCCGCTCCTGGTCGAGCACGACCGTGGCCTTCCTCGTACCATGCTCTTCCACCAACTCGGGTACGAACAGCGAGGCGAGCTCCTGGCCCTTCTTGACCTTGTCGCCGATGTCGACCTTCCACTCCTGGATATACGCGTTCATCTTCGGATACACCGAGGAACGCTCGTAGCTCTCGACGAAGCTGGGCTGGCCGACGATCTTGACGATGTTCCGGACCTCCGGCTTGACCAGCCGTACGGTCGGCGGTTCCCCAACGCTCGTATAGTGGGTCTCCTCCTCGTGGTGGCAGCCCGGTGCCGCCACGGCGGCCAGGAGACCGGCCAGGAGCCAGGATATCGGCCGTCGGACCTCGGTCGTTCGGGCCGAATTGGCGGACAAGCGAATGCGGCGCATGACTGAACTCCAGTCGAATAGGCGAATTGCCGGGCTCGAAGATTCGGGAGATCGGGGATCGCCCGGCGAGAGGCGCTGCGTCGGCCCCTCATCACAACCACCGGGAGATCCATGATTTATTGTCTTTTCTGGAAGTTCCATCCACATACTGGATTCTCACTCGTTGAGCGGATCTCGTCTATCGCGGCACCATGCCACTCCGGGCTGTTTCATTCTCGCAGATTCATTGGATTTGGGAGGGCGAGGCTCCTGCCGAGCCTCTTCAAACCCCCAGATTACGGCTCGG
>JBKQHM010000590.1:0-4288 GCA_052148775.1 Isosphaeraceae bacterium | reverse complement strand
ACTCCGCGCTTGTGCACTGTTTTCCGCCGCGTTGCCCTGCATCCATGCCCGGCAATCCGCCTTCGAACCGCAGTCGACCACCATGAATTGACATCGTTGTCGGTTGGTCGCACCTCAGGGTTTTCCTGAGTCTAAGACCTCGAAGCCCCCAAAAGTTTCTATAGACAAGAGTGTCGGGTCGAACCGGCGACGTTCGGGGTGCGCAAGCGAGCGGAGAAGGGGGGCTGGTGGGATGCGAAACCGAACACGAATCTCGCAAAACAAACCCAGCCGAGCCGCCCGTCGTCCGCAAAACCCGCGAAACGAACCCATCCTCGGGGTCACGCGATCGCGAAATGCGCGAAACGAACCCGGGAATCCGGCGAGGCCCGCAAATCGGATTGATCCGCAGATTTGTTGCACGCCTCAGAAATTCGCAAGTCGGCAAGCGTTGCGCGGGTTGCTGGGGGCGGGAGCCGGGAGGGGCTCACGGCGGCGGGTTCCCGGCCGCATCGACCGCGTAGATGACCACCGCCGGCCCGTTGGCCTCGCGGTCCCAGACCTTGCGGACCCGCTCCGGGTGCTCGGCGACGAACCGGGCCAGCGGGCTGGTCGGAGCCAGGGCATAGCGCTCCTGGTCGATCAGCAGGTAGGCGACCCGGTAGGTCGCGATCGTCCGGGCGATCGCGTCGGCGTCGGCGTCGACATCCCCGGGCCGTTCCGACGTGGGGACCTCCAGCGCCTGGCGGCCGGTCTGCCAGAAGACTTCGCCCGGGTGTCGCGTGAGCACCGGGCCGGGACGGTCCGATTGCTCGGCGAGCCAGGCGCAGGCCGCGTCGAAGTCGCCGTGCGACGCCTCCATCGCCCGCGCGCGGCCCTTGACCAGCATGTAAGCGGAATACGGCAGCGAGACCGCCAGCACCAGGGCCGCCGCGACCATCCTGCGCCGACTCGGCCGAAGGGCGTAGAGTGCTCTGCGAGCACCGATCGCGACCATGACACGGACCGAGCCGTTCACCACTGCCGCCAGCCCCTCGACCGCCCCGATCAAGAGGCAGGGGATCAGCGGGACCAGGAATCGCCCGGCTTCCGTGAACGGCCAGGCCAGCAAGACCAGCATCGTGACGATCGCGATCATTCCGGCCAGTCGTCGACGCGGTCGTCGCAAGGTGCGGACCCAACCTCCCACGATCAACGCCGAGGCCGCCACGGCCCAGCCGTCGGCGGCCAGCGCCACGACCGGCGAATGGCGGAAGACCGTGCCGACCTCCACGAAGGGGCCCGTGATCTGGTCGGGGATGCGCCGGACGTAGAAGACCAGTTGGCCGGCGATCCGCTCGAACCAGGTCCCGCCGACGTGAACCAGCAGGCCGGCCTGGGTCCGGCCCTCGGTCCCGATCGTTGCCATCCAGGCCAGCCACGGGGAGACCAGGAGACCGGCGATCGCGGCCACGGCCGACGCATCCCGCCACCCCCGGCGCATCCACAGGTCGAGCAGCACCGCCGCGGCCAGGCCGATGGCCGCGTGTCGGGTCAGCAGGCAGGCGGCCAGGAGCGCGCCCAGCGCGACGGCGCTCCGGGTCCGTCGCGATGGAGTACCCCGGCCGGCTCGTACGGCCGCGAGGATCGTCAATTGACCCAGCAGCATGTACAGCGGCTCGGATTGGATCGCGCCGCCGGTGCGGGTCCACAGCCAGTTGACCGCCAGCGCCAGGCCCAGGAGCGTCGCCGATGGCCCGGCCATCATGCGACGGAACCAGAGCCAGGCCGTCAGGGTTGCCCCCACCGTGCAGAGGATCGAGACGACGTGGGCGGCCGTCGCCGATTCCCCGGTCACACTCCAGGTCGCGGCCAGCAACAGCGGGTATCCGGGCGGGAAGTGGGCGTGCCGCGGCCGGTCGGGGTGATCGATGGCCCGGTAGCCCTGGCCGGCCATGCACGCCCGTGCGAGCACGGCATAGCCCGCGCCGTCGAAGCGCGGAGGGGCCGTCCAGGCCGCGTTGCCGCACGTCGCCACGGCCGAGACCAGGGCGATGAGGCACGCGGGAAGGAACGTCGCACGGGCCCGGTCCCGCCTCGATCGCGTCATCGGTCGCCCATCTCCCGCCCGACCCGCCGGGCCCCCCTGATCGTCTTCGCCCACCCGATGGTCCGATTGGATCACCACGAGTCGGGATGATGCAAGGGCGATCCGCAGGTCGGTCAGGCTGTCCAGCCTGACACTCAGGCCATGTCGGGCTGGAAAGCCTGACCTACGGGAGAGCGAGTCGCGATCGAGCATCGAGGGGAATCGGCCATGAAATCCACGGATCGCACGGATCAGAGTTCCTGGGGTGAGAGATCCGTCGGGGATGACGGGGAGACCGAGCGACACGATCTCCCGTTCCCCGAGCCGTGGTCTCCGTGCGATCCGTGTTTCATTCTCCGTCTTGGACCGCGTCCGGCCGCGTCCGGCATTCATCCGGCGACGACCGGACCTTCCCGACCGCGCTCAGCGGCCGGGCGCGGCGGCCAGGGCCGATCGCAACGGGATCGGCCTTCGCCGCAATCCGGGTCGGGCCTTCGTCGAGGCGGCGCGGGCCCGGGCAGCCGGCGTGGGATCGGCGGCCGAGGCACGGCCGCGGTGCGTCGCCCGACTCGATCCGTCCTGCGTGGGCTCGGCCCGGTCGTCGAGCTTGCGGACGGCGCGGAGCTCGATCTTGCGCACCCATTCCCGGGTCACGCCCAGGCGTCGGCCGATCTCCTTGAGCGTCAAGGGCAGCTCGCCTTCCAGTCCGTATCGCAGCGACAGGATCGTGCGCTCGCGGGCGTCGAGGCGATCGAGCCGCCGCAAGAGGATGTCGCGCTCGTCGTCGGCCTCGAGCAGCGAGTCGGCCGTCGCGTGGCGATCGAGCGCGTCGTCGGGCGACCAGTGGCCGGAGTCGCCGGTCATGCCGCCCTCCAGCTTGAGCTGTCGGGCTTGATGGGCCCTCGATACCAGGACCTTCTGGGCCTCGGTCAGCCGCAACGCGGCCGCGATCTCGTCGAAGCTCGGCGCCCGGCCGGCTTCCCGGCTCAGCGCCCGCTCGGTCCGCCGCCACTTCGTCAGCAGGCCCACCATGTGGGCCGGCAGGCGGATCGTGGATGTCGTGTTGATCAGCGCGTGGCGGATCGCCTGCTTGATCCAGTAGCTGGCATACGTGCTGAATCGCGTGCCGAACCGCGGATCGAATTCCTCGGCGGCCCGGATCAGCCCCAGATTCCCTTCGCCGATCAGGTCGTCGAGCACGATGCCCCGCCCCACGTAGTCCCTCGCGATCTTGACCACCAGCCTCAGATTCGCCTGGATCATCCGCGTGCGGGCATCCCGGTCCCCTCGCGCGATGGCCTCGGCCAGGTCGCACTCTTCCGTCGCCGACAACAGGGCGTCGTCCTTGATCTCCATGAGATAAAGCTGGAGACTCGTGGGGACACCGCATTCCTTCGCCTGGATGCAACTCATGGCGTAAACTCCCGTATCACGTGCGCCTTCATTTGGGGGTCGACCGCGATGCCGGCCTCACGTCCTGTGAAGTCCACGTGCCGGCTCGGTTCGGTGTGGATGGGAATTCCCTGCCTTCATACAGGTTCGACTCATTTCTCGGGAGGCACCGTACTCTTCGCCGTTTCCTCACTCCGACCTTGGAACCGTGAGCCTGGTATGAAGAGTTGCAATCCACGCCAGGAACCGGCGGCTTTTTCAGAAATTTTTCTTGGAAAGGCGCCTTTTGAATCGCCACGGCGCAAAATAAGAGAAACGGAGACCCTCCCATCTCCGCGTCGAGTCCGGCTCATCCGCCATGCCGTCGAGCCGGTGATCCCTCGGGTTTCCCGCAAGAAATGGGGCTGATCGAGCGATCGCTCGGGCGGGATCCTGAGAATCGCCTCGCCCTTGCAATCGTTTCGCTCCCGCCAATCCGACACTTAATAAAACTCGTTGTTGCGCCATTCGAAGCGTTTTTTCTCCACAATGGTCTGGAAAGAAAATCCAATGATGAGTTTAATAAGAGGGATGGATTGGAAAGGACGAGACCTGACTGTTCTCGACCTCGGAAGGGTTGGATGGCCGCGCACGGCGACGAGGGCCAGGTGATGGGGTGTCCGGTCGCTGTCTCGATCCGATCAGGACGATCGATCCGGTTCGACGAGGGGAATCGCGATGGGCTGAGAGGCTGTGAAAGAATCGATTCCAGACAACATACTTTAGATTCCAAATGCATATTAAGCTCAGCATGTCAAGGGCTTATGACTTCTGGAATCTGGAATCCGGCATCTGCAATCCGATTGTTTC
>JBKQHM010000589.1:0-8019 GCA_052148775.1 Isosphaeraceae bacterium | reverse complement strand
ATCGATGGCTCGGGCGGGCCCGCGTCTCGCGCCGACGTCGCCTTGATCGACACGATGATCGCCGAGGTAGGACGGCTCGAAGGCGCAGAGGCCGCGCGCGTGATCGACGTCACCGGGCGCTACGTCGTCCCCGGCTTCATCGACGCCCACGTCCACGGCGACCTCATGCTCCTGGCCGACCCGATCCATCTCCCCGCCCTGCGCCAGGGGGTGACCACCTACCTCATCGGCCAGGACGGCAGCTCGTTCGCCCCGGCTTCTCCCGCCACGCTCGACTACATGCGCCGGTATACCGCCGGCTTCAACGGCAATCCGCCCGGCCTGTCCTACGACTGGCGGACGGTCGATGAATACCTGGCCCGCTTCGACCGCTCGACCGCGATCAACGTGGCGTACCTGATCCCCAACGGCAACGTCCGGATGGAAGTCATGGGGCTGGATCCTCGCCCCGCGACCGACGACGAGCTCCGCGCCATGCAAGATCTCGTCCGCGAGGGCCTCGACGCCGGGGCGGTCGGGCTGTCGACGGGGCTTGATTACATCCCGAGCCTCTACGCCGACGCCCGCGAGATCGCCGCGCTCTGCGAGCCGATGGTCGCGGAAAACGGCGTCTACGTCACCCACATGCGGGGCTACGGGCCGAACGCCGACGTCGGCATGCGCGAGGTCTACGACATCGCCCGCGCGTCGGGCATCCCGGCGCATATCTCGCATTACAACGGCCCGGCCGACCTCCTGCTCCCCCTGATCGATGAAGGCCGGGCGCTGGGGCTCGACCTGACCTACGACACCTATCCCTACCTGGCCGGCAGCACGATCCTGGGCATGGTGGCGCTGCCGGGCTGGGTGCAAGTCGGCGGGATCGATGCGACCGTCGAGCGCCTCCGCGATCCGTCTGTCCGCGCGCGGCTGAGGTCCGAATGGTTCTCGGCCCCGACGCCCTATCCCCTGGACCGGGTCACGATCGCCATGGTCGCGAATCCCGACTGGCGATGGGCCGAGGGACACACCGTCACCTCGGCGGCCGAGAAGGCGAAGATCGACCCGGGCGACTTCGTCTGCGAGATCCTGTCGGTCTCGGACATGGCCGTGGGCATCGTGGGATTCCGGCAGGGGGATCGGACCGAGGCCGACGTGCGTGCGATCCTGCGGCATCCGGCGCACATGGCGGGCTCCGATGGCATCTTCCGCGGCGGATTCCCCCACCCGCGCGGCTGGGGCGCCTTCGCCCGGTACCTGGGCTACCACACCCGCGAGCTCGGCGACTATTCCTGGCCCGAGGCCGTGACCCACCTCACGACCCACGCCGCGCGCCGGTTCCGCCTGACCGACCGCGGGCTCATCCGGACGGGATACGTCGCCGATATCGCCGTCTTCGACCCGGCCACCGTCGCCGATCACTCGACCTACGCCGCCGGCCGGACGCTCGCCGGGGGCGTCGACCATGTGCTCGTCAACGGAATTCCGGTCCTGGTCGACGGCGAGCCGACCGGCGCCACCCCCGGCCGGGCCTTGCGGCGAGGGTGATCCCCATCCCGATCCCCTGTGACGGGATCGGCCGGGTTCCACACTTGCGGCAACGCGGCCCCGCTCCTGATATGATCGTCAGACCGGCGTCTACGAGGCTCGGGCCGATGTAGGGGAATCGACAGGCCGTCCAGGGCGATCGAGGTGGCCATGTTCATGCTTTTCTCTTGCCATCACTGCGGGAAGCGGATCAAGATCGATGCGCGATTCCAGGGCAAGCGCGGACGATGCAGCAACTGCGGCCAGGTCATGGTGATCCCGCACATGGAGACCGATTCACCCACGGCCACGCCGGCCCACGCCCATCGACCCGCGGCGCCTCCGGCCCGGGCGCACGCTCCACAGCCGGCCCACGCATCCGACGCCCCGTTCCGGCTCAGCCCGCCCGATGAACGGCCCTCGGCCTCCCACGTGCCGCCGGTCCTGGTGGAACCCGAGCACCTGGAGCGGCACGCGACCGCCGAGGGGTTCTCCGAATTCGATCTGATCGCCGGGGACGACAACCCCGAGGAGGCGGCCCTCGCCTCGCCCGCGGTCCGGCGCGGCCTGCGCGAGCTCGCCGAGTTCCAGAAGGACCCGCGCCCCTACAAGCTGGTGGATAGCCTCGAGAACAGCTTCCTGGCCCGATGGGGCCGCGACGCCGGGCCGGCGGGCTGGATCGTCGTGAAGTGGCGGCAGGGGGTGGGCCTGATCCTGCGGTTGCTCCGCTTCATCGACGACTGGGCCTATCTGATCTCCATCCCCTTCATCGTCCTGGCGATCTTCGCGATCGCCGCCGGGAATCGGGAGTGGGTGCACCTCGGCGCGGTAGTGGTCCTCCTGGCCAATTACGGCCGGTTCTGGGTCGACCTGCTCGCGATCTTCGTCCGCCCCTTCAAGGAAGGGCCGGTCCACGGCCTGGCCTTCCTCTTCCCGCCCTACGGGATCTACTACGTGTGGACGCGATGGGACACGTTCCGGCCGACCTTTCGGCGCCTGCTGACGTCGTGCATCCCGATCGTCCTGGTCGTCCTGGCGTATGCCTACCTGCCTTTCGTCAATCCCGCGGCCAAGGACGCCAAGGGCCTCCCCGAGAAGATCCGGAGCGGGGGACGGGAGCTGGCCAAGGAGATCCGCGAGGATGTGAATCAGATCCGCGAGGATGTGAGGAAACTCGAGGAGAAGGTGCCGGTGCGCCAGGGGACTGGCGATCCTGCGCGGGGGTCCGCGCCGTGAGCCCCGCCCGTGCGCTCGCCGCGGCCAGGTCGGACGGATCCGAGGATTCCCGGGAGCGGGTCGCGTGATGGCCGGCGGGCGCCGGGACGCCCACGCCGATCCCGAAGGCTCGACGAATCTCGATCGGCTCCCGAGCGGGGTGTTACAATGAGACCCTCGTCGAACCCGGCCGGCCGGACTCGCCGGGAGTCGACCGGGATATCGCGCGTGCGGGCGATTTCGGGGCCGGAGGAGATCGAGTCGAGCTGTGAAGATCTACTTGCTGTCCATCGACAACCGTCGACATTTCTTCTACGCGGACGAGTCGGAAGCCGACTCCGAGGAAGACGGCGGCTCCGAACCATCCGCCGCGCCGCCTGCTGGCCTGTGGGGCCGGCTCCACGAACGATACCGGAGGCTCAAGTCGACCTGGGAACACTCCGAATCGCGGATTGCCCGCTGGACGCGCCGGACATGGGACTGGCTGCACTCCTGGTCCCATCCCGACGAATCGATGCTCGTACGGTTGAGGTCAGCCCGTCGCATCGATCTGCACCATCCCGCCTCGCGCCCCGCCGATCAGGTCCGCGCCCTGTGGGCCGACTACCTGAATCATCGATGGTGGCGACACCTGCTCTGGATGAGCCTGAACACCCTGATCGCGCCCTTCGCCGGCTTGCTCGCGATCCTGCCGGGCCCCAATGTGATCGGCTACTGGTTCGCCTACCGGGCGATCCATCATACGCTGATCGTCTGGGGGATCCGCCGGGTGCGACGGGCCCGGATCCCGATCGAGCTCCATGCCCGCGCCTCGCTCGATCGGCCGATCGAGGTCAACGAGGCCGGCGAGGCGAAGCACACCGCCCTCGACGGGCAGGCCGCGCTCCTGGACGAGCACGTGGCCTGGACCGAATCCGAGTCGCCGCCCGGCGCGGCCGATCGATCTGCACACGAAGACAATCGACCGTGAGCAATGGTATGAGAGCGCGAATCCGATGAGAATGATGAGTTACAATATCCATAAGGGGATCGGCGGGCGGGACCGCCGGTACCGCCTCGAGCGCATCATCCGCGTCATCGAGGAGGAGAACCCGGACCTCATCTGCCTCCAGGAAGTGGACCGGCACGTGGCGCGGACGCGGCACGACGACCAACCGCAGAGGCTGGCCGAGGCCCTCGAGGCGACGGCGGACCTCTATCAGCTCAACGTGCGGCTCAAGAGCGGCGGGTATGGCAACCTCGTCCTCTCCCGATGGCCGTTCGAATCGCATCACCAGATCTCGCTGCGCCGCAAGAGGCGGAAGCCGCGCGGCGCCCAGATGGCGGTCGTCCGGACGCCGGAGGGTCCCCTGCACCTGGTCCACTGGCACCTGGGCCTGGCCGAGAGCGAGCGGCACTGGCAAGTCCGGCACCTGCTCGACCACGCCCTCTTCCACGAGTCGGCCCATCTGCCGACGATGATCGTCGGCGATTTCAACGACTGGCTCAACACGCTGGCAAAAGGCCCGTTCTCGAAACACGGCTTCGTGCAGGTGACGTCGCCGCGATCGCGGTTCCGCTCGTTCCCGGCCTACTGGCCGATCGCCTCGCTCGACAAGACGTTCGTCCGCGGCCCGATGGAGATCCGGCACGCGCGGATCGTCCACTCGAAGCTGGCACGCGACGCCTCCGACCACTTGCCGCTGGTCGTCGATTTCCACCTGAATCACCACGCGGCGCAACCGGAGCCCCACCGCGAGATCCGCGAGGTCGGCTCCCGACCGGTCCTGCGACGCCTGTTCCGCAAGTGACGGACGCCGACCAATCGTGCGACACTCGCCCCGGCATGCCCCCGGAGAGCGGTCACACCGTGCTCTTGCCGGTGCGCGCGATGACGGCGACGACGACCCGCCGGGCGCCGGCCCGTTTCAGGGCGCGGGCCGCGGCGCCGCAGGTCGCCCCGGTCGTCAGGACGTCGTCGACCAGGATGATCGTGCGGCCATCGAGGCCGGCGTCCCGCCGGGCGCGGAACACCTCGCGCATGGACCGGATCCGTTCGGTACGCGAGAGCTCGGCGAGCTTGTCGGTCGCCACGACCCGTCGCAACGATCGGCGGACCGGCCGATCCAGCCGGCGAGCCAACCCGCGGGCCAGCGCCTCGGCCTGGTTGTAGCCCCGCCGCCAGTGTCGCCGCCAGTGCAGCGGGACCGGCACGATCCACGCGTCCAACGGCAGCGTGCCGATCGCCTCGCCCCGGGCCTCGGCCCAGAGCCCGCTCAGGGCGGGCGCCAGCCAGGCGTTCCGCTCCTGCTTGAGACGCAGGCAGAGTTCCCGCAAGGTGCCCTCGTAAGGCCCCATGGCCACCGCCGCGTCGAAGCCGAGCGTCCGGCCCCGGCACGCGGCACAGCCCCGACGGAAGTCCGCATACGGGCCGGCCGGCAACGCACAGCGCGGGCAGACCGACGCCGCGGCCTTCGCCGCCATCTCCATGAGATCCGCCCGGCACAACGGGCAGAATGCCCCCCCCTGCCCTTCGACACCGCAGACCGCGCAGGACCAGGGAAACACCAGCGCATCGACCGCCTGCCAGACCGCGCCCAACCAGCCCCATTGGTCATTGGTCATTGGTCATTGGTTATTGGTCATTGGTCATTGGTTATTGGTCATTCTTTCCGTTTCCGGGGCCGATCCATCGATGGTTGTGGCGGAACTCCTCGAGAAACTCGATGTGTTTGCCATCAACCTACGATACGCCCATCGAATCCCTGACGGAAACCCAGGTATCCGGTGCCCCGCTGGATCATCGGGCAGAGCCACCAATGACCAATGACTATTGACCAATGACCAATGACTATTGACCAAGCAAGTAAGGCTCGAGTTGTTCGCGGAGCTGGGTCCTGGCCCGCGCCAGGAGGGACTTGATGGCCGCCGGCGATCGGCCCATGATGTCGGCGATCTCGGCGTAACTCATCTCCTCGAACTTGTTGAGCAGGACCGCCATCTTCTGGTCCTCGTTGAGGACCGAGAGGGCCTCGCGGACCACGTCGGAAAGCTCGGCCTGGCGCATCTGGGCCGAGGGCGTCCCCTCGCGGCCCTCGAGCTGCTTGCCGAACGAGGGGACCGACTGCGAGCCCGTCGCGCCGCCGAGGGCGACGCCCGCGTTGCGCCCCTTGTTCCGCAGGTGGTTCAGCGCCAGGTTGTTGGCGATCGTGAACAGCCACGTCGAGAACTTGGCCCGGGGGCGGTAGCCCTTGCGCGCCTTGTAAATCCGCAGGAAGGTCTCCTGGCAGAGGTCCTCGGCCTCGTCGATGTTGCCGACCAGGTGGAACAGGATGCCGACCAGTCGGTGCTGATAGTTGGCGACCAGGGTCTCGAAGGCCCCGGGGACGTCGGCGCGAACCTGGACCATGAGCCGGACATCCGGGTCACGCGCCTCGAGTTGCTGTTCCAGGCTCTCGGCCTCTCGGTTCACCGGGCGTCCTCCCTCCCGCGAAACGCGTTCGATCGATCGTCGGTCGTTCATTCAAACCGTCGAGACCATCCGGCGGCCCGCGCCGCCGTCTCGCACCGGCCCCGGATCGCGATCCGGGTCCAGCCGGCGGCGGAGCTGGCCGCAAGCCGCGTCGATGGCCCGCCCCTTGGTCTTGCGCACCGTCACGCTCACGCCCCGGTCGCGCAGGATCGCGACGAACCGGTCGACCGCCTCGGGCTCGGGCCGGGCGAACGACAAGCCCGCCACGGGATTGTACGGGATCAGGTTCACATGTGAGCGTCGGGCCATCAACAGCCGGCCCAGCGCCTGGGCATCGGCCGGACGGTCGTTCACCCCGCCCAGCAGCACGTACTCATAGGTGACCTGCCGGCCCGTCTTCTCGAAATAGGCATCGGCGGCGGCCATCACGGCGGACAGCCCGATGGCCTCGTTCACGGGCACCAGGCTGTTGCGCAAGTCCTCGGTCGGCGCATGCAGCGAGACCGCCAGGTGGTACTGCCGGTCCATCGCCGCGAGCTCGAGGATCTTCCCGGGGAGCCCCACCGTCGAGATGGTTACCCGGCGCTGGCTGATCCCCAGCCCCTCCTCGGCCGAGCAGAGCCGATCGAGCGCCCGGGCCAGGTTGTCCAGGTTCGCCAGGCTCTCCCCCATGCCCATGACGACGACATGGCTGACCGTCTCCCCGGTCGGCAGGAGGTTGCGGAGGTGGAGCACCTGCTCGAGGATCTCGTCGGAGGCCAGGTTCCGCTCGACCCCCTTGAGCCCGCTGGCGCAGAAGACGCAACCCATCCCGCAGCCGACCTGGGTGCTGATGCAGACCGTCCGCCGCGGACCCTCGGCCATCAGCACGCACTCGACCCGTCGGCCGTCGCGGCAGGCGATCACGAGCTTATCGGTGCCGTCGGGCGCGACGTCGTGATAGGCGGCCCGGGTGCCGAAGACCGTCCACTCGTCGTCGAGGCGGTAGCGGAGCGTCTTGGGCAGGTCCGACATCCGCTCGAACGACTCGGCCCGGCGGCGGATGACCCAGTCGAGCACCTGCCGCGCACGGTAGGCCGGATAGCCCCGCTCGATCATCCACGACCGCCACTCCTCGGCCGTCGCCGAAAGCACCGGCCGCTTCAATGGTTGATGACCAGGCGCGGGGACCGAACCGGGTACCTCGGCGGAGGGGGATTCGTCGCTATCGGCCTCGCGGCGATTCATGCCGGCCTCATCTGCGGGGATCGACTCAAAGATGCTATTCCTATTCTACGGCGCCGAGGGCCTTCTTTCCAAGGCGCGGAATCTCCGCGGAACGCCCATCGCAACCCCATCAGGCCGGGACGAGCACCTCGGCGGTGGGGCCCGGCTGCGACGGCTCGAAGGAAGGCTCGGCCCCTCCGGACCCCAAGATCCTCAGGAACACCGACAAGATTCCGCCGACATTGTCGATATAGTAGCGCCGGACATCGATCTCCGCGACCTGCTCGACCAGTCGCAAGAACTGCCAGTTTTCGCCGTTGGTCACACAACCGTAGACCGGCGCGGGCGGCCTCCCGGCCCGTTCATTGAAGATCCGCGCACCGACCATCTGCGCGAGGCACTGCCAGACACCGCCCCCGATGTCGTGCTTCTTCGCCTCGACGATGATCATCAAGGGTGCGCGCAAGGCCGGAAGGGGCGATGTGGCGGCCAGGATGAAGTCGCACTCTCCGACGAGGCCCAGGCTCGGGTCGACATCCAGCCGCTGGCCGGAATAGATACTACTGAGCGTTGCATAGAAAACTAAACCGAGCCGGCGGGCAGAGACGCCCGCCCCACTACCGAATATCCCCATTTTCCAG
>JBKQHM010000588.1:0-2992 GCA_052148775.1 Isosphaeraceae bacterium | reverse complement strand
TATGAGTCTGTTGATGCATCGAACAAGGATACGAACGAATCGAAAAGCGAAACAAAACTGGAGGGAACTCCATTGCTGTCGCCAGCTTGATTTTCATCAGCCCACCCGAACCCCCCTTCGTAAGGGGGGGACGAATCCGCTTTCAATCCCCCCCTTACGAAGGGGGGGCCACGGGGGGTGAATTCGTATCACGATCCGGCCCGTGTGCAACCCAATCGTGAAGCGCTCTAGCGGTCCTCCGAGCCTGCCGGGAGCCCGCGACGGGACGACGGATGAAGTCCGGCGCGCGGCTGATGGGTGTCTAGCAGGATGATCACACGTAATCCAGCGTCAGGGCGCTTACGGTCGTCCCGCGCTTCCTGGCGTGCGTCCTCTTGATCCTTCTGTTGACCCTGCTCGTCAACTTCACGGGCGTCATTGGAGGGTGGTCGTCGGCACAGCGATCCTCTAATGTCGACTCGTTCGCCTACTGGAAGCATTCGCGTGACGTCGTGGAAAACCTGGATATCTTCGCCGGCGTGTTCAAGGGCTACTTCTTCGGCACGGCAATTGCTCTGATCAGTTGTCACCGGGGGCTCAACGCACATGCGGGTGCCCAGGGTGTGGGTCGGGCCGCCACCGAGGCGTTCGTGTTTTCCTTTATCGCCATCCTGTTCCTTGACTTCCTGATCGGGGCCTGCTGGTACAACGTCTACAACGCCCTGTATCCTGAGGCCCGCGGGATTTGGTGATGCACCGAGGCGCAACCGACGGCCTCCCTCGTGCTCCGGCGGGCGCGCCGTGAAAAGTATAGGGCTAGAGAACCCGAGCTTTCGAACAAGGTCGTTTCTAACCATAAGCCTGGCGCGGATCTATCAATGCGATTTCTTGCGGCTTCTTGTTTGACAGGCTTGCGCCGTTTATCTAATCTGTGATTGTCAAAAAGGCCAGGTGGGCGGCCGGGAGGCGAAATACGAGCCGGTCGCCGGGCCCTTTGGGGTGGCCGCGGGAGGTCGGGCAAGCCCATGGCCTCATAGCGACGGCAGATTCCGGATGGTCGACGGATTACATCGAGTGCGGAACAAAGAACGACGAAGGGAATCACCCATGAGCGTCCCAGGACCGCATCCCGCCGCGATGGATCTCGAAGATCGGCTGCCGATCCGCCGGCTCATGGGCCTGGCCGTCTTCGGCGAGATGCTCGCGGCCCGCATCTACGGCCTGATGGCGCAGCTCAGGCCGGAGTATTCCCACGTCCTCCGCAAGTTCGCTTCCATGGAGGGGCAGCATTCGTCGTGGTTCCGCGAGGCGTGCCGATGCAACGCGATCGAGCCGGACAAGGAATTCGCCGATCGCGAGCTGGACTACCTGATCGCCCAGGTCAACGACCATTACGCTGCCGGGGACTGCGAGGCCCTGGCCGTCGTCCAGGGCTTCATCGTCGAGAGCATGGCCATCGCCATCTACGAGCCCTACCTGCAGGTGGCCGATCGGTATCCCGGCACGCGCGACGTGTTCGCGCGCGCCCTGGACGAGGAGCGCTACCACGTGGAGTGGATGACCCGCTACCTGCGCCTGCGGTTCTTCGACGCCGAGGACGAGTTCGTCCGCCTATGCCAGCGGGTCAACGTCCAGGGCATCGACTGCATCGGCGGCACCATGATGAAGATCGCCGACTACCTCGACAGCGTCGGCCTCTCGGGCGCCGACTGCGCGGGCAGCATGATGGATGGCTACACCGGACTCCTCGAGCGGGTGGGCATCCCCACGAAGGAGGCCACGCGGAACGTCGTCGGCCTGTTCATGCCCCTCATCCGGAAATACCGCCACGGAGAGCCGATCAAATGATCCCGACTCGTTCCCTCGAATTCGAGGATGATCTCGTGCGTCGCCCATCGATGGGAGCAGGAGCCGATCCGGTGACCCCGACCAGTCCCCTCGGCATCCTGGCGCCGCCGGAGCGCCTCCTGTGGACGGTCCTGCGCCAACTGGAGGCCTTGGCCCTGGAGCGGTACGAACGATTCGTGCCCGCGCTGGCGACGCCCGCGAAGCGGAACGTCGTGGGGAGACTCCGGGACGAGGTGCCCACCGACGGAGCCCTGACGGGCCACGAACTCGAAGGGCCGGTGCGGGACCTCTGTTCGGCGGCCGCGACCGACTCCACCCTGGCGACCCTCTGCGTGCAGGGGCTCACGCTGGAAAGGCTCGGCCAGGCGATCTACACCCGACTCGCGACGAGCCCGGGGGCCGGCCCGATGAGCCGGCACCTGGCGGACCTCGGCGGCGAGGCCGCCGGCGCGTCCATCGAGCTGGCCCTCTCCGACCTGCAGCGGCGATCCTCGACCGAGGACCTCCTCGCGGCGTACTGCAATGCGACCCGGCCGGTCCTCGCGTGCTTCGATGCCGTCGGCCTCGCGGGGGATCGCGCCCTGGGCCCTCACTTCGGCCTCCGCTTCATCGACGTGCTGACCGACGTGGCGACGGAGTTGATCGACAACTGCGTGCATCTGGGTATGGATCGACGGAAGCTAGTCTGCCAACTGACGGCCGCCTTCATGGGGGCTTAGGAGATCCACCATGTCGACTCGCGAGCCGGCAACGGTCCTCTTCGGCGCCACCGGCTACCTGGGGACCCTGGCGGCCGCGACGCTCCTGGCCGAGGTGCGGTGCCGGCTGATCCTGCCCGTCCGCGGCCGGCGGTCCCGCGAGCAAGTGCTACGGCCGATCCTGGCCGAGTGCGAGGCGTCCGGGCGCCGGATCGAGTCGGCCGATCTCGATCGCCTCGAGGTGACGGATTTGCCGGAGACCGCCCGGATTCCCCAGCTCGCGGGCCGGTTTCGGGACCTGGGCGTGAATCGGATCGTCCACTGCGCCGGCTCGGTCGATTACTTCGATCGCGCCCGGCTGGTCGCGGCCAACGTGGAGTTGACCGATGCGATCGCCCGGTTGGCGGTCGGCCTGGACCTGGAGTGCCTCTATTATATCTCCACGGCGTTCAGTTGCGGCTACCGGT
>JBKQHM010000587.1:0-21120 GCA_052148775.1 Isosphaeraceae bacterium | reverse complement strand
CAATATTCCAGGCGGAACTCCGAATAATTCGCAGAGATCCTCTGCCCACTTGAGGGTTCTGAGATCCATCAGAAGCGTACGCGATGCATTCGTGGCGTCGGTGACGAACCGCTGGCCGCCGGTCAGGTGCCAGACGAGGAAGCTGTCCACGGTCCCGGCCGCCAGCTCGCCGGCCTCGGCGCGTCGGCGGGCGTTGGGGACGTGGTCGAGGATCCAGGCCATCTTGCTGGCGGAGAAATAAGGGTCGATGACGAGTCCGGTCCGATCGGCGACCCAATCCTGTTTGTGCTTGAGCTGGTCGCAGGCCGGGGCGGTCCGACGATCCTGCCAGACCAAGGCCGGCGCGATCGCCCGGCCGGTCCCTCGCTCCCAGACGATGGTGGTCTCTCGTTGGTTGGTCAGGCCGATCGCCGCGATCCGATCGACCTTCACACCGGATTCGTCGAACGCCCGGGTCACTTGCGGGCCGACCGAGCGGAGCAGGGCATCCGGGTCGTGCTCGACCCAGCCCGATTGGGGGTAAGTCGGCAAGACCTCGGCCTGACCTTGCCCGACCACCTGGAGCTGGGCATTGTAGACGACGGCTCGTGTGCTCGTTGTTCCCTGGTCGATCACCAGGAGATGGTCGCGCGTCATGGGTTCTCCTCCCCGTAAGTCCGCATGGAATGGATCGAGATGAGCCGACACCTTACCATGGGCCCGACTCATCGGGCGAGGGCCAAGCGGTCGCCGGTGCCCGCGGCCGATTGCGGGGCGAACCCCACGAATTGTATCGTTGAGAATCGGATCACTGCCCTCGAGGAATTCACGCAATGGAACCCCTGATCATCCCGATCGTGGCGATCTTGATGCCGCTCGTCCTGGTCCCGACCGTCCTGGTGTTGAAGCACCGGCACCGGCGGCGTGAATGGGAGCACCGCGAGCGGATCAAGGCCATGGAGCTCCATATGCCGGCCCCTCGCGGATTTGGCGCCGTGAGCTCTAAAGGCGTGGCGGCGATCGGGGCGGGGGTGCCGATCGCCTCCGTCCTCGCGGCCTTCTTGACGGGAGTCGTCGGGGAGCCGGTCTTGATCGACGGTGTTCCGATCTTACCGGTCTTGGCCTGGAGTTGTGCCGCACTCATCAGCGTGGGGGCATTGACGACGAGCCTGATCCTGGCCTTCATGCACGCCCGGGCTGCCGAGAAGGCCCAGTCAATCGCGCAGGTGGATTACGGCAAGCCGGTCTTCGATCCGGACGAGCTCGATGTGGTGGGGAGCCGGGGTTGAGCGTTTCACGACGCGGTCGCCCCATCGCGTCAACCCCGACGCGCCCCAGATCGCCATGATCGGTTCGATCGGGATGTGGAATCGTGCCGAGACGATCGTCAACGCGTGGAAGGCCGTGATGGCCAGCGCGGCGGTGATGGTCGGTAGCAGCCGTCTTCGTGTCGAGGGACTGGCCATCACCAGCCCCACCAGGGCGAACAGGGTCAGCCCGACATGGGCCAGGCGATAGGCGAGCACCCGGGACTTGGGGTTGGTTTCATCGAAGAGGATGAAGTATCGGAGTCGCCGCAGACTGAGGCGCACGTATCGCATCGGCTCGGCGCGGAGATCCGACATCGCTCGACGGAACAGTATCCGGGACCGCTCTGGTTCCGACACCGAGCCGAGCAATCGATAGTCGGCCTTGTTCAAGGCAATGTCGTCCAGATACCCGGCCTCGTGCCGGGCTTCCCAGAGCGACCGATTCAGGCCGCTCAGACTCGACGCGGCCCGGCTCCGTTCCAGGACACGTTCGACCGAAGGGCGTCGGACCTTGTCCGTCCCCTCGCTCAGGGTGCAATTGCCCTGCCAGAAGGCATACCCGAAGGTGCTCTTGATCGCGACGAATTCCCGGTGGACCATCGCGTTCCGGACCAGCCAGGGAGATATCCCCGCCAGGCCGGTCATCACCGTGACCAGGATCAATAGTGAAGAGTATCGGAGCGCCCGAGGTTCGCCGACTCGACCGAGCCCGATGGCCCCCGCGACGCCGATGAAGGCCAGGGAGAGGATCGGATCGGTCAGGGCGAGCAGTGCGAGCCAGATGCCGGTGATGACCGCATCCTTGATCCGTCCGCTCGCCCCGGCCTGGTACGCCCGCGCGAGCGTCCCAACCAGCAGGAGTGCCCCCAGTGAAGCGACCTGGACGTGGGTTGCGGCATAGACCAGTGTCGGATGAATCGCGACCACCAGCGCGGCCGTCGTGGCCAGCCAGGGACGCCCCGGGATGGCGAGCCGGGCCAGCCGCATGACCTCCCACACCAGGAAACCGCCCAGGACCGACTGCCCGAGTTCCAGGATCAACAACGCACGCGGTGTGCCCACGCCCCCGATCACGTAGGCCAGCGCCACCAGCAGCGGGTAAACGGGGGCCTGTTGCGAGGTCGGCCCTTCCGCACCCAGGAAGTGCGTCGTGAAGCCGCGGCCGGCTAGCAGGTTCGCCGCGATCTCGCCGTGTTCGTAGGTGCTCCTCGGCACCTCGTAACTACGGAGCACCAGGACCGCGGCAATCCGGATCGCGACCGACAGGACGACGATCGACGGATCGACGAGCCGTTTCGCCCTGGCCATCACGGCGGACTCCGATATCCTGATTGTTCGCGTGCCGTTACTGGGGACGGATTCTGCCCAAGGGGATGAATTGCGTCAATGTGAGTGATGAAACAACGTGATTCCTCGCCGGTGATCTGGGCCTTTTGAGAAATGTACAGGGACCTGACAATGAAGCAACTGGCCGATGACGTGTACATCCTGGAGGGCTTCCCGCCGTACGCGATCAATGTCTACCTGCTGGGCGAGGTCCTGGTGGACGCCTCGACGCGATTCGCCGCGAAGCGGATACTCCGCCGGCTTCGTGGCCGGACGGTCACGTTGCACGCCCTGACGCATGCCCATCCCGACCATCAAGGCTCGAGCCATGCCATCTGCGAGGCATTGGGCATCCCGCTCTGGTGCAGCGAGGGGGATGCCGACGCGATGGAGACCCCCGGCGAGATCATGAGGCGGATGCCCAGGCACTGGCTGTCCGGCTCGGTCGGGCCCATCTGGACCGGGCCGCCCCACCCGGTCGCCCGGCGGCTCCGCGAAGGCGATCAGGTCGGCACTTTCACGGTCATCGAGACGCCCGGGCACACCGCGGGACACATCGGCTTCTGGCGCGAGGCCGACAAGATCCTCGTCCTGGGCGACGTCCTGTCCAACCTGAATATCTGGAACGGCCGGACGATGCTCTGCGAACCCCAGCAGGTCTTCTCCATCGACCCGGCCCGCAACCGACAGTCGGCCCTCCGCCTGATCGACCTCGAGCCGAGGCTGATCTGCTTCGGACACGGCCCGCCCCTGCGAAATCCACGCCAGTTCGCGGATTACGTGAAGAGCATCAACAAACAAGCGTAAGCCGGGGCGGCCGTGGTGCGGATCGTCTGGGTCGAGACCGGAAGGATCGGGTCACGACAACCCCTGGAGAATCCCGGTGCTGTCGCCCAGGCTCTCGGTAGGGGCGCCCATGCGGTTGAGCATGGCCAGCCAGAGGTTGTTGACCGGCGTCTCCTTCGGGCATCGGATGTGCCGGCCGGTCTTCAGGCTACCGCTCCCCTTGCCGGCCAGCAGGATCGGCAGGTTCTCGTGGGTGTGACGATTGCCGTCGCTGTTGCCGCTGCCGTAGGCGATCATGCAGTTGTCCAGCAGGGTACCGTCGCCTTCCGGGATCGACTTCAGCTTGCCGAGAAAGTAGGCGAATTGCTCGACGTGGAAAGTGTTGATCGTGCGGACCTTGGCGATCTTCTCCGGGTTGTTCCGGTGGTGGGTCAGCTCGTGGTGTCCCTCGTTGATCCCGACCAACCGGTACTTCTGCTCGCTCCCTTCGCGGCCGAACATGCAGGTGATGACGCGCGTCACATCGGCCTGGAAGGCCAGGGCCATCAGGTCGCACATCAGGCGGAAGTGCTCCGACAGGTCGGCCGGGACCACCTGCGGCTTGACCGCCCCCTCGGGGAGCTTCACCGGGGGAAGTTTATCGGCGCGGGCGATTCGGAGCTCCAGCTCGCGGACGCAGGAAAGATACTGGTCCAGTTTCTGCCGATCGGAGCCGCCCAGCCGGTTGTTCAGGCCCCGGGCATCGTCGAGGACGGCGTCGAGAACGCTGGCCCGCAGGCGGTTGCGCTTGATGCGGTCCGGGTCGTTGGCCCGCTCGGAGAAGAGGCGGTCGAAGACCAGCCGGGGGTCGACCTCGGTCGGCAAGGGAGATGTCGGCGATCGCCAGGAGACGGTGTGCTCATAGACGCAGGAGTAGCCGCTGTCGCAGTTGCCGCTCCCTCGGTAGCGCTCGATGCCGAGCTCCAGCGACGGGAGCCGGGTCTGATCGCCGATCCGGCCGGCGGCGACCTGGTCGGCCGAGATGCCCGACCGGAAGTTGGCCCCGGCGGTCTTCCGCGCCTGGCAGCCGGTCAGGAAGGCGGACGAGGCGCGGGCGTGGTCGCCGCCGCCATCGCCGTTGGCCCGGCCCTTGTCGCAGGTCAGCCCGCTGAGCACGAGCAAGTCTTTCTGGAACGGGGCCATCGGCCGGAGGATGGTGGGCAGCTCGAAGACGGACCCGTCTGTCGCGGGTGTCCAGTCGGACATGATGGCGCCGTTGGGCACGTAGAGGAAGGCCATACGGCGCGGCGGCCGGCCCGCAACGGAGGCAGCCATCGCCGCGGGCATCATCGCGTCCAGGAACGGCAGGGCAACGGCCGTGCCGACGCCCCGGAGCACCGTCCGCCTCGAAATCCTCTCGCGATCGCTCATGGCTGGTCCCCTCGCACGGTCCGCTTCTGGAAAGGTCCGCTGTGAATCACACCGACGATCAGGGTCGAGAACTTAGATTCATTCTTGCTCAAGGCTTCCATGATCTCGTCCACGGCGCAACGGTCATAATACTCCAATCCGCGGCCGAGGGCGTAGGTCAAGACTTTCTCCGTCAGGCACCGGCTGAACTGGTCTTTCTTGCCCCTGAGGATGGCCTTCAACTCGGCCGGCCCCCGGAACGACTGGCCGCCCGGGAGCACGCCCGACGCGTCGACGGCGACCCCGCCGTCTTTCTCCCGCCAGGCGCCGACGGCATCATAGTTCTCGAAGGCGAATCCGATCGGGTCCATGCGTTGATGGCACGAGGCGCAGAGTGCATTCGCCCGGTGCTGTTCCATGACCTTGCGGAGCGACCCGGTCAACTGCTTCTCATCGGGCAGCGAAGGGACGTCGGGCGGCGGGGGCGGCGGCGGGGTGCCGAGGATCTGGTCCAGCACCCACTTCCCACGCTTGACGGGCGAGGTCCGCGTTGGATTCGAGGTGAGGGTCAGGACGCCGGCCTGCGTCAGGACGCCCCCGCGGTTGGGCGGCAGCTTCACGCGGCGGAACTCCGGGCCGTTGACACCCGCGATGCCGTAGTGCTTCGCCAGCCGTTCGTTCACGAAACTGAAGTCGGCGTCGAGCAGGTCGAGGATACTGCGATCCTCGCGGAGGATCGCCTCGAAGAACAGCTCGCCCTCCCGGACCATCGCCGAGCGCAGCTCGTCGTCGAAGCCGGGGAACGTCTCGGGATCGGGCGCGACGTAGGCCAGTTTCCGGGTCGTCAGCCACTGCCCGGTGAAGTTCTGCACGAAGGCGGACGACTTCGGGTCCTCGAGCATCCGGCGCACCTGGACGTCGAGGTTCCGCCGCAGCTCCCCGCGAGCCGCGAGTGCGAACAGCTCGTCGTCGGGCATGCTGCTCCAGAGGAAATACGACAGCCGCGAGGCCAGCTCATACTCGCCGACCGGGTAGCTGATCCCGGGCTTGACGCCGGGCGGGTCGAGCTCGACGCGGAACAGGAAGTCGGGCCAGACGAGCGCGCCTTCGAGGGCCAGCCTCACGCGGTTTTCGAACCGCTCGCTCTCCTTCTCGGCCCGGTCGTAGAGCTTCAAGAGGCGTTCGACTTCCTCGGGCCGGGCGGGACGCCGGAAGGCCTTGTCGGCGAACCGGGAGACGATCTCGCGGGCGGCCTCGCGCGGCGGCAGGCCGGGCTCGTGGGCCATCAGCCGACGGTGGACTTCGGGCAGGACCGGGGCAGGGGGGTTGTAGGGACCGTCCATCGCGAGGTTGCGGACAACGAGCACGCGATGATGCTTGTCCGGGTCGACCGCCGGGGGTACGAACTCCTTCTTCGTGACGGGCTCGGGCTTCGGGGGCTCTTCGCCGGGCTTGAGGGGCTCGGTATAGGGGTTGAGGAAGGCGACCGCGACGGTCCGCGTCCCGGCCTTCAGTCGGACGGATACCTCGATCGACGCAGGCTTCGATTCCGTCGCCGTCAGCGTGAATTCCTTGAGGACATCGCGGTCGACCCGGAGGGTCCCGCGCACCGGCTCGTCGCCAACCTGCTGCCCGAACGCATCGACGCGTATCGTATAATCTCCCTCATCGACGTAAATGCGCCCGGAGATCTCCCCCTTATCTTTCAGGAAGGTACCGCCCCGCCGACGGGGACCGCCGGCACGGAACGATGCGCGCAAGCCACCCACCCGCTCCTTGGTCGGCCTGGGCGGGTCGTTGATCACGATGGCCCGGTCGAGGATAGCCTCGGCGGCCGCCAGGTATTTTTCGAGCAGCAAGGGCGATACCGACAGGACGTCCCCGATGTTGTCGAACCCGTATCCAACGTCATCGTTAGGGAAGTCGGCGGCGGGCTTGAAGTCGACTCCGACGAGGTCGCGGATTGTGTTGTTGTACTCGACCCGGTTGAGCCGACGGATCGTCACGCGGCCGTCGTCGCGTGCGGCGTGGCAGTCGAACCGATCGAGCAAGTCGTCGATGGCATGGGTTGCGAGCTCGACCTCGGAAGGAGTCGGCCGCGGCCGATTCTTCGCCTTGGGCGGCATCTCGCCCGTCTGGACCATCTCCTCGACCTTCTCCCAAATATCGCGGTCCTTCACAACCGAGAGCTCGTCATGATACTTGTCGAGCGTTAATTCGCCGCGATTCTTGCCGCCGCCGTGGCAGGAGAAGCAATGCTTGGTCAGGAAGGGGATGACGTCTTTCCCGAAGCTCGATGCGGGGGCCGGCTTGGCCGGAGTCGCCGGGGCGTCGGGTCCCTCAGGAGGCGACGCCCCCAGGGAAATGAGCGCGACCGCCAGAGCGAGGCTGAACAATGGGAGACGTCCTGTGTTCACGATTTCCCATCCTCTCGAAAGAAAAGTCGTCACCCAGGATGGCTTGCGGGGGCTCGACGACGGCATGCGGGTCAGTCGAGAGTACCAGAGGTCGGGCATGTCGGCGTTCACTCGGAGCATCTCCACTCTCAGCGATGGACGTCAAGGCCGGCGCCGCGAATTCGTCGTCACGATCGCGGGCCGGGGCGGCTTCGTCATGCCGTCTCCCAGGTAGAAGCCGGTAAGTGCTGGCTGATTATACCCCACATTCTGGTAGGCCACGCTCAGCCGGTAGATCGGGTCGTGCATCAAGGTATAAAGACGGTGCTCGGTCGGGATCGTCGTCGTGTAGATCCGCAACTCCTTGCCGTCTCGGGTCCTCCAGATGACTTCCTCCCTCCAGTCTCCGAGGATATCCGCGCAGAGACAAGGGGTCGATTTCGTCGAGTTGTTCGAGTCGCAGTCCTGGGCCCTGACCAGCTCCGTTTCCGTACCGTCGTTCCAGTTCCACTTGGAGATGCGATTGCTGTTGAGGAGCTCGCGGAGCAAGTCGCCGTCCCACCAGACTCCGAAGTTGCAGGACCGTGGCTTCCGGTCGGAGACCTTCTCCCCCTTGACGTTCCAGAGGCCGTCGAGCCCCTGGCCCGAGGCCCACATTTCATAGCCGCGATGATTTGGGTCGATGTCGATCGCGATGCCGCGACCGACGTCCGGCGAAGGTTTCCCCCAGATCAGGGCGCCGGTCTTCGCGTCGCGGAACTCGGCGCCGTTGGGGTGACGCGGGCGCTCGTGGATGTCGAAGACTTCCAGGCCGGGGCGGTCCGGATCGATGTCGGAGAGGTGGATGGCATCGCCGTGACCCAGGCCCGTCGAGTAGAGACCCTTGCCGTTGTCGTCGATCACGCAGGCCCCGTAGACGATCTCGTCCTTGCCGTCTCCGTCGACGTCGCCGACGCGGAGGTTGTGGTTCCCCTGGCCGCGATAAGACGTGTTGCCGGGCGTGCCGTCGTCGCTGTCGAAGGTCCACACGTGCGAGAGCGAGCCATCCCTCCAGTTCCACGCGGCGAGCACGGTCCTGGTATAGTAGCCGCGGCACATGACGACGCTCGGCCGCGAACCGTCGAGATGCGCGACGGCTGCGAGGAAGCGGTCGACCCGGTTACCGCGATTGTCGCCCCAGTCGGACGAATTCCCCCGGGGCGGGATGTATCCGGTCGTGGCCAGTGCCTTGCCGGTCGCGCCTTCGAAGACGGTAAGGAACTCCGGACCGTCAAGGATAAAGCCCGACTCGTTGCGGTAATCCGCGTTGGGGTCGCCGATCGGCGTCCCCTTGCCGTCGATCGTGCCGTCGGCCGTCTTGCAGACCACCTCGGCCTTGCCGTCGCCGTCGAGGTCGTAGACCATGAACTGCGTGTAATGGGCGCCTTCCCGGATGTTCTTGCCGAGGTTGATCCTCCAGAGGAAGCGGCCGTCGAGCGTGTAAGCTTCGAGCTTCGTCTCCCCGGTCCGTCCGGCCTGCGAGTTGTCGCGCCCCCTCATCTCCTGTTTCAGGACGATCTCGTACTCGCCGTCGCCGTCGAGGTCGCCGACCGAGGCGTCGTTCGGGGTATGGCCGGGGAGCGTCTTGAGGGGTATGGAAACATAAGGGCGTGCCGGGGCATCGGCCGGGAGCCGGAACGATGCGCTCGCCTCCCCTTCCCGCCCGCCTTGCACCGGACGCACGAAATAGGAAAGGGCTTCCTTCCGGTTCGCGCCCCGGTCGATAGAGCTCGCCGCGTTCCGGAGCGGCTCGGCGTTCACTCTCACCGGCGCCGCGCCGCCGGTCGATCGGTAGAGGTTGAAAGCAATGTCATCGGGATCGGTCCCCAGCAGGCGCCAGCCCACGAACACCTCATCGCCGTCCCTGGGGATCGCCACCAACCCCCGGCCGAGCGACTCCATGTGACGCTCCGCCAGGGCTGGCGAAACGATCACGCCGACGATTGCGAATCCCGCGAAGGCGATTGTTTTGAGTCTGGCTGTCATCATTGTCGTAGACCCTCTTGACCCTCATCGACGATTCCGGCGGGACTTTCGCGTCCCCGCTCAGACGTTGCCGATGGGGCCGACCGAATCGCCGGATGACTTGAGGTCGCGGATGCCCAGGCGGTCGGCCATGCATCAAGGAGAAAACCGAACTCCCTCCGCGGAATCGTTAATTTCGGCCCGCAGGCCGGCCGATTCAAGATCCTATTCCAAGCATACTCGAAAGTCCGAGCCGAGGGTGATGGAGTTCACCCCAACGTTCAACCACCCCCACGCGGGGTTGATAACTCCTACCAGAGGGCAGCAATGTCCCTCCGGTAGGGGTGTTTTCTTGCGCCTACCGTGAGGCACGGGCTCCCTGCTGAACATTCTCGTCCGCCGATACGGGAGGAATGAAGATGGGAGCCGCAGGCCGTACTCACGATCGTACGCAAGTCCGGAGAGCCCCCGACCGGCGAGCGAAGCTCGTCCTCTACCTGGGACTATCCTGGATCGTGGTCGCTGGAGGGGTCGCACTGGCCCAATCCCCGGACGGCTCGGCCCCGATCGAAGCACAGCCGGCGCTGGCCGACCTTGTCTTCGAATCGGACGAGAGCCCGTCGTATCCGACGACCCGGTCGCCCTTGAGCGAGGTCATCTACCAATCCCTGGTCGGTCGCCTGCGTCCGGACCTCTGGCGGCCCCTCGGCCTGGGAACCCTCTTCTCGGAAGGCTGGGACGAGCAGTATGCTCCCGCACCGGACCCCGCGGGCGAGGGTGCTCCTCGGCAGACCTGGATCAACAACGCCGACGGTGCATTCTATCGCCTGTTTGTCTTCTCCTTCGGCTATGCGGGAGGGCTGCCGGGGAACGGCAGCGCCTACAACGGCAGCTACTTCATGTTCACGCCGCTCAGCCGGAGGTTCGAGATCGGCTGGTTCCTCCCCTTCGTGAATTCCAGTCCGGACCTGTTGAACCCACGCGGCAATCGCTACTGGACGGATGTCGGCGACTTGACGATCGCTCCGCGTGTCATGCTGGCCGAAGATCGCCGATACGCCATCACCACGAACCTCTACACCCGACTGCCCACCGGCAGCATCAGCAACGGTAACGGCGTCGCCAGCCTCTCGCCGGACCTCGAATTCTGGGTCAACCCCCCGAATCGATGGGTCATCCGCGGGGCCGCGGGCGTCACGTTCCCGACCAACGAGACGCGGGACCGGCTACCG
Organism: Isosphaeraceae bacterium; assembly: GCA_052148775.1. Taxonomy (GTDB): domain Bacteria; phylum Planctomycetota; class Planctomycetia; order Isosphaerales; family Isosphaeraceae; genus CAVZRC01. The sequence continues at coordinate 10,698 of JBKQHM010000587.1, read as the reverse complement.
ATCCTGGCCCTATCGCCTTTCAACGGCTTCAATTCGACGCCCAGCTCGATGACCTCATTCGATGCCCGGTTCGCGATCGGTCATTACATCACGCCATCCGATGCCAGGCTCTTCCCGGACTTCGTCTACTACGTGGCGGCGAACTTTCACACTGCGTTGAGCGGAGGTCATGCCACTTACTTCAGCCTGACCCCGGGTTAACGCTTTGGAATCGGGAACAACTGGTATTTCCTCGGGGGCGTGGAGGTCCCGATGGTCGGACCGCTACCGTTCCACGCCCAGGCGATTTTTCAGCTCATCAAGACTTTCTGATGTTCTCGCTCGTTCCGCAGGGCTCTTCGGGAGGAACTCAACGCCCGCCACCCGTTTGGGGTTGCCACGATCGGTAGGTCGTCTAGAATCCGCGCGGGACAATCCACTAAGAATCAGGTCGAGATGACCGGCGAATCGCATGATACGTTGGATGAGACATCCAAAAAGAGCCCGATTTGTCTGGATCTCAGGCATCGCCCTGGTGCTGGGGTCGGTCTGGGGTGCGGTCTGCCTGCGTGATGGGATGGGCGAGAAACACGTCCGGACGGTCGTGCCGGGTCGGTTGGTCCGGGGAGCCTGGCAGAATCCCGAAGCCCTGCGGCAGATCATCGCCCGGGAAGGGATCAAGACGATCGTGACGCTGACGGCAATCAACCGCGAAGATCGCAAGTATGGACCTCAAGCCGAGGTCGTGCGGCAGACGGGTGTCGACTGGATCATCGTCCCCATGCGTGGATCGACGGCGACCCTGAAACAGATGGTGGAAGCCGCGGACCTGCTGGCCGATCCGGAACGCCAGCCGGTGTTCTTCCATTGCGTCGCCGGCCACCACAGGACCAACCTGACCCACGCGGCCTACCTGATCCGCCATGGCGGGTACTCAGCCGAGCAAGCCTGGGATGCCCTCGCCGAACTCCCCTGGACCCGGCCCTATGCGTCGGCCGATCAGAATGACAGGAGACTCATCTTCGAGTTCGCCGCGATGCAGTCCCGGTTGGCCCATTGTCCGATTGAAGGAAGGCGATAAGCCGAAGATGCCAATGGTACGCCCCCCACGACCGGTCCGCTGGGTCCTCCGCGCCGTCGCGGCGATCGTCGTCGCCGGCTTCGTCTACGTCGTCTGGGATCAGGCCACGCACAATTTCGGCGAGGTCCAGCCCGATCGGATCTATCGATCGGGCCAGATGCCGGCCTCGTCGCTGGCGCGCACGATCCGCGATCATCGGATCAAGACCGTCCTGAACTTGCGGGGCGTGAACAAGGACGCATGGTACGTGGCCGAGCGTGCGACCACCCTCGAGGCCGGCGCGACGCAGGTCGACATCCCGATGTCGTCCTGCATCTGGATGTCGCGCGCCCAGTTACGCACGCTGATCGCGACCTTCGATACGGCGGAATACCCGATCCTCATCCATTGCCAGTGGGGGGCGGAGCGTACCGGATTGGCCTCGGCGTTCGCCGAGTTGCTCCGTCCGGATAGCACGCTCGAGGACGCGCGGAGGCAGTTCTCGATCGGATATCTGTTCCTGCGCGTCAACGACGGCAAGATCATGGCCGAGCATCTGGATCAGTACGAGCTATGGCTGGCCACCCATGGCGTGACGCACTCCCCTGCCACATTCCGGCGATGGGTGGCGGACGGATTCCAGCCGATGAAGCCCAACCGCGAGCAATGGCCTTATGATCCGTATCCGCTGGTCGTTGTCACCCGGCCTGAGATGGGGACGAAGCCCGCGCCGGTGGCCACGGATGCCGGCCCGACGAGACGTTGAGCGCGATGTACGCAGTGCCCATGAGAGAGCGAGACCGACCATGACGGACAGCCACGAGATCACGGTGCGGGTACGGTATGCCGAGACGGACCGCATGGGGCTGTTGCACCATGCCAATTACTTCGTCTACTTCGAGATGGCCCGGACCGAGATGCTCCGCGCCAAGGGGATCTCTTACCGGGAGGTCGAGGACGCCGGCCACTTCCTGGTCATCGTGGACATCGGCTGCAAGTTCAAGAAGCCGGCTTACTACGATGACTTGCTGACCATCCGCACGCGGGTCGCGCGAGTCACCCATGTGAAGATCGTGCACGAGTATCACGTCCTACGTGATGGGGTCCTGCTGGCCGAGGGACATTCGACGCTGGCCTGCGTCGACCGCGAGGGCAAGCCGCAGGCCCTGCCGTCGACGCTGGCGTGAGCGTGGCAACCGACGATCAAGGCCGGTTGCCGGCGGTCTTCTTCGCCTTGGCGTCCCCGTTGCCGCGACGATCGTAGTGGTCGTAGACCGCCTTGGCGATCTCGGCACAGAGCCGGTTGCCGGCATTGTCGGGGACCCATCGCTTGTCCTGGTTCTCACAGCTCATGACGCAGACGATCACCGGGCCGGCCGGGCATTCGATGATCCCGGCGGCCGTCCGCGTGTCGGCGAGGCTGCCGGTCTTGAACGCGACCTTGGTCTGTGGGGGCAGGAACCGAGGGAATTTGTCCTTGTCGTCGCAGGCGCGCAGGGTTTCCAGCATCTCGTCGCAGGCGGCGGGGCTGAGGATCTGCTTGCGATAGACGGCCTCGAAGAGCCGGATCATCTCGTCGGGCGTGGTGCTCCCCAGGCCGTACTGCTTGCTCCGCTCGGGGAAGACCGAGGTATCGCGTCGGGAGACCTTCGAGTGGATCTTGGTATTGGGATAGCCCATCTTCTCCATGGTGGCCGCCGTCGCGCCGATGCCGATCGCGTCGAGGACAAGGTTCGTGGCCGTATTGTCCGAGAAGACAATCATCAGGCGGATCGCGTCGCGGAGCTTGAACGTATCGCCGTCGGAGAAGTGGTAATAGAGGATCCCCGACCCGCCGACCTTGTCCTGCTTCTTGAGGGTGATGAACGAATCCAGGTCGACCTGCTTGTCGGCCGCCTGGCGATAGGCCTCGATCATGACGGGGAACTTGATCAGGCTGGCCGTCGGCATGACGTCGTCGGCGTGGTAGCGGAACGATTCGCCGCTGCCCAGCGGCTTGACCGCGACCGCGACCTTCCCTTGATGTGCCCGGATCAGCGGCATCAGCCGCGATTCCAGGGTCGGCCCGCCGGTGGATTGGGCTTTGGGGACGTCCACAACGGGAGGGCCGGCCGCGCGGGTGGTGAAGGCCATCGCCGAGAGCACGACGACCGCGGCGACGACCGCGCCTCCGACGAATCGCAACAGGGCACGCGGGCTCGAATCGTTCAAAGTCTCAGCCATGATCGTGTGATCTCGGTTGTATTTCCAGGGGCCGAACGACAGAGTGATCCGGTGATTCTCTCATGTTCGGGCGCCGAGGCCAATGTGCATCTTCGTCCGACCGGCGTTCCGCGTCGAGAGGGTTTACGTCATCGGGAGTCGGCCGGGATCGTCAGGATCTCGAAATGCTCTCCCTGCTCGATCGCTTGAATCGCGGCGTCGACGGTGCGTCGTGCCTCGGGATCCGGGTCATTCTGGTGTCGACGGAGAGGGCCGAGCGCATCGCGGGCCGCATCGCCGAGCGCTCCCAGCGTCTGCGCGACTCCGGACCGGATCGTCGACGATCGGTCATCGAGCGCCGCGACCAGGTCCGGGACGGCGGACGTACCGAGTTTCTGAAATGACGCGGAGGCGCTCGATCAGATGCGCTCATCCCGGTTGCCCAGGGCCGAACACAAGGCGGCGCGAATCGCGGGATTCCGAGGGTGGGGTGAGCCACCTCGCCGGACGGGCCCCGGATTCGCCATGAGCGATAGCAGCGAGATCGACACGTTCCGGACGACTGGATCATCGTCGCGCGTCGAGGCCAGGACGGCGGGCAATGCCGGCTTTCCGACCGTGGCAAGGGCATCGTAGGCGGCTGCCGCGGCGTCGCCGTCCAGGGCCTTGAGCCGATCGGTCAGCACCGGGATTACGATCGCCGCCGCCCCCTTCCATACAGGCAGCAATCCCGCCGCCGCGGTGCGCACGATCGGGTCGGGGTCGGACGCCGCCGAATTCAATACGGCAAGGGCGGTCGGGCTCCGGGCGAATGCCACTCTCGTATGTGTCTGGAAGCTGTACCCTCCTTCGCGATTCCAGATCTGCTGCGTGAAGTGTGACTGGGCGAGCTTCTGGGCCGCGGCGGAGCGGCTTCGGGTCGACGGGTCTTTGAGCCTAGTCAGCAATGCCTCGATGAACACGCGGGACGCCAGGTCCTGATATGGAATCCATCGGACGGCCTCGGTCCGCACCTCGACATCCTTGTCCTCCATCAGTTCGAGGTACGGAGGACGGAGCGGGTCCGGGATCGTGCCGGTCCGTCCCATGGCCCTGACCAGGGCGATCCGAACTCCCGAATTGGGATCGCGAAACAGGCTCCGGATTATTGCCATCGCGGCGATCACGATCCGAACTCCGCTCCCGAGTTGCGCACTCATGTGTCGACTCCTCGTCGTTTCGATCGTCTCGTCCTGACCTCCGCGGACCTCCTTCGCGAACGGGACGGCCCCATGGATTCGACGGGGCGAGCCGGTCACTCCTCGACGGCGGGCCCTCGACATGGGAAAACAGGGTCTGTCGATCGCTTTATCAACAACGTCTGCAATGGGAGTGCGATTTCGATGAGACAGGGGCTCCTGATATTCTTCTACTGTAATCTATCGCTGATGGGTGCGGAGCCGCAACCCAGGGTCGGCGAGCGGCTGCCGCGGCGCGGCGATGAGATCATGGTCTGCGGGCAGCTCTTTCACACGACGACCAAGGTCGTCTTGTGGACGGATCCGGGCGGTTACGACGCCTACCGGGTCGAGCGCCGATTCGGACCGCGGGAATCTGCGGAGGAGAAGGCGAAGGCGTGGGCGAAGCGAGACTCGAACGCATCGGAGCGGGGATCGCAACGTTACGGCATGCGGACCCGCGGCCTGACCCCCGAGCAGATCGAGAAAGTGCGCGGCGGCGGCTGGGACCTTCCATTGCTCCAGCAGGTCGTCGACCAGTTCGTCATCCACTTCGACGCGCGCGGGACCAGCGCGCGATGCTTCCAGGTGCTCCAGGACCAGCGCGGGCTGAGTGTGCAATTCATGCTCGACCTGGATGGGACGATCTACCAGACGCTCGACGCCAAGGAAGCCGCCTGGCACGCGACGATCGCCAACTCGCGATCGATCGGCATCGAGGTCGCCAACATCGGCGCCTACAAGGCCGGCGCAGCCAATCCACTGGGGAAGTGGTATCAACCAGGACCGGACGGCAAGATCCGGATCATCGACCCAGAGCCCAAGGCGATCGACCCCATCGATCCGTCCGCCGGGCTACGGCCGAGCCGGGACGGGAAAGTCGTCGGAGCGATTCAGGGGGAACAGCTCGAACAATACGACTTCACGCCCCAGCAGTATGAGGCGCTCGCGAAACTGGCGGCGACCCTGTGCACCGTCTTCCCCAAGATCCGCTGCGACTATCCTCGGGATCAAAAGGGGAACCTGATCCCACACAAGCTACCCGCCGATCAGCTCGCGAACTATCACGGCATCCTGGGCCACTATCATGTCCAGACGAACAAGGTGGACCCCGGCCCGGCTTTCCAGTGGGATCGGCTGATCGACGAGTCCCGCCGACTCATGGCCCGATGAGCCCGTGAGCGGTGTTCTTCGCGAGTCGGATTCGGAGACGGACTTGCCAGTACGGTGACGAGCGGCCGATGCGATCAGATCCATTTCTTTCGTCACGCCACTCGTCACCCGCCCCCCAGGTCAGGATCGATTCGCGACCTGATTCGGTGACTTCTTGACGGTCTCCGGGACCGGAGGGGGCAGATTGCCCGGCCGGGCGACGATGCGGTCGCCGGCCTTAAGGCCGTTGAGCACCTCCGCGTAGTCGGGATCGCTCAGGCCGATCTCGATCGGCTGCCATCGCCAGGCGTTCGGGTCGGAATCGCTGCGCGAACGATCATTCAGCGCCACATACCCCTTGCCGCCGACCCATCGGATCGATTCGACAGGCACGCGCGTGACGTCATGGCGGGCCTGGATGTCGACCATGATCTCGGCGCTCAGGCCGGGCCGGAGCGAGTCGAATCCCTCCGTGATATTGACGTTCGCGTAATACACGCGCACGTCGGATTCCCGGATCGGCACGGAGATCGGCGTGACTTCCTGGACGACCCCCTTGAGCGGCCGGTCTGGAAACGCATCGACGGTGATGATCGCGGGCTGTCCCATATGGACCAGCGAGACCTTGGACTCGTTGATCTTGGCCTTGACGCGCATGTGCTTCGGGTCGGGCAGATTGAAGATCGCCTGATTCTCGCGGAGCGTCACGCCCTGATCGATGACGATCGGCTGAGAACCCCGCTGGCTCGGGACGTTGGCGTAGACGACGATGCCATCCCCCGGCGCCTTGACGGTGCACCTCTCGATATTCCTCCGGATCCGAGCCAGTCGTGTCTCCTCCAGTTTGAAGGCCGCCTCCTGCGTGAGCTTGTCGGACAGGATCGCCTGCACCTTGGCCTCGAGCGACTTGATGAGCTTGGGGCCCGTAAACTTCGTGAGCCGCTCGAGCATCCCCTGGGCTTCCTTCAGGGCGATCGTCGTCTGCTCCAACGCCGCCCGGTCGCTCGCGACCTGGAAGGGCGTCCGATAGCCGAGCGCGAGCATGTCGGTCGACCACCCGAGGTTCCTCCGGGCACGGTCCTTCTCGATCGTACAGGATTCGATGTAATACTGGATGAGTTGCAAGTCCTGGGGAAAGATCCCATCCCGGTACTCTCGCAAGGAGATCTCGGCCACCTCGAGCATGGACTTGGCCTGGTCGACGTATGCCTTGGCCGAGAGATACCGCGCGTATTGGTTCTTCTCTTCATCCTCTAATGAGGACTTGTCGAGTACGGCGACGACTTGGTCGGTGGTGACGCGGGACCCTTCGGGGAGGATCGAGACGATTCGTGTCGAGCCGGCAGCCTCTTCCTGCATGCCGCCACCGCCGCCGCGACCCCCGCGACCACCGCCGCGACCGCCTCCGCCTCCGCCCTTCTGCTGCTGGGGTTCCGCCTTCTTGGTGGTCTCAGCCGCTTTCGCCGTGGCCGGACGTAAGGGCGTATGGGGCGTCACGGTCGTGGTAAAGCTTCGCAACACCGGCTTGGACGAGGTTGCCGTCCCCGAGCTTGACGCCGAAGACGAACTCGAGGCGCTACCGCTAGAGCTCGATCCGGATGAGCCGGAACTGCCCGATGAGCTGGAACTGCCCGATGAGCCGGAGGAGGTGCTCCCGCCGCTGGTCGACGTCTTGGATGTAGACGACGATCCGGCCTTGGCCTTGGACGTCTTGCTCTTGGATGTGGTCGCTTGCGCCCCGCCGCCGCCCGAACCGCCCTGGCCTCCGCCGGAGCCGCTCGCCCCGCCGGCCTGTCCCGAGGCCGAACCGCTCGTGCTGCTCTTGCCTGCGGTCGTCCCCTGAGTGCCGCCGACCGTGCCCAGGATGGCTTCAACCTGGTTGCGGATCGTGGTGTTATTCGCACTCTCGATCGATCCGGTCTCCACGACGTAGACGTCCACATCGCCACGGTCGATTTCCACGAACTCGATCGGCGATTTCGTCCCGGCGAGGAGGATCGGCGGCCGATAGCCCGACATCCAGGCCACGATCAGGCCGACGACCACGGCGAGCGCCGCGAAGATCTTCACGTAACTCCAAGGTCCGCGGCGGACAACCGGGATTTCAATTGGGGCAAAACCGGCTTTGTCGGCATCGGGAAGCATGAGGAACCTCAAGCTCGTTCGTCGTGATCCAACCCGGCGGGATTCACCCGGCCGAGATCAGAAATTGATCCAAGTATGCGGAGTATTCGGGTTTTGCAGACACCCGGCGCAACCATCACGCCGGACGTCCCACCAATTCGGTCACTAACCTATTATCGGCAAAAGCCTTGGTGGGTCAATTCGGCGAAAAACTTCGCTGCCGTCTCCTGGGGATCCGCAATCGCTTTACACTCATATACAGCGACAAAACGGCGAGGCTTGGACCGAACCCTTGAGTGCGGCATCCCGGAAAGCTGGTGGGAACGCCGACCTGCGACGCTCCCGAACGGGAAAACAGACCGCCTGGAGAAGGCCGAACCCTGAAAAGTGAAAGGACTTCGGATCTTGGAGGTCGCGACGATTCGGATCGATTGCATCCATCAAGGTCGGGGAACGAACGTGGTCACATCGACAACGCGGCCGAGCGTCACGTTCGAGGGAGCCTGAAGGAGGCTATAGACGGCGCGGGTGAAGCGGAATGCGTCCAGCAGCCGATCCGGCTCGGCTGGACCGCCTTCGGGCTCGATTCCGCTCTCGACGACCAGGGGCCTCGGTGCCACGAGGGCGGCCAGGTGACCGACGTCGCCGACTTCCAGGATGTTGGGGGCGATCAGGCCCATCGGGACGCCCGACCACGGCTTGACCCCACGAGCCACGAAGCTCACCAGGCAGTCCGAACAGGCGACCCCCGCGACTCGGTCGTCGAGCGCCGCCGCGATGATCGCCGGTAAACTCATCGCGCCGATCCCGATCAGGACGAAGGGGTGGTTGGGCGATGTAAGCTCCTTCGGCGCCTTGACTTGATTCCGACGCAGATCTTCGAGCAGGTCGATCCACCGGATGATGTCCCAGACCCACTGGCCCAGGAGCGGCCGACCGACCCAGAGTCCCCATTCGGCGACCGTGTGGTCCGCGACCCCGACCACGGGACCGTTGCCGGCCAGCCATCGGCCGGTACCCCGGAAATCGTTCAATTCAAGCGTCCCGTATCCCGCCTGACTCCAGCTCATCCGGACCGCCTCGAGCGCGGCACGTCCCGGCTCATCCCGATCGCCCTCACGCCGGGGACCGGGCGAGACCACGAGCGCAATCCCCCGGTTCGCCTCGCCGAAGTTTGCAAGGGCCCTGGACCGGATGCCGCTTTCGGTCGCGATCGTGATCTCCACCCCGTTCGGCCCGATCTGCGCCTGGAAGTCGAGCGGAGTTCGTCGGGGGAATCCTCCAAGAATCTGGTCGCGAAGCTGGTCTTTCATCCGGCCGGAATCGGCGGCCCAACGCTCGCGATGGTCTGGAGCCTGCGGCAGGGCCGCGAGTCGCTCCAGGCCCTCACTCCGGGCAAATTCGGGGATCGTCACGACCGTCTTCGGCCGGGCCGTTCCTTTTGGATAACATCGGAGCGATTCCACGTCCTCGACGACCAGCAACGGCTCCGGGATCGGTCGGCCGTCGGCCCGGCCGCGGAGCCATTTCTCGACCCAGCCGTACATCGCCTCACGCATGGGCTTGTTGTAGTCGTGGCCCGACTCGATGGGGACGTGACGGATCCGGTCTTCGACGCCCAGGAGCCGGAACCGCTCTCGGGCGATGGCGAGGCTCTTGGCGGCCTCGCCGACGCTGAACTGGAGAGCGTCCCGGGTCGCGCTGATGACCATCAGGGCGCGAGGGGCGATCATGGCCAGCAGATCGGCGGTCGTGGCGTAAGAGGCCCCGCCGGGATTGACCTCGCAGACGCAGCAGGCGGTCGTGAGGTAGGCGTCATAAGTCCCGATGCCGCAGACGGGGATCACGGCCGAGAGGCGTTCGTCGGTGGCGCCGGCGTAGAACGACTGGTTGCCCCCGCCGGACGCACCGGTGATCGCCAGCTTGGTCGCATCCACTTCCGGCCTTGAGACCAGGAAATCGACGGCACGGCGATTGTCGTAGACCTGCAAGCCGATCAGCGGCGTCCCGACCGCCCAAAGGGAGGCGCCCGTCAGGGCGCCGTGGTAGGTGCCCGGCCCCAGCTCGATCGCCCGCTCGCCCGCGCCGAAGGCGTCGACGCAGAGGACGACGTAGCCCAGTTTGGCCAGCCCGATGCATCGGGGCTGGACGTGGGGGTCGATGCGCGCCCAGGCCCAGTGTCCGTGGACCGAGACGACGCCCGGGTAGGGCCCACGGACCGGGTCGGGTCGGTAGAGGTTGGCCGTGACCCGGACGCCGGGCCGGCTCTGGAACGTCAGCCGCTCGATGGCGTAGCCGTCCCGATTGAGGACGCCGAGGACCTCTGGGGCCAGCGGACAGGGCGTCCCGGGCATCCGGCCGAACGATCGCCCCAGCCGATCGCGCACCGACGCCAGTCTACGGTCCCAGCCGTCGAGGGTCGCCGGTGCGGTCTCCGGACGACCACTCCCTCCGCGCGCCTGGAGCCGGATGAATGTCTCGTAATCGGCCGATGGAGATCCCTGGTTGGCGGTCCTCATAGAACGGATCCTCCTGGTAGCGGGTCGTGAGTGTCGCGTCGGAAGCAAGGTAACGCAACCAGGGGCGCGCCGCATCCCATCCCCGGATTTGTCACCCCATTTGAAGCACCAGTTGTCTTTGTGGTAGCTTGTCCGGAGCGGGCTGGGTCTCGGTCGTGCCTTACGATGATAGCGGCTGCGCCTGCATCCATCCTCAGCAACGGAGCGGGATCCCCAATCCCCGCGGACGCCAGGCCATTCCATTGCGATGGTCGCCGATCCGGGAACCCGCACGAGCCGGAGACGCGGCGCCAGACCAGCCTCGATGCGGAAAACTGACGATTCGATCACCTGGAGAGGACGATAACATGGCGGAATACACCCTGCCTCCGTTGCCCTACGATTATGGCGCCCTCGAGCCGTACATCGATGCCAAGACGATGGAGATTCATCACGGCAAGCACCA
>JBKQHM010000586.1:0-19593 GCA_052148775.1 Isosphaeraceae bacterium | reverse complement strand
TCTCCTGCGCCGGCTCCATTTCGTGCTTTTCAAGCCAGCGGAGGTAAAGCTCCATTTGCCCCTTGTCGGCGGCCCTGAACGTCTCGAGCTTGAGTTCCACGGCGATAAGCCGGCGAAGCTTGCGATGATAGAAGAGCAGATCGAGGAAGAAATCCTCCCCGTCGATGACCATGCGCTTCTGTCGGGCAACAAACGTGAAGCCCACCCCGAGTTCAAGGATGAACTGCTCCATTTCCCGAAGGATCGCCATCTCAAGATCTTCCTCATCATAAACATCCTTCAATCCGAGAAAGTCCAGAAGATACGGATCGCGAAACACCAGGTCAGGTGTGAGCGTGTCCTCTTGCCGGAGCCTGGCCAGTTCTTGCCTGACCAACTCCTCGGGCTTCCTCGACAGCGCCGTCCGCTCGAAGAGCATCCCGTCGATTTTCTCCCTGAGAGTCCGGACGTTCCATCGCTCGATCCGGCACATCTCTGCATAGAAATCCCTTCGGAGCGAGTCTTTCAGTCGAAGGATCTCGATGAAATGACTCCAGCTCAATTGTCTCGACAGCGTCGAGACAATCGCTCCGTCGGCGAAGAACTCCGAGAATTTGATCATACGAAAAAGATTCGGACGTGAGTAGCCGCTTCCGAATTCCGCACTCAATTGTCTCGACAGTGTCGAGACAATCTCCTCGCCATAGGCGGCGCGCTTGGAATCAAGGATATCGGTCCGGATGCGCCGACCGACTTGCCAGTAGTGCATCGCCATCGCCGAGTTGACGGCGTGGGACACTCCCGAGCGAGCGGAACGGATTAGCTCCCGCAGGTCCCGGAGTAGTTTCGCCGTGGACGGCCCACTCCGAACCCGTCTTGCCGGCACATTCTCGTTCTTCGCTCGTTTCCTTGCCATGCCAACAGGTTACCGCATGACACGGTTAAGTCCAGCGGAGAAAAGCTCGTAGAACCTGATGGGACGGACGACCTCGTGTCGGCTTGTGAAGCCACCTTTTCTCACAGTAACAAGCTTAGGTTTTCTGATCGTCCCCTTCAGGTCGAGCAAGAACCTGTCGTTGGAGTCCTGCGGGTCGTAGACGCCGTCCGCGTCCGCGAGGACCGCCCCGAGGATGGCACACATCTCCAGGAAGTTGTGGCAGTCCCGGTTGTTGCGGGCGAGGCGGCTCTTCTCGATGCCGAGGATCAGGCCGACATGTTCCATGGTAACTCAGGCCAGGAGGCGTTGAAATCCGCCGCGCCCATAAGCCGAACGACCGCTCAGGCCGGGTCGTTGATGACTAGGACGCAATCCCCGGGCCAGCCCCGGGGCGACCGCATGGTCGGCGAGGGCATACTGCCGTTCCCGCGATTCGCGATGCTTGAGGACCTGCTGCGGGTCAGAGTGGCGGATGTAGACAACGGCGAGTCGATCGAGGATCTTGGGCGATCGCAGGGTGGCGGGCCGGCCGGGGCAGGTCCGAGGTCGATCCTCGGCCGGGATCGGGGCTATCCGTGTGGTCTCGTCAAGCACGCTCACGACTGACCTCCTCCCTGGCGAGAGCGCTCGGCTGTTGTTGAGCGACGATGCGACCAAGCGTCAGGAGCATCCGATCGGGAGAGGGCTTTCAAGAGCCGCGTGAGAGGAATCGGCTGGCTGGCTCTCAGCGGGAGCGGGGGGGATTGAGCAGGACGAGGTGTGTCGCATGACGACCCTGCTTGCTGAGACCGTTCCGGGCGGAGCCGGCACAGATCGGCCAACCTCAGGTGGGCCTGAACCCCGATTATGCAGGGCACCTCTCCATCGGCGTACCGTCAGGCCGTCAGCACGAAGGCGGCGGTCACGATGACAAGCATTAGCCGCGAGATCGAGGACTGCACTTGGATGGCGTGGCCCATAGGACAATTGCAAGAGGATCGACTTCATCGCGAGGAGCAACGCTCTGCGACCGCGCCTCGACCACCTTGATGTTTTGGCATGATCGGGGATAGGCTGATAGGCTACCGGTTTGGTCGGAGGCCATCATGGGGCGATTTCGCGTCTCGATAGCCGGACTCATGACCGTGATGATCCCGGTCGCCATCGGGCTCGTGGCCCTCCGCGAGGCGTCGCAGCTCTGGGTGGACATCGTCTTCAACTTGGTTGTCGCTTCGCTGCTCTTCGCGATCTATAAGGCGAGATGCTCGCAAGGCACCGGGGCGGCCTGGTGGACTGGCTTCGCGGCATTCGGCTGGGCTCACCTGGTGCTCGGTCTGATCGGGATGCCCTGGGGCCAGCACTACGGCGTCTCCCCGAATCTCCTGACCGTGGTGATCATCGAGCGAGTCTGGGAATACTTCGACTCCGAAAATTCAGCAGCGGCGGTCCAGGGGGTGATAGCCAGGTTCCTCGTGGTGCATTCTGTCCTGAGCCTCCTGCTGGGCTGGATCGGGGCCATGGCCTTCGGCTTCTTCGCAGGCCGAGGCGAGCCTATCGAGTCGTCAGGCCCGGCCTCGACTGCCGCAGGACCTGCTCCTCCGCCTCAGTGACCATTTGGTCGCTCAGCCACGACCCCTTGAGGTTGGGCCGTGTGGCAAGTCGTCGGACGGTGGATCTGTCTGATGCGGGATGAACGCGATCCCGTTTCTCTGCGAGGACCGTCTCTCCGGAAAGCGGATTGGCATTCGATCACCGATCGATCGTCCCGCCGCGGGTGCCGGTCGATCGTTGGCGGATGCTCTCGGGCTCGCGGGCGTTCGATATTGCGACGTCGTAGCCGATCTCGCCCCGCTGGTAGAGTTCGAGGAGCGAAGCGTCGAGCGTCTGCATCTGGTGCTTTCGACCCATCTGCATGTCGTTGAAGAGGAGGTGCGGCTCGCCCTCGCGAATACGCTTCCGGACCGCGGGCGTGGCGATGCAGACCTCGGAGGCGAGGATCAGCCCCTTGTTGTCGGCCCGGGGGAGCAGGCGTTGGGCCAGGACGGCCTGGATCGTGTTGGCGAGCTGGTAGGTAATCGTGTTCTGCTGCTCGTGGGGGAAGACGCTGAAGATGCGCTGGATTGTCTGAACGGCGTCGGGCGTGTGCAGCGTGGCGATCACCAGGTGGCCAGTCTCCGCGGCCGTCAACGCGGTGGCGACCGTCTCCAGGTCCCTCATCTCGCCGATCACGACGACATCGGGGTCCTGCCGCAGGACGTGCGTTAGAGCCTGGCGGAATGAGGGGACGTCCGTGTAGACCTCCTGCTGCACGACGATACTGCTCTGATTGTGGTGGACGTATTCGACAGGGTCCTCGATCGTCACGATCTTCACCCGTCGACTGCGGTTAATGAGGTCGACCAGGTAGTTGAGGGTCGTCGTCTTGCCGTTGCCGGTCGCGCCGGTGATGAGGATCAGGCCGTTGGGGAGCCGCGCCAGGTCGTCGATGACCGGGGGCAGGCCGAGCTCGGCGCGCTGGCGGACCACGGTCTCGCAGAGGCGAATCGCCATCTCCGGGATGCCGGCATGGAGGTAGACGCTGGCACGGAAGCGACCGACGCCCTCCCAGTGCCGGGAGAAGCAGAGCTGCCACTCGTGGGCGAAGACCTCGCGCTGCTTCTCGTTCATCAAGCCGTCGATCATGACGCGGAGCGTCGCTTCGTCGAGCGCATCCCCGGCGATGAGCCTGATCTCGCTGTTGACGCGGAAGGCCGGCGAGATGCCGTGGATGAGGTGCACGTCGCTGGCGCCCGATCTCCGTGCTTCGTTGAGGATCTTGTCGAGCGTCCAGGACATCCGTTGGTCCTCCTGAGTCATGTCGGGTCGGGTGGGGCGTTTCTTAACGGCCGATCAAGCGACGCAATCCCCTCGACAGCGACCAACCCTGGTTCTCGAGCTCGGCGATCTTCCGGCCGGCTTCGACGTGGCGGGGCGACAGCTCCAGGCAGCGTTCATAGCTCGCTTTCGCCGCGCGATCGAACCCGACGGCCTGCTCGCAACGGCCGCGCACAAACCAGGCGTAGAAACCTTCGGGGGCCTTTTCGACGGCCTGGATGGCGCGGAGCAGCCCCTTGCTCGGCTGGTCGTAGTGCAGGTAGATCAGCGCGATCTCGAGGGGGACGAGCCAGTCGCGGTCGGCCTCGATGGCCTTGTCGAAGCAGTGCCGATCGACCTCGTCGCGGGTCGATATGAGGAGCTCGCCCCGGACCATCCAGCGATAGGCCGAGTTCCCTTCCTGGCGGATGGCGGCGTCGGCGAGCTCCTGGGCCACGGTCCGGTCGCCGATCCGGGCCAGGGCCTGCGCCCGAGCGGCCATCAGGTCGCCCTGGCCCTTGAACAGCTCCAGCGCCTTCCGCGCCCAGAGCTCGGCCTCGGGGAACTCGCCCAGCAGGACGAGCATCCGCACCTGGCCGACCCAGCCGGGCAAGAGCGTCCGGTCGAGTTCCAGCGCGCGCGAATAATAGCGCAGTGCGTTCTCGTACAAGCCCCGACGACGGTGGTCGTCCGCCCGGCGCAGCCACTCGCCCTGGTCGCCTTCCGCCTCCGGCGAGCTGGCGGCCGGTAGCCCTTCGGCCTCATCGTCAAACTCAAGTCGCTCGAACCTCGCCAAGGCACGCCTCCCGGTCGATCTGAATCTTCAATACATGAGCCAAAATCGAGAAAGCGGGCTCACGCGGAGGTAGGCCCGGCCGAGGATCTGTTCCTCGGGGATCATGCTGGTGGTATTCCAGAAGATCTCACCTCCGACCGCGTTCGCCGCCGCCAGCGATGCCGTCGGCAAGATCATAGAACAACCCTTGGGCACGGTCACGTCCAGGTGTTTCGGTAGACGCTCCGGGACCAAGGGCTTCCAGGAGACGACCGAGCCATTGATCGAGAGCCGGCCCTCGTCCCAGACGACGCGGTCGCCGGCAAGGCCGACGACGCGATCGATCACGGCGTCCTCCTCCAGTATATAGCGAACATGCAGGGCCTGCTCCCCGACCCGTTGCCGCATCTGGGTCACGGGCCGGAATTGTACGATGTCTCCGCGTCGGGGCGCGGACAGCGTGTACGCCCAACGGTTGATGAGCACGACGTCATACTGCGCGAACGGGGGGGCGTCGTACTGGTAGTAGTCCACGGCGGCAATTCTGGAAAGCAACTGACCGGCGGGCCAATAGACTAGGATCGCGAGGATGATATACACGACCAAGGTGGTGAGCATCATCCTCGGGAATCGCACGGTTCCCTGGCGGACCAGGATATCCACCACCGAGGCGGCATGGACACTGAATGCCAGGCCGAGGAGCATCGAACCGAGGCCCGTCCCCCATCGGGCCAGCCCGAGCAACAAGAGCGGCAGATAGGCCGCGAGGAAGAACCTCCCTCGGATCACCAGTCCGGAGTGGATGTGTGCCCAGCCCGGCACGATCAGGCGGGCGAGGATCTCGGGCTCGGGCAGCGGGATGCGCGAATCCTCGACCGTCGACCGCGTGATGACCCGGCGCGCCTCGGAGGCAAGGTCGCGCACCCGGTAAATCAGGTGGCGAGGCACGGCCTTGCGCAGACGTTTCGAGGCGCGCGACGCCCGGGGCGGATTGACGTCGATCGCGATCGAGCCCAGGCTCAGCAAGGTCCCGCATCGGCCGCAGGATTCGAGGCCGGGCATGTTTTCGAAGCGACAGCTTGGGCACTGCATGGCTCGGTCGCCCTCGCGATCTACTCGCCGAAGCGGCGCAATCGCTGCTCGACGTGCGTTTGCGCCTGGATGCCCGCCTCGTAATACTCGTCGGTCAACTGACTCGACTCCACGCGGCCGACGATCAGGGCGATCGCCTCGGCGATGTCCTGGCAACGCGGGCCCTTGATCCCGATCGTGCGCACCACCACCTGGCCGTCGGCGCCGATCTCGATCTCGATTTCTTCGTCGTTCATCACGGAAAACCCTCCGCCGCACGAGTTCGTCTCGGGTTCGATCAGCCGTTCCGGACCCGGATGTGGATCGCCTGGTCCTCGCCGACGCGTTCCTCGAGGATCGTCATCCGGCGCTCCTTCAGCTCGCTGACGAGCCGGTTGTAAGCGTATTGCTGGGTCACGCGGCCCACGAGTGACTCGCCGATCCGCTTCAACTCGGCCTTGGAGTGCCCCGCGCCTTCGACGCAGAGCTTGAGGGCGCCCCGAGCATCCCGGCTGAAGACCGCGCGGATGCCGTCGCGCTCCACGACCATCTCCCCGCCGGTGGCGCCGCTGCCGGCGAGGATCTCGCTATCTTCCAGCTCAACCTCGGCACGGGTCTTGGTACCGGCGATCTCTCGCAATCGTGGGCCGCCGTTCGGCAGGGCGGCGAAGCCCATGCTGCCGATCGCGGCGGTGATCGCGGCCGACATCAAAGGCCAGGATGCGACGACCAGGGGGGTCACGACGAGGACGGTACTCATCAGGCGTTCTCCTCCGGTTACGGCGCCGGTTCGGATCCGGTGCCTCGGCTCAGATCTCCAGCTTGCGACGGGTTTCCGTGGTGTCGAGTTCGGCACGCTTGATCGGCCCTGTCGAGGGACGGGCGCGGCCCTGCGCCCAGTTGCGGAGGCGGGCCAGTTCCTCGCTCATGGTCCGGGAAAGGGGCACGGTTTCCGCGATGCCCGCGCGGAGCGTCGCCGTGTCGAGGTCCGTGCCCTGGCTGAATGCGTCGAAGAGACCGGAGATGATCGCCTCTTCGATCTCGGCGCCGCTGAACCCGTCGCTGATCCGGGCCAGCAAGTCCAGGTCGAACTTCTCCGGGTCGCGCTTCCGCTTCAGGTGGATGCGGAAGATATCGCGTCGCTCGTCCTCGTTGGGCAAATCGACGAAGAAGATCTCGTCGACGCGGCCCTTGCGGAGGAGCTCGGGCGGCAGGTGGCTGATGTCGTTGGCCGTGGCGATCACGAACACCGGGGCTGTCTTCTCCGAGAGCCAGGTCAGGAACGTGCCGAAGACGCGCGAAGCGGTGCCGCCGTCGCTGCCGGCGGACCCCTGGGTGCCGGCGAACGCCTTGTCGATCTCGTCGATCCAGAGGATCGCCGGCGCGACGCTCTCGGCCGTCTGGATCGCCCGACGCATCGACTCCTCGCTCGAGCCGACGAGACTGCCGAAGACCCGGCCGATGTCGAATCGCAGCAGGGGCAGCTTCCACAGGCTCGACGCCGCCTTTGCGCAGAGGCTCTTGCCGCAACCCTGCACGCCCAGCAAGAGCACCCCCTTGGGCGCGGGCAGGCCGAACTGGGCGGCCCGCTCGCTGAACGCGGCGCTCCGCTTGCTCAGCCATTCCTTGAGATTCTCCAGGCCCGCGACCGTCGCGAATCGCTCCTGGCTCTCGTAGTATTCGAGCGTCCCGCTCTTCCGAATGATCTGCTGCTTCTCGCTGAACACGACGCTGATATCATCGGCGTCGAGCTTGCCGTCGAGCACGAGAGTCTTGGCGAAGACGTTCTCGGCCTCTTTCAGAGTTAACCCACGCGCGGCGTGGACGAGCTTCTCGCGGCCCTCGGCGTCGAGGTTGATGCTGATCCTCGGCTGGTCCTTCACGTCGTCGATGATCCGGTCGAGCAACCCGTTGAAGTCGTCGACCGACGGCGTGCCGAACTCGACCACCGCTACGTCCTTGGAGAGCTCGACCGGTATCTTCATCAGGGGCGATACCAGGACCACGGTCTTGTAGGTGTCGCGCAAGGCGTGTGCCACATCCCGGAGCCGGCGAATGTTCCGGAGATTGCCGGCACAAACGCGAATGTCGAGGTGGTCGTGGAGATCCTTGAACAGGAAGATGGCCGGGTCGACGTGGCTGAGGACGGCGTCCAGTCCCCCGATCGGGTCGCAGGTGTTGCCCGAGCCGGTCTTGCCCCGTTGCGGCTCGGCACCGAACTGGACCACGCCCTGGCTGCACGTCCAGATGTGCAGCGTCTTGTTCCGCTTCTTGGCGATCTCGAAGAGCCGCTGCTCGAGCCGCTCTTCCTCCCAGGTGACCACGTAGATGATCGGATATCGGGCGCGGATCAACACCTCGAGCTCATCGGGCGGCCGCTTCGGATTCGAGGCGGGGGCCGGCTGGGTCTGCGCCGGGGTCGTGGCGGCCGGAGACCGCAGCTCGCGACGCCCCTCGCCGGGGACGGGCGGTCGATGTCCATTCAAACCCACAGGCTCGGGCATTAGTGGCACTCCTCGTTGGGGCAAGTCTCTGGGGCCTCAGGACCCGGCTGGAGCCGGCTGATCCGCTCGAGCAGGCGTTTCATGCGTTCGTCCGACGTCGGGATCGTCGCGAGCACGGCGGCCATCGGGCCCGTGATCCCGAAGGCGAAAACCCGCCCATCGGGCTGGATCGTGATCTCACATTCGGCCGACTCGTCGACGGTATCCGGCGCCTGGTGTTTGTTGGGTTTCATTCGATGACTCTCAACCCGGATCGCGCCGCCAGATCCCATGCCCGAGCCCCTTCCGCCGAGTCGAGCGGCCGGGCGAGCTCGGCATGACGGTCGGCCTGCCAGCTCGGCAGATAACCGTCGCGGACGCTGAATTTGGCCCCCGGCAAGTACGCCTTCATCCAGTCGACGATCGGACGGAAGCAGCAGTCGAAGTGACCGGGCAAGAGCAAGTGGCGCACGATCAGGTCGCCCTGCGCGGACGCCGTGAGCAGGTTGCGGGTCACGATGGCCAGGTAGTTCTCCACGCCCGCGATCCGTCGGGCGCAAGCATCGTTGCCGAACTTGAAGTCGGCGAGATAGACGTCGATCACCCCGGCGAGCAATGCGAAGGCCGCGCACGTCCCGTGGAAGTCGGACTTCCAGACGACCGGCGGCAGGTCGTCGCAGCCGGCCATGGCATCCAGGATGGCCGGGAGATGGACGGTCGGCTCGCCGCCGACCCACTGGAGCGTGCGTGCCCCCTCCGCACGTCCTCGATCGACGGCCTCGGCGAGGAACTCCGCCGTCAGGGTTCGCCCCCGCCTCGGGTCGAACGCGTTGATCCCCGCGACGCAGAAGGCACAGCGCAGGTCGCAGCCCGAGAGATAAAAGAGGTGGGACGGGACTAGCTCCCACTCCTCTCCATACTCCACCCGATGCTTGTAGACCCTCGCCACCGGCCCCGCCTTGCAAGGACCACGCTCGCCCGCCTCCCGGTCGGCCCCGCAACGGTGCTCGCACAGGTCACAGGCGCGGTAGTGGCCACGTGCCCGCTCCAGCCGATCCGGGGTCGATCTCAGGCTGACCATGATCGCGCAATCAAACGAGGGATGAAATCCGACATCTGTAAAACTACACTTGTCGAACATACTCGATCGCGATGGCCTTGTCAACCGGAGCTTTTCTGTAGGCAGGGACTTCCGGCGATTCCCCGGTCCTCCCAATCGTGTGGAATCCGGTCGATCGGAATCTTCGGGGAAGGTTGGCGGTGCGTTCCGATCGGGGCTATAATGCCGCGCGGTTTGCACCGGGTTTCGCTCGAAGGCCGATCCTGTCAGCCGTCGTATCCCGGGGCATCGCGGGCCGATTCTCTCCCGATATGGAGCCATCAGCATGTTGAACGAGCCGATCGACCGCCGCAACGCCTTGAGACGCATCGCCGTGGCCGGCGTGAGTGTGGGAGCCGCGACGACCGCATCGCGTGCCATCCAGGCGCGGGGCGAGGCGGCAGCCGATATGTCGGTCACCGTCCTGCTGGATGAGCCGATCGCCACGATCCGACCGGCGATCTACGGCCAGTTCGCCGAACACATCGGCGGCGTCATTTATGATGGGATCTGGGTCGGCCGGGATTCGAAGGTGGCGAACATCGATGGCATCCGGAAGACGCTCATCGAGCACGTCAAGCAGCTCGGGCCGGTCGTCGTCCGATGGCCCGGAGGATGTTTCGCCGACAAGTATCACTGGCGCGACGGGATTGGCCCGGCATCGAAGCGGCCCCGGCGATTCGGCCGCTGGCGTGAAGAGACCGAGTCGAATCAGTTTGGTACGCACGAATTCATGCGATTCTGCCAGCTTTGCGGCGTCGAGCCGTATTTCGCGGCAAACGTTGGGACCGGCTCGCCCGAGGAGTTCCAACAGTGGGTCGAGTATTGCAACGCGCCGGCCGGTTCGACCAGCCTGGCCGACGAACGGGTGGCCGATGGGCGTCGTGAACCGTACGGGATTCGATACTGGGGGGTCGGCAACGAGAGCTGGGGCTGCGGCGGCAAATTCGTCCCCGAGGATTATTGTCGCGAGTACCGCCGGTTCACCGAATGGGTGCCGGAATACGGGGTACCGCTTTACTTGATCGCCGCCGGACCCAACAGCAACGACCACGACTGGACGCGCCGGTTCTTCGCGAGGTGGGCCGACGGCGCCAAGGCACCCATGCACGGCTGGGCGCCCCATTATTATTGCGGGACGACCGGACATGCCCTCGAGTTCAGTCGCGACCAGTGGTACGAGCAGCTCTTCAAGGCCAACAAGATGGAAACCCTGATCAAGGACCAGTGGGCCATCCTCGGCGAGTTCGACCGCAAACACGCGATCAAGCTGGTGGTGGACGAGTGGGGGAGCTGGCATCCGGCCGGGACCGAGATCAACAAACGACATCTCTTCGAGCAGATCGGCACGTTACGCGATGCCCTGGTCGCGGCACTCTCGCTCGACACCTTCAACCGACACGCCGACAAGGTCGACATGGCGAACGTCGCGCAACTCATCAACAACCTGCATTCGCTCTTCCTCGCCGATGGCGACAACTTCGTCGCGACGCCCACGTTCCACGTCTACA
Source organism: Isosphaeraceae bacterium (assembly GCA_052148775.1). Classification (GTDB taxonomy): domain Bacteria; phylum Planctomycetota; class Planctomycetia; order Isosphaerales; family Isosphaeraceae; genus CAVZRC01. The sequence goes on along the minus strand of JBKQHM010000586.1, from coordinate 8,906 downwards.
CGATGTATCGACCGCACCAGGGTGCCAAGGCGGTCCGGATCGACGTCCAAGCGAGCGACGTGACGTTCCAGACCCGCGGCGGTCCGGAGCGGATTTTCCGCGTCGCGGGCTCGGGTTCCCGGAGTGGGCCGAAGGACGCGACATTGACGCTCGTCCATACCCACGCGACCGAGCCGGCGGAGATCGTCATCCGCCTCAAGGGGGGCGAGGCGGAGCATGTCCGGCACACGGTCCTGACGGCCAATCTCTTGAACGCTCATAATATGTTCGACAGCCCGGACGCCGTGACACCCGCGTCGAGGCCTAACGCGTCGAAGGGGAAAGAGCTGCGTTGCACCTTGCCGCCCGCGTCCGTCAATCGATTCGAGATCCGGCTCGTTTGAGCTTCTTATTGGCGGCCGAGGGCTCGGCTCCGCGAACGTTCCAGTGGCCGTTTCAGGTGGTTGCGGACGTCTTCCATGGAGCCGCTGGTGAGCGCGAAGTGAGGCGGCCGGATCGCCGATCGTGCGATCACCGAGCGTCTTCGACGGCGTTCGCGGATCTGCCGCCATGCGCGGAGCGCGTCCAGCTTGCCGGTGAGGAACGGGCCGAGGCGTCCGCGGGCGAGTCGCCATGCGGCTTGCGCGGAGATGAATGCCAGGTGAGGCACGATGGCCAGGGCGAGCGTCCGCGTCGGCAGGTTCGACCAGAAGACCAGCTCGGCGTTGCGGGACATCCGGCGTTGGAGTCTGGGATTCCGGTGGTCGTACGTCGCCGAGACGTCGTGATGGATCCGACACGCGGGCGCGAAGACGCATCGATATCCGGCCCATCGCAGGCGGAAGGCCAGGTCGATGTCCTCGTAGTACGATCCGAAAAGCGGGTCGAAACCGCCGGAGCGCCGGAGGGCCTCGGTCCGGTAGAAGGCACTGCTGCCGCTGGCCCCGAAGACCTCGCCGGCGGGTCGCTCGGCCCAGGAATCCGCCGATTGGCCATGCCCCCGCTTGACCGGCCAGCCCGGCAGGGCATAGGTATCGCCGGCCGAGTCGACCCGCCTCGGGTCGGATCGGACCAGGACCAGCGGCGCCACCGATCCGACCGTGTCGTCGACGAATGGGGCCAGGCCCGCCTCGATCCAGGCCTCGGTCACTTCGGTGTCGTTGTTCAGGAGCTGGATGAACCGGCCGCGGGCCGCGGCCATCCCGGCATTCGCCGCGGCGCAGAAGCCGCCGTTGCTCTCCAGCCGCACCAGCCGGACGCCCGGATAGGTCGCCGACAACCATTCCGGCGTGCCGTCAGTGGAGGCATCGTCGGCCACCACGACCTCGATCGGACACGATCGTCCGGGAGGCCGGTGGCGTTCGATGCTCGCCAGACAAATACGCAGGAGCTCGAGGCCGTTGTAGGTCGGGATCACGATCGAGCAGGTGGGTATCGACCGATCGTCGCCCCGAAGCGCGGCGTTCAGGTCTCCGAACGGTCCACTCGCTTCGACTCGTTCCACGAGGTCTTTCCCCAGAAGACGTGCTGAATGGTCATCAGCAGGATGCGGAAATCCATCCCGATCGTCCAGCGCTGGATGTAGTCGAGGTCGTACTGGATTCGCTTGCGGAGCGACGTCCGCCCGCGCCAGCCGTGGACCTGGGCCCAGCCCGTCATGCCGCAGGGCATCGCGTGCCGCAGGTCATAATCCGGGATCTTGTTCCGGAACTCGTCGACGAAGATCGGCCGCTCCGGCCGCGGCCCGACGAGGCTCATTTCGCCTCGCAGGACGTTGAAGAGCTGGGGCAACTCGTCGATATTGGAGTGCCGCAGCCAATCCCCGATCCGCGTGCATCGTGCGTCGTGATCCAGCGCCCAGATCGGTCCGGTCTCTCGCTCGGCATCGCAACGCATACTGCGGAACTTGATAATGGGAAAGAGTCGTCCCCCTTGCCCGACCCGCTGCTGCTTGTAGAAGATCGGCCGGCCCGACGAGACCAGGATGGCCACGGCGACCACGGCGAACAGCGGGGCCAGCAGCACCAGCAGGATGGCCGACAGGGTGATGTCCACCAGGCGTTTGACGATCCGAGCCCAGGAGAGCTGGCCCCAGGCGTTGGAGCGCAACCACCCCCGGGGGCGGTCGGTGCCGGCAGACGGCCAGGTCGCATCGGTCGCGAGGCTGGTCAAGGAATCCAGGTCGAGCAACCCGGAATCGACCGAGACGCAATGGACGGCGACATCCGGATTGACGAGCCGGGTCACTCGGGGTGGGAGGGGAGAACCGCTTTCTTGCGAAACGGCCACCATGATATGAGTGGCGCGGGCGCGGTCGACCAATTCATCGAGGCGATCGATGTGACCCAGGATCGGCACCGGATCGGTCTCGGGATGGATGGCGAGGTGACGACTCCGTAGCCGCATGCTCGAAGACCGGGAATGTCCCGTATCCACGAAGCCGACGATGGGCAAGCCGCTCCAGGGCCTGCTCCGCAGGCGACGGACCAGCCGCCGAGCATCCCGACGGGCGCCGACCAGGACGACCCGGCTGGGTGGGGTCGTGCGGCCTGCCGCGGTCGCGAGGTGTCCCGCGACATCCAGTGTGTTGTTCATGAATCGTCACCCATCCTGGGTCTCGGGCTCATGGGCCGCGTCACACCCCGGACCGTTCCGGGTTCGAGCTTGACGTCCTTATCCTCATATCGTAAGTCCGCGTCCGGCTAACCGTGCCTCGTTTTTCCCTCAAGCTCTAGCATCGGCCGAACCGACCTTAAATATGAATTATTCCGAAGATATCCAATGAATCGTCTTTACCGACTGCATCCGACTTGCGGGGAGAGGAATCCAGTGGGACTGTTGCAGGCCGGCCAACCCGCGGAATCGACGAGCACCGAGCCCCGGCTGGCCGTGATCATCGTCAATTACGAGAGCTGGCCGGATGTCGTCCGGCTCGTGGAATCCCTGAGGTCGGAGGCGGAGTTCGTTTCTGGCCTTTGCCAGGTCGTGGTCGTGGACAACGCGTCACGCGGCCCGATTCCCGACGAGATCGCGGGCGTCCTGCCCGGCCTGGAGATCCTGGGCCGCCCGGACAACGGGGGCTTCGCCGTCGGTGTCAATGCCGGCTGGCGTACCTCGCGGAGCCGTTGGCTGCTGGTCCTCAATCCGGATGTGGAGATTACCAGCGGCTTCCTGGCCCGCGTCTTCAGGCGACTGGATCACTACGAATGCGATCCGAACGGAGAGCCCGGAATCGTCGGGTTTGGATTGAGGAATCCCGACGGATCACCACAAGGGTCCGTCGGTGCGTTCCCGTCGCTGGCCCGATCGATCTGGGAGCAGTTCTTACCGCGCTCCCGCAGGAAATACCAGCCCGGTTGGAGAATCCGCGCCGGGGCGGTCGATTGGGTCACGGGCGCGTGCATGCTCGTATACAGACCGATGATCGACGAAATCGGCGGGATGGACGAGGATTTCTTCCTGTATCACGAAGAGGTGGCCTTCAGCCGGGTGGCCCGCGATCGTGGTTGGCGGGTTGAGTTCGATCCGAACGTGAGCGTGATCCACCGACATCCCTTGCAAAATCGGACGATTTCGCCCAAGATGCGGATCATCACACGGCACAGTAAGCTGCTTTATTTCCGCAAGCACTTACCGCGCTGGCAATTCCGGACCTTATCCGTCATCGTGACCATCGAGGCGGCAGTCCGGGAGTGGTGGTCTCGATGGCAAGGACGGCAGGACGAGGTACGGGCCTGGAAGATAATCGCCGAGGTGTCGCGCCGACTCCAAAGGGGGATTCCCCTACGAGGACGGGCCATCCTGGAACTGGCCGGATCGGTCACGGCACCCGATGACGAAGGCGGGGGCGAGCCTGCCCCGCAGTTCGGGACAAACCCGGCGGACTCGACAAAGGCCCCGACTTCGCTTGAAGGATCGGCACGGATGCATCGAGCGCGGGCGCGAACCGGCGCGACCCTGCTCGAACACCGAAAGGATGGAACCGCGTGACCACGTTGCAGCACGCCGCCCGCATCGGCTTGCTCATGGCCGGTGCCGCGGCCTTACTGGGCTGGGAGATTCGCCACACCGAGGCGACCTTCGCCGACGGGCTCCGATACATCCACCGCGCGGAACAGATCCAGCAGGGATCCTGGACCGAAGGCGTCTTCAAAGGGATCGACCATCCCCTCCATCCGCTCGGGATCGTCGCGGCCCGAAGCATCCTCGGGGGCGTCGGTCCGGGCTCATGGGAGCGCGCGGCGCTGGCGCTTTGCTTCGTTTGCGGGGTGCTCCTGGTCATCCCGACGTATTTGCTCGCCCTCGAGCTGTTCGGAGAACAGGCGGCCTGGCTCGCCTGCGTCCTCGCGCTCTTGAACCCCATCATCGGCTACGTGGTGGTCAACGTCCTGAGCGAGAGCACATTCCTGCTGTGGTGGACATTCGGCCTGTGGGGGGCCGTCCGGTTCCTGAGAGAAGGACGGTTCTTCTGGTTGCCGATGGCGATCGGATTCGGAGCGCTGGCGTATCTGACCCGGCCGGAAGGGATGCTCCTTCCCGCCGCGATCGTGCTGACCCTCTTGCTGCTGCCAATGCTGCCCGTGACCCGGATCAACTGGCCGAGGTGGTGGCGAGCCCTGGCCTTCCTGGCCGGAGGTCTTGTCCTCCTCGTCGGTCCCTACGTCGCCGCGAAGGGAGGGCTCGGCACAAAGCCGGGAATCGCCCGGGTGCTCGGCCTGGCTCCGCAGTCGGACCCGATGGGGCTGGAGCGCGAGCATCCCCTGCCCCCCGATCAGTCGACGGCAGAGACCTACCGGTCAGCCACGGTTAGGATGCTCAAGGTTTTCCGAGCGGCCGTGACCCCGCCGATGTTCGCGATGGGCGTATTCGGGCTGGTGCTTGCGGCCTTCCAGGTCTCCCGGATGCGCGCCTGGCTGTTCCTGGCGATCGTACTCATCGCGTCAGCGGCTGCGCTGGTGCGTCTCCATGCAACCGGGGGATATTGTACAGTACGGCATGGGCTGGTCCCCGGTATGATCCTCACGCTCGCGGCGGCACACGGGCTCGCCTGGACGATTTCCAAGGTGGCGATCCCCGGTCAATGGCTGGGCCTTTCCGCCGAACGACTTCGGCCCGGACCGGCCGTGTGGGCCGCCTTGCTCGGCCTCTTTGTGGTCATGCCGAACGTCCGGGCGCTGGGACCATCGAACGCCGGACCTTACGACGTCTATCAATCGACCGGCCGATGGATCGCCCAGAAAGCCGATTCGACCCAGCGCGTCCTGGACCTGACGAACTGGTCCCTCTTCTTCAGCGAACGTCCCGGCTACCCCTTTGCCAAGGTTTACGAAGCCCCTTCCCACCCCGACATTCGCTGGGTCGTCGTACGCAAGGAACACGTCGAGGGGCACTGGCATTACAGCCGGGTGGTTCGCGACCTAATCGGAGACCGGCAGCCGGTTGCCATGATCCCCCCCCGCGTGACCACCCACGATCAGGTCCAGATCCGCGTCTATGACCGCGAGTCTCCGCTAAATCAGGCCGCGGCCGCCCCGGGGAAAGCCCTCGGCGAGTCCGATCATAGACGGCGGTGAATCGCGAGTTTGCGCTGGCAAATTCCGGCCTTCCGGCTAGAATCCCTCCGGTCGGACTCGGCAACGCCTCAAAATATCGAATTTAACACTTGTTTACATCGACTTACTCTAGTAATATCCCCGATGGCGGCTAGAATCGGATGGTGAATCGCCGTCGTGCGGGGGTCGTCGGACGCGCCTTCAGGCCGACTCGTAGCTCTCGCCGGATCGTTCCGCCCGCGGGCCGCCCGCCGGGCACCTCTTCCTCCGAGGTCGCCGATGAAAGACGTTTCGAATACCCTCCATGAATACATCTTGAGGGAGTTCCTCCCGGGTGAAGATCCGTCGGAGCTCACGTCGAAGACGCCATTGATCACCGGTGGCATCCTCGATTCGATCAGCACGCTGAGGCTCGTTACCTTCCTGGAAGATCACTTCGGGATCACGATCGAGGCCCATGAGGCCGGCGCCGAGCGTCTGGACTCGATCGAGCGGATCGAGGCTCTCCTGGCCGAGAAGAGGCGAGTCGCCTGAGCGTCCTCTTCCCCCGGACGATCGAGGCCGCCGAACTCCGGATGCGGCCAGATTGCGCCGAAGGGGTCCTTTATCGGAATAGCCCCGCGGGGAGGACTGGCAAACCTCGAGGGCGAACCTCGGATCCTGAGGATCCCATGGAAGGGAATCCAGCGATGCGGAGAGAACTCGCGACGCTTTTCTCGACTCGCCGGGGGTCATCCTCGTTGATGATGATGGGACTGCTCGCATTAGCCGGCCTGGCGGGCGATCGCACACTGATCTACGCGCTTCGCGGCGTCTCGAGGCCCAACGAGGCGGATCACGCCCTGCCGATCGGCTACTACGAGGCGCTGATCAATTCGTCGAGCTGGGGCGGCCCCGCGACGGCGGCCGGGCCGCCGCCCGGGTGGCTCCCATTCGGCGGAGAGCAGACGGGAATCGTCCAGGAACTGCCCAGCTACCTGCGGTGGAACTTGAAGCCCAACCTGGACATCCGCTGGAATGGCACCGAGTTTCAGACCAACGGCCTGGGGTTCCGCACACCAGAGGTGTCGATCGAGAAGCCATCGGGGACGTTCCGGATCGTCGTCTTCGGCTCATCGAACAGCATGGGCTACGGCGTGAGCAACGACGAGATCTATACCAACCTGTTGGAAGGCTGGATGCGAAGCTGGATCGAGCCGTCGCATCGCGTGGAGGTGGTCAACCTCTCGGTCGCCGGCGATTCCCCGAGTCGCAGACTTTACCGGCTCCAGCAAGAGGCGGGACGGTTCCAACCCGACTGGCTGATCTGCGATGCCTCATTCTTCGATTCCTGGCTGGAAGATACGCATATCCAGGGGGTCGTGGATCGCCGGCTTCCGGTCCCTTATCCCTTCGTCGCCGAGGCGATACGCCGCACGGGCGTCACGCCGGGCGAGACCCAGGAATCGTTCCGGACCAAGTTTCAGGGCGAGTCCGAGACGATGCTGGACACGGTCTATGCCGGCTGGGGCGCCGAGGCGAAACGACTGGGGGTCCCGCTGACCGTCGTGATCCTGCCACGAGCGGACAGCAAGGGCAAGTCACCGCGCGTGCTCCAGTTGATCCGCTCGCTGGCGGATCGCCACGGGCTGGACTATCTTGACGTCACGACGGCATTCGATGCCCTCGAAGTGGAAGAATTCCGGATCTCGGCCTGGGATAAGCATCCCAATGCTCGAGGTCATCGCGCGATCTTCGAAGCGATCCGCGAGACATTGCGCAGTCGAGGCCAGCTACCGGGGTTCCCGCCGCGAAGAGAGGTCCCGCGGATGTCAACCGTGTCGTCCGAAAGAAGTGGGTTGTGATCGGGCCCAGAACTCGCTTGCCAATCCCGCGGACTTCGTCAAAGATGCGCGAAGTTCCGTCCGAGAGTGGCGACCGTGTCGCTCGCCCATCGTGAGCGATCGAAGTCGGGGCCGACGGCATGTCCGCCCCTATTCGCCTCTTCGCGTTCCAATTCGGGGCCGCCGCGATGACTGACTCCGACTCGTCCCCCTCGATACGATCTGATGAAGGACCCGCGTTCTCGCGGCGCGATCGCGAGTACTCCGTGCCCGTGGGTGTCGCATTGCGAGCAGGCCGCCTAAGAAGTCCGGTCCCCTTGGGGCTAATCGGGATGATCGGGCTGCTCGTGGCGATCGAGGGCGCCTTCGCCGGGCACTGGCTCGATCTCTCGGATCCGGTCAGCCTGAGCTGGCGATTCAGCATGGAGACCGCCCGAACAAGAGCAGCCGACAGCGATCTGCTCTGCCTGGGCGACAGCCTGGCGAAGCACGCGGTGATCCCATCTTTGATCGAGTCGGAAACGGGCCTGCGGACGGTGAACCTGGCGGCCGCGCGGTCCCCGACCGTGATGACCTACTTCGTGTTGCGGCGCGCGCTCGACGCCGGGGCGCACCCGTCCGCGATCGTCATCAATACCAAGCAGGCCGTGCTGATGGGGAGCCCCGATTTCAACGCACAGTACTGGCCGGCCGTGCTGTCACCGCGCGAATGCCTCGAGCTGGGCGTGATCAGCCGGCGCCCCGAGACGGCGACGGCGGCCCTGGTGGGATCCTTGCTCCCTTCGCTGCGCTCGCGCCTGGAGATCCGATCGAACTTGCTCGCCGCGCTCGACGGACATGCCGACCCCCTCCATGAGATCAACCGCCTCCTCTGGAGGAACTGGACGGTCAATGACGGTGCCAACGTCGCAAGCCTCCAATCCCGATATCACGGCGAGCTTCCGGCGGAGGTCGAGAAACGCCTGCACCCGAGCGCATTCTTCGTCGACGCGAGCAATGCCAGGGGGATCGATCGATTACTGCGGCTCGCATCCGAACGCAACATCCGGGTCTTCTGGCTCTTGCCCCCGATTTCCTCGGGCCTCGAGACCCTACGCGATCGTAGCGGTTCCGAGACCCGGTTCGAGGGCTGGGTCCGATCCTACCAGTCGAAGTATCCCCGTCTTGTGACCGTCCTCGACGCGCGCAAGGTCGTGTCGGACCCGTCGATGTTCATCGACGCGACTCATCTCGCCGGCCGGGGCGCGGTCGCGCTCAGTCATACACTCGGCAAATTCCTCAAGGCCGAGCTCGCACAACCCGTCTTTCCGTCCGATGCGCGATGGGTCATGCTCGAGTCTTCGAAGGAGGATCCGCACGACGAACTCGCCATGCCGCTCGAAGACATCGATCAATCCAAGCGCGTCCTCGGACTGGGCGGGGACAGCGATCGGGCGATCCGTTGATGGGTCACTGGTCATTGGTCATCGGTCATGGGTGACTTTGCGACCGACCGGTGGCTGTCGTCCTCGCGAGGTCGAACGGCGTTCACTCAATGGCGGAGCCGGCTGCG
>JBKQHM010000585.1:0-4762 GCA_052148775.1 Isosphaeraceae bacterium | reverse complement strand
TAAACGTCATCATCTTCCCACTGCTTGGTAGCAATGCGGGCCAACATCAATTAGCCTCAGCGTGTTGGAACGATTGTCGCATTTGATGTGTTTAAGCCGATTCCAGATTGACAGTCTTCGGCCCCGATGATCGGAGCCGAAGCGATGCAACTGGTGTTTTACTAAAAAGATCAGTGTCAATTGGTTCGGCGGCGATGCGCCGAAACGGTCAACTTGACGGACCCGCGATGTGACAATGCCGTGCCTAGAACGGAGGATGTTTTTGGACAAATGTTTAGGAGGATAAGATCGAGAGTTCCGGAGGAGAGGGATGTCTTAGCCCGCAGTCCAACCAGGATGCTCGCGTGAGGCATGGACTCGGAATGCATCTCGTGTGCCTTGGACATTGATGCGGATCAGGCCCCGAATACGGCCGATAAAGGATTTGGCCCCCGGCTTGCATAATCGGTTCGGAGGGAGAACCACCTAGCTGCAAAGGCGGCATTCACGGTACGATGCGCCCATGTGGGGCGTTGCGAGGCCTTCGGATGGCTGTCGGTCCGTGAGGAAGTTTCTGTGCCACGCGGGACCGGATTTACTCGCGGCGGCTTTCCCATCTTATTAGAATACTGAGATGCACGACGTGTTCGTCGTGGTGAAACAGGAACCATACGATGGCCAAGGTTCTTCTGGTGCATGATGATGAAGAAACGCTCTGGGCGATCCGACGGGCGGTCGTGCGAGCCGGATACGCGGATTCCGAGGTCGTCGAGGCGATCGACGAGGCTTCGGCTCTCGAAGCGATCGGCACCCAGCGCTTCGATGTCGCCGTGGTCGATATCTCGTTGACTCCCGGCGAGCCCACGACCGAAGGTCTCGATATCATCGAGCAGTTGCGAAAGCGACAGACGAGTTGCCGGATCCTCGGTCTGACGACCAAGTACCCGGAGATCGGTGCCGAGGTGCTCGATCGCGGGGGCGACGACTTCATCTTCACGGAGTGGGCCACGATTAACTACCTTGAGCTCCTGGGGAACAAGCTGAAGATCTGGCGGAAGGCCCGTCCCCGGACACCACTGGCGGTTTGACTTCGTCGGGCACGCTCCCCGCAGGGTCTCCTCGTGAGATCTTAGAGGCGGCCGTCACGGGGGTCGTTCACGCTCGCGGAGCGATCGCGAGGATCATGTCGCGGGTCTTCTTGTAGACCTCGTCGTCCGACTTGCACTTGCAGATCGTGATGTGATCTCTCTCCGCAGCCTTGAACACCTTAGCGTGGGCGATGTGTGGGTCGGCACTCGACAGCTCGACGACGAGACACTTGAGTAACCCCGATAATCCGGCCAACTTCTTCATCTCGCAGTGTGCGTGGATATGGATGTCGCGGTTCTTGTCCGCGTATTTCCGGAACCAATCCCCGAGTTCATCGATCGTGGGGTGATTCTTACGTAAGTACTCCATGGTGATGGTACATCGGTAGAAGAAGCTCAGGGCGTGGGCGAGTGTCGCCAGATTCGCTCCGCTGTGTGGCGTCCCGAGGAACACAACTCCTCGCACTCTGTCCTTCAGGAAGCCATGCTCGTGGCCCGGCTCGTCGTTCGACAGTGACACCGAGCGGTGGATCATCTTCTTCACGACGAGCCCACCGAGGCTGTGGGCGACGAACATCAGGGCTCGCCCGCCGACCGCCCTGCCCCTCAGGGCCTCGAGTGAACCTTCGGCGATGTGCTCGAGGGCGAGCCCTTGATTGCGTTTCAGCTCCGAGCTGGCGGCGGGATAGCCCAGCGTCCAGAACTTCACGTGGAGCAACTCTTCCGCCAGCCAATAGGGCCAGGATGCGTACGGCCGGATCGGGTCGTGTCGCCATGTGGCGTATGCGTCGCCATCGAGCCCGTGGACGAAAATGACGTCCGCCGTTGGCTCCGAGTGAGGGGGCTTTCCCTTGGCTCCCGCACCCTTGACGGGGCGGTGGATCGGCCGGATCGGGTCGAGGAAGTACCCCCGCGTGTGCCGCGTCCGGCCGATGACCGTGTCCGCGTCGGAGATCAGCCCGGCGAACCGGTCCCGGACCTCCCCGAGCTCCTCGTTCAGGGAGACGTCGCACCGCAAGATCTCATCCCTGAGGGACTCCAGGTCGCGGAGCTTCATCCATTCCCCGGCCAGGTCGATGACCACCTGAAGGGCGGCGTAGGTTCGCTCGAATTTGGTCGACTGGCCCTGGAGCTGCTTTTCCAGCTTATCCATGGCGGACTTGATGTCGCCGAGCAATTCCCTCTCTGTCATGGCGTGGGCTCCGTACTCGTGCTGCCGGGGGCGGATTTCGCGACCAGGGGGCCCTTGCCCAGGTGGAGGGCAAAGGTCGCCCCCTTGTCGTCGCCGCCTCGGTCCTGGAGCCGCAACTCGCCGTGGGACCTCAGGAGGAACGCTCGGGCCATTCCCAAGCCGAGGCCCTTGTGATCGCTCAACGTCTCCTCCGGCGATATCGGGCCGAGGAAGTCGCGACGGTCGGTGAACCCGTCGATGAACAGGAACGGCTCTTTTTCCGCCTTGATCCCGGGGCCGTAGTCGGTGATCTCCACGGTCACCATCGCCTCGAATCGTGGGAAGTCCCGTCGCATGGTCGCCCTCAACTCGACGAAGAACCGCCCTTCATCGTCGCGCCGGGAGACGCTCTCGGCGTTCTCCAGCACGCAGCGCAAGGCCCCGTCGAGGATCGCAACATCGCAGTCGAGGCCGAGGCCCTCTTCCAGGTTGACGTCCTTGACGATGAAGGACGCGTGCCGCGTCGCCTCCCACTCGTTGATCACGTCGAGAAGGTGGGATTTCAAGTCAGTGACCTTGTCGGGGAGCTCGAATCCTTCGATCCGTTTCTGGGCATGGGCCATGCTCTCCACGACCTCTTCGAGGTTGGCCCAGGCCCGTCTGACGGCGGCGATGGGGTTCGGATCACCCTTCACCGGCCGCGTGATGTTGCGGAGGTCGGGCCGCAGGTCACCGAGGGCTTGGTTGAATTCTGCGAACCTGTTCTTGATCTGGGGGCTGTGCCGAAGGAACGGCAGTGCACCGACCATCCCGTTGAAGAGGCGATACCGCAGCCGTGCCGCTACTTCGTCGCGAGCCAGCTCGACGATCGCCGCCGTGAGGGCGAGTATGGTGTCCTCGAGCGGGTTCGGTCGATAGGCGTTATCAATCGCGATGAAGCCGAGCGATCCGCGGTGCTCGGTCTCGCTCTTGTTGGAGTAGAGCGGGAAGAAATAGGTCGTTCGGGCCGCGAAGAGGGCGGGATAGCGCTCGTTGAGGGACCGGATCAGATTGTCCCCCTTTTCGAGCTTGAGGTAGGGCATGCTCTCCCGCCCTCGGGCCCTACGCTGGAGCGTCTCGAAGAGGCGCGGCTCGTCGGAACGAGAGATTCGCGGACGTGGCCCTGAACTCTCCAGATATGTGCCATAGAGGGAATCGACCCGATCCTCTCCGCTGTCGGCGTCGGGCCCGTGCGGCCTGGGATCGTCGATCCGCTTCCGGACCAGTGCCAGCAGATCGCGCTCGGTGCTCTCGATGTATCCCTGGAGTCTGCCGTGTTCCTTCTCCCCCATGCCCCCGATGGCGTAGACGAGTTCGGCGCCCGACCCGGAGACCTCGACGTTGCGGAAGATCAGGGCGCGGTGCCAGCGTAGGCCGCATCCGGCGGTGAGGATCGCGGCGAGCCCGGCGTAGAGCTTATGATCGTCCTCTCCTTGGAGGAGGGACCACGCCTTCAGGCAGTTGCCCAGGGTCGCGATTGCCCATGTCCGCGCGTCATGTAATTCGCCGAGCTGGAACCACAATTGTGCGACGCTCCGGAACCGGCGCTGGACGGTGTCGCAATCCGGCGGGAAGGCATCCGCCTGGCCCGACATCCCGACGATCACCCCCCGGACCTTGTTCCTCACCACGATCGGGATGCCGACCTCCGACTGGATCCAGTTGAGATACCGGACCTCCGCCTCCGACAGGCGGTTCTGCACCTCCGGGCTGAGCTGGACCACCTGGTCGGGCCGGTTGTGTGCGTAGGTCTCGATGCCCTTGGGGTCGATCACGGCCGCTTCGTCGTTCACGAATGCCTGGCCGAACCTCCGGTAGCTGGGAAAATCCTCGACCCTGACCTGCGGGGGTATCTTGGTCTCCGGGAGGGGGCAGCCGGTCACCGGCCGGACGAATTCCTCCTTGGAAACGAGGACCCTGTCCTCGGGGCGATAATCGCGGTAGAGGGCCAACTCGACGTCGAACAGCTTGCGGAAGAGCTCCAGGAGCCAGCCTTTGATGCGGGGCATGACCCGTTCGTCGGATGCGAGCCGCTCGACTTTCTCGAGCTCGCGAGTGTACTCCTCGTAGGTGGTGAGGAGCGCCTCGTCACGGCTAGCGCGGATCTTCTCGCCTAGCGCGCCCCCTGCGACGGCGGCCAGCGCGCTGAGGTTGGCGACGTCCTGGGGAGAGAGGCTGTCCGAGGATTTGCCCTGGTCGACGCTGATCTTGCCCCAAGGTCGTACGGACCGCTTGCCCTGGACGTCGACCACGGGGATCAGTAACGGGGCGTCTACCCAGCGATTGACCTCGGTCTTCTCCAACTGCACCGAGTCCTCCCCTCGCCTACAGTAGTGGACCAGGTCTGACTCGGGGTCCTTCTGAGGGGCGTCGTCATAGATGAACAGTCCGGGATATCCGTTGATGATCGTGTTGTGCGATTCGTGGTCCTTCTCGACATCTAGCACGTGCTTTGTGAAGGCCTCCTTGGGGTCGGGGTCGCGAT
>JBKQHM010000584.1:0-5645 GCA_052148775.1 Isosphaeraceae bacterium | reverse complement strand
CCCCCGGCTGGTCATCTCCATCGATCCGATCACGCAGCCTTCCTCAGCCAGGCCGCGGCGTCGATTACGCTCAGGCTACCTGGCACCAGGTTCCAGGGGGAGCTGTCTGGCGGCCGCCGCAGCGTTGGCCGCGGCGCCTGTGGTGACAGGCGTGCCGGCGATCTTCACATATCGAACGGCGAAGGCCGTCTGTAAGGTCGTTCCCAGCACGGCTTGCACCGGGGCGATGATCCGGTCGAGGAAGACCGTGAAGCGGACGATCGGGTCTCGGTAGACGACGAGTCGGTCGCCCGGCATCATCTGGTAATTGGTTGTCGGGTCGCCACCGCTGGTGATGGCGGCCAGGTTGACCGGCAAATTCTGCTCGCAGCAGGCTCCGGGGGGCGCCGGGCGGACGAGGCGGATGTTGTTCGGAGCGGCTGTCGGGAGCAAACCGCCGGCATATTGCAGGGCATCGAGCACCGTCTCGTTGCCCGTGACCGGCAGCTTACCGGGCACCAGCACATCACCCAGGATATAGTAATTCTTGCTGTTGTAAGCCGTGACGTCGACGAACACGCGGTCGGTATCGCGAGGATCGATCAACTTGATCTTGTTGGTCTTGGGGTCGATCTTCGGCTCGCCGGTCTTGTCGTCGATCTCGATCAAACCGAGGGTCTGGTCGGAGATGTATTTCCTCAGGTGCAGGACGATCTTCTCCTTGACCTCCGGGATCGTGAGGCCGGCGACGTAGACCTCTCCGTAGAAGCTGAGCGAGATCTTGCCGTCGGGCCGCACCAGACGCTCGCCGGAGATCGGACGTCCCGGCAGGGCCTCCAGCACTTCGACGATGATCAGGTCGGGAGGCTCGACGATATAGTCGGGCATGCTGACCTTGGTGAACTCGCGGGGGATATTGCTGCTGGCGACCTTATCTTCAGGCGTCCGAACCGTCTGGCATCCGAATGTGGCGCTGAGGAGAAGCGTCAAGAGCCAGCCGGCCCGTCGGTAGTTTGTCCTTATGCGATTCATCCCAAACATCCTCCCGGCACTCCGACTTCGGCCGAACAGGCGCCCGGGGGACGGACCGAAACCTACCCCCGGGGACGATCACGGACAGTCCAGTTCACACAGAACCCGGCCTGTTCCCCGTCGTGTACGCTCCCAGTTCTCGGGACCCGGGCCGATTCCCGCGGATCCATCTTGACAACACTTAGAATCGGCACAATCGCTCGTTCGCTCAAATCGAAACGGGGTAAGCTTCCTCCGTTTGAGCATTTTACGGGAAGTACCGAGTTTGCCGGTTGTAGTAACTTTGAGGAATGGAGGACCGTGGGCCACCGCGATTGAAGTAATGCCCCGCCAGGCCGGCCGGCCCCGAGGTGAAGTGAGTCCGTGCCACCGGTTGGGTCGTCGCCTTGGCGCGGCCCTGAGTCCGGTTGCTCCGGACGCCGCTCAACACCCCCGAACCAACCCCGTTCGGGTTCTGCGTGGCCATCATCATCATGCCCATCTGCATCGCCCCTAGGCCCATCCCACGCTGCGAGGTCGATGCCGTCGTCGGGGTCGATGTCGAGCCCGCGGTCGTGGTCGTCGAGGTGCTGGCCGCCCCGAGGCCCATCCCACCCGGCATCAGACTGCCGTAGAAAAAAGGCGCCGCGTAGGGATTGGCGAAGATATTGCCCTGCACCGGCGTCCCGCCGACATCATATCCCGAGCCGGCGGCGCCATTGGTGAACGCCGGATTTGTCATCGGCATGGCCAGGGGAATCGGCGTGATCGAAGTTCCGCCGATCGATGTGCCGGTAGACGCCGCCATCCCGGTGGGCGGTGCGCCCAGGCTCTGGGCCTCCGCCTGCTCGACGTTTACCAATCCCGCTGCACAAACCAGGCCGGCGCACGCGAACTTCCATCGTAATCCGTTCATCGGACTTTTCCTCCATCCGTGGGATACCGTCGGATGTCCCGACCTTGCGATCGATGCCCTCGATCCGCATCAGAACATCCGTGCACCATGGCGGGTTCGCGACTCCGGAATAAGACTGCGATGGGAACGGCGCGACTCCGCACTTGTCTCGTCTCATTGTTTCGACGAACGGATCGCGGCCGGAACACTCAAAAGCGGCTCAATCGATAAATACCCCGAATCCGTCAATTGCGCAAAAAGCGGAGAATCGCTGTTTTCTCCAGATTCGCTGGAGTGAGAGGAGCGAGGAACCCGATCGAACGAGTTAAGCTCGATGTGAGGATGGGACAGCCTCCGCCCAGGAATTCTTCGGAGGCGAACCAAGTCAACCGCGATCGGACGAGGCGAGCATGCGCAGAGACGTCAAATGGGGAAGCCGGGCGCTGGTGATGGCCGTGCTGACCATGGCAGTCAGCCTGTCCGAGCGAGCGCAGGCTCAGCAGACCGGTTTGTTCCCGCTGGCACCGATCCGCAGGGAGAGACCTCCCTGTCCGAATGAGGATGCGGTCTATAAGTACTACAAGCAGCAGTATTTCGGCTACCATCCGACGTGCTGGTCGCCGTTCCCGGCGGGCTGGGGATGTCCGAGCAAGCAGACCGCCGATCGGGAGAAGGAATTCGCCGAGCGGCCCCTCGGGAAACCGCCGGAGATGGACGAACTAGGACCCGAGGATGAGTTTGGTCCGCAGCCGCGGCAGGTCCCACCGAATATGCCCGACGTACAACCGCCGGCAGACCGCGACCCATTCCTGATGGACGGCCCGGCTGCTCAGCCGCCCGGTGGAGGACAGAATCCACGAGCAACACCTCGCCGGTCTCCCTTCGAGGACTTGCCCAAAGGGGCGGCCGTATCCCCGTCCCGGCGCGGCGATCGGGCAAGAACTGTCACACCAGGCCGGGGAGACGACGCGCCGGAGCTGTCGGCGCCCGCGCCACAGCCGGAGCAGAACACCTCCGCACGCTTGACAGGTGGCGATGCGGACGGCGAGGCGGTCGTCCGTGGAGACAACATCCCCGTGCTGAACGTGGAAGATCTTGACTCACCGCGCTCCGGCACGAATGCGCCCCTCCTGGATTCCCACCCGACCCAACCCACCGATCCGACGGTCGCTTCGAATTCGACCAATCAAGCCCCTCCGCCTCGGCGCGGATTGATCAGCAATCTCTTCGGCGGCCTCGGGCTGAACTGGATGCGGCGTTGATCGGTCTCGCTGATTGATGGCGTCCATCGAGAACTCCACGGGATCCTGGCCAGTCCAGAGAGCCCCGTGGAGTTTCTGATTGCGGCGAACTCGCAATCGGCGCGGTAACGCGTCTGACGTCGGGTCGAGACGGACTGATGCAAAGACGGCGGAATCCTGTCACAATCGATCCTGAATGCGGAATCCGAGCCGTCAACATTCAATTCCGAGGGGCTCCGAACGAACCATCAGCATGCGGAGTGAATCGGTTCCGGCTTGGGTCTCGGCCCTGTGAGTTTCCAGTCATGCCAAAACGGACGACAATCGCTCTCGCCTCGGGGACTGCCCTGCTCGCCATCGCTGCGCTGGGACTGGTCGCCTGGCTGGTCAGCTCCGTGAACGAGCTGCATGAACGGTTCTCGCGCGAATCGAGAGGCCTGGGATTGGCCTTCCTGGTTATCCTGATCGTCCTGCTGGCCATCGGTGCGATCTGGCTGGGCCGGCTGGCGTGGCAATCGAGGGCCGGCCAGCCGACTCCCTCCCCGGTCCCCAACGACGTGATCCACGCCGCATCCATCCAGGCAAACCAGGCCGAGGGGGTGATCCGGCAGGTCAAGGACGAAACGGTCAAGGCCGAGCTGAATCGCGAGCTGGGCGAATTGCGGACTGGACGAGAACAACGGGAGTTCCGTGTCGTGATCTTCGGGACCGGCTCCGCCGGCAAGACTTCGCTCATCAACGCCCTTCTGGGGCGGGACGTCGGTAAGACCGAGGCTATCCTGGGAACGACTCAGCACGCCGAGAATCATACCTACAGTATGGATGGGATCGACGGCACGGTGTTCTTGACGGACACGCCGGGCCTTTCGGAGATCGGGGCCGGTGGGGCGGCCAGGGAGCAGGAAGCGCGGGAGCTGGCCGCGCGTGCCGACCTGCTCATCTTCGTCCTCGACCACGACCTCATCCGCACCGAGTTCGAGCCGCTCTCGGCGCTGGTCCGTCAGGGCAAGCGCTCGATCGTGCTGCTGAACAAGACGGACCGATTCTCGGATGAGGATCGCGACGCCATCCTGGCCAAGCTGCGGGAGCGTCTCCGGGGCCTGGTACCGGCCGACGATGTCATCGCCGGCGCGGCCGATCCCCGGCCGACCCCCGTCCTCATTCGCCACGCCGACGGGTCGACCGAGACGACTCTCGAAGAACAGCCGCCCAACCTCGGGGCACTCCGAGGTCGGATCTCGAGGATCCTCAAGCGCGAGGGAGACGCCCTCCGCGCCGGCAATCTCCTGCTACGCGCCCATCTCCTGAGCCGCAAGGCGCAGGATCAGGTCTCGAAAGAGCGGGACCAGAAGGCCGAGGCCGTGATCGAGAAGTTCCAGTGGATGACGGCGGCGACCGTCTTCACCAACCCCTTCCCCGCCCTGGAACTGCTGGCCAGCGGCGCCGTGCAATTCCAGATGATCACCGAGCTGGCCGGCGTCTACGGCGTGACGATATCGACCTCGAACGTCCGGATGTACGGCACCGAGATGATCCAGATGCTCCTGAAACTCGGCCTGGTCGAGGCGACTACGTCGTTGATCGCGGGGATCTTCAAATCCTCGCTGGTCGGCTATGCCGCTGGAGGCGCCGTGCAAGCCGTGTCGATGGCCTATCTGACCCACATTTCGGGCGAGACCTTCGCCGAATACTTCCGGCGCGGCCAGACCTGGGGCGACGGCGGACTCCAGGCGGCCTTGATCCACCAGTTCGACCTGACCAGCCGCGCCGACTTCTTGCAGGAATTCGCCAAGCAGGCGGTCCAGAGGGTCTCCGGCCGGTTCATGCCGGGATCGTCGAAGAATGAGGAATCGCCCGCGTCCAGGAATTGACGGCGCCAGCCGAGGACGAGCCCCATGCCGGAACCCGACCGAGAATACCCGAGATTATTCCCGAAGCCCGAACAGACGATCGCCGGCATTGGCCGGGCGATTCGCGAGGGCAGGGTCACCTGCGTCGATGTACTCAACCGCTGCCTCGAACAGGTCGACGACTGGGAGCCCAAGGTCCACGCCTGGGTCGTGCTGAACCGTGAGGGTGCCGTGGAGCAGGCGCGGGCACTCGACGACGAATTGAAGGCCGGGAATAATCGGGGCCCGCTCCATGGCATCCCGATCGGGATCAAGGACCTTTTCGACGTGAAGGGACTGCCCACGGCTTGCGGTGCGAAGCGCTGGGTCAATCGGATTGCCGAGAACGATGCCGAGGCCGTCGCTCGGCTCCGCACGGCGGGGGCGGTGATCATGGGCAAGACGGTCACCACCGCCTATGCCTGTCTCGATCCACCAATCACGCGTAACCCGTGGAATCTGGAGAGGACTCCGGGCGGCTCATCGAGCGGCTCGGCCGTGGCGGTGGCCTGCGGGATGTGCTTCGGGGCCCTGGGCACCCAGACGGGGGGCTCGATCACACGGCCGGCCTCCTACTGCGGGGTCGCGGGGATGAAGCCGAGCAAGCTAACCATGTTCCGGTTGTTGCAG
>JBKQHM010000583.1:0-9229 GCA_052148775.1 Isosphaeraceae bacterium | reverse complement strand
ACCGCCGGAAGCTCGCGTCGAATGCGGCGCTGCCGCAGGCCGCGTCGGCGAAGAGCGTACCGCCCCCCGGCTCGATGTGCCGGCGCAGGGCCTCCAGATCCTCCTTGGGGAAGGAGATCGCGCCGCGGCCGTGGATGTAGATCAACGGATAGTAGATGAGGTTGGGATCGCGCGGGAAGAGGTCCTTCTGGGTGACGACGACGTCGAAGCCGTAGGGAGGTTTGCGGAGTGCGTCCATGAGGTTAGGGATGGCCTGCGGCGCGATGTTCCAGTCGCCGGCGTGCTTGAGCTTGGCGATCCTCAGGGCACCCCGCCGGGGCGAATCCATCTTGAGGCTGTGCGTCTCCCGGACCACCAGCTTGTCGGCGGGCATCTCCCTGCCGGTCGCGTAGTCGATCACATTCTGACCGACCTTGATCGAGCGGATGACGGCCGTATTGACCGGATTGTGCTCCGACTGATTCCAGTAGCAGGACAGGTCCGTCGGCGAGTAGATCAGCACGGTGCGACAACCGTGCTCGATGCCCCAGAGCGGGTGAACCTCGGGAGACAGCAGGTGCTTTGCCCGCCAGACGGGATGCTCGGGCGAGAGCGGGCGGAGCTGGAATTCTTCCTCCGGGAAGATCTCGCTCATGAGAAGACGAAAGCCCTTGTCGAACTGCTTGCTGCCGCAGCAGGCATCCGCGAGCAGGAAGCCGCCCTGCTCGATGTAGGCGCGGATGTTACGCCTGGCCGCGTCATCGAACTCGGGGACCTGGTGCCCGTTGAAGAAAAGGATCGGGGCCTGGAGCAGATCCTGAACGGTGGCACGGCTGGGATCGACGACCTGCCAGGTGAGGAGGGTCTTCCAGTCGCGCGAGACCACCCCGACCATCTTACGGACGTCGTCGGGATCGTGGTTCCAGTCTCCGACCGGGAGATGCCGCAGCTTGTTGACCAGGACCGGCGCCCGCCCCTTGGCGAGGAACAGCAGCGCGAAGCTCGTCGCGACCAGCTCGCTCTCCTGGTTGGCACCCCGCCAGAACCCCGAGAGCGGATTCTGGTCGTGGACCAGCTCCTCGGCCCCGGCGCGATACCAGTCGTCTTGCCCGAAGAAACGCACGCCAGAGAGCCGGCCAGCTCGCTCTAAAGCGTAGAGATAATAATATTTCCAGACCTGCCCATGACCCTTGTTTTCTCCGACCTGGAAGTTGTTGGCCAGCCAATCGAGGCCCCGCATCAGGCTGGGATTGAAACCTCCCGCACCACAATCGTGGATGGATTCTCCCTGTAGGAACTCGAGCCCGTCGTATCGCTTGGAGCCGGTGATGATGAGGCTGGAGATCCCGGCACAGGTCATGCTCCCGGTCGATTCCCTGAGCCTCGGCGTGTAGGCCCAGCCTCCGTCGCGATTCTGGAACCTCTCGAAGTAGGCGCGGGAGAGGGCCCAGCTATTCGGGTTGACGGCGATGCCGACCTCGCTGGCGGCGTTGAGGCCCAGGAGGGCGTACTGGGTGTTCGAGTTATCGCCGGCCTGAATCTTGGCGTCGGAATAGGTCCAGGTGCCTGACCAGACCATCTGCTCGTTGGGCTTGATCTGGGCGCCCTCCAGCCACTCGACATTCGCGAGGAGCCGAAGGCGGTCGTGATCCGGGTCGGCGGCGGCGAAGACCATCGTCTGCAACGCGATCGCGTACGTGTTGCGGAGCTGCTGCGGGCCGAAATTGCGCAGGAAATCGAGTGAGGCCCGGATCGTGGGCGAGTCGGGCTTCTCGCCGGCGGTCAGGAGGGCGAGGGTGATCAGGCTCGTCGTCCCGGTATTCGCCTTCTGCTCGATCTCCGGCCAGGAGCCGTCGGGACGCTGCTGCGCCTTGAGGAAACGCATTCCTTCTCGGATGGCGCGCTCGACCTGCTCGCTCGTGACCGCTCCCCTCGCAAGGCCCGGCCCACACAGAAGCGACAGCAAGACCAGGCCGATCCAGCAACCACGTTTCGAGCGGGGCATGGGCAAGTCCTCATTTCCGCGTGTACCGGCGGGGAGGGAGATCGCGAGCGCCCTCACACGATGATTTTGACGTCCAACGAAGACTTTCGGCAAGCTGATGCGCCGGATTTGATGGCGACTTACGATTCGAGTTGCATCGCAACGAGCAGGAGCTGGTGGGTCTGTGTCAACGCGATCGAGCCCACCTCGGCCGGAGCCGGACCATCGCCGATGAGGATCGGGCGATCGTCGGCGTGCGATGCGAGGAGACCGTGACTGCCCCGCACGAGCGAGGGATCGAGCGGGATCACGTCGAATCGCGTGCGGAAGCCCAGCTTTTTCTGGACGAGCCGGGCGATCGCTCGGCCCTTCGGCCAGAGCAAGGCGGGATCGAAGAACAGCTCGCAGGGGTCGTAGCCGGGCTTGCGATGGATGTCCACGGTCCGGGCAAAATCGGGCGCCTCGCGATCATCCATCCAGTAGGGATAGGCGAACCAGGCGTCTTCGTGCGAAACGATGACCAGGTCGCCGGAACGCGGATGGTCGAGACTGAGCTGGCGTCGCTCCTCCCCGGCCAGCACCCGAGCGACCCCGGGGATCGCCGCGATCAGTTCTCGGGCTCGCTCGAGATCGGAGGTCTGGGCGACATAGACGTGTGCAACCTGGTGATCGCAGACGGCGAAGGCCCGGCTTTCGAACGTATCGAGGGTCTCGCCGAATGGGCCGGGCCGGACGGACAGCAGTCCCGCCTCCCGCAGTGAACGGTTCAGGAGGATCGGCCGGGAGACGTCGCAATGACCGTAGTCGCTGACGACCCAGACGCGCGCACCGACCGTCCGGGCCGCGTCGAGCAACGGCGCACACGCCGCGTCCAGCTCGCGCACGAGACGGGGCATGTCGCATCCGGAGGGGCCGAACCGCTGGGGGTCGTAGTCGGGGTGGGGAATGTAAACGTGGGTGAAATCGGGCCGCACCGACTCGATGACGGCGGCGGCCGATCGGCCTATCCACTCGGTGCATGGAAGCCCGGCGCCGGGGCCCCAGAACGTATGGAATGGGAACCGGCCAAACGACGCCTCGAGGCGTTCGCAAATTCCGTCGGGCCTGCCGGTGATCCCGAAGACCTTGTTTCCGTCGCAGCCGTAGTGGGGTTTCGGCGTCACGCTGATCGCGACGTCAGCACCCTGGTTGAACCACCAGAAAAGCTTGGCTGCACGGAAAGTCCGGCCCCTTTCCTTCGCTCTGCGGCGGGCCGTGGCGTAGATTGGCTCGGCCTGTAACAAGGCAGTCGACTGTTGCCAGAACCGGATTTCCCCCGTCTCGCGAAACAGCCAGCCGTTGCCGACGATGCCATGTTCCTGGGGATTCCGGCCGGTCAGGATACTGGCCTGCGTCGTGCAGGTCACCGCCGGGATGACCGTCTCCAGCGTCCGGACCCACCCCGCGCTCGCCAGTTGCTTCAGTCGGGTCGCGTGTTCCAGCAGTTTTCGAGTCAGGCCGACCGCATTGATCAGGATGAGCGGTTGCAGTTCCATGGAGCATGACGTCTCGATAGAGTGGGGTCAGAATGACCCGATTGATTCGATTCCCACGCCCAGGACGCCCAGCTTGAGCACAAATCCCTCACCACGGTTCCCGCCCTATACCTATGTACCCGGTGGCCCATGGCCTCATCCGACCCGATCACCGGAGGGGCATTCCTACGGACATACCGCTGGACAGATTTCCGCGGAATACGCGGCCAGCTCACGCCAGTTCCTTCGCGGAATAGAGTTGTTCGACGCGGGATACTACTGGGAAGCTCACGAGGCCTGGGAAAGTCTCTGGCACGCGGAAGGTCGCCGTGGCGCAACGGCAGACCTGCTAAAAGGCTTGATCAAACTCGCGGCGGCGGGCGTCAAGGTCCGCGAGGGTCAAGAGCACGGGGTTTGCATCCACGCCCGACGCGCCGCGGAATGCTTCGCGGCCTCGCGGGAAGCCGGCGGCGGCCATCAACTCGGCCTGGACGTCGACCGCTGGATCGAGCGAGCCCTCGCCATCGCCGACGATCCCCCGACCGATCCCGGGCCGCGCGATGCGCGAGTCACGCGTGTCTTTCCGTTCCGCAGCGATGAATCAGACTGAGGTCTCGGCGTATTCGCGCAGAGACTCGGCCCTCAAATGAAGCGCGTCTAGGGAGGTCCAGGGGAAAGGTACGACGGGAGGGGGTGTATCCTGATAGCTCGAGTCGTAAGCCGCCTGGACAATCTCCTGAGCCAGTTTCGTGGTGGCCGCTAGATCGGCTAAATCATTATAGTGGCCCAGACACCGATTGATGGTGGTGTCAGGTCCGTTCTCCTGGTGGAAAACCTCCCAACAGAATCGGCGGAGATACGCGATTTCTGGTTCGGTCAGGTTCATCTCAAGAATTGCTCCACATTCGGAACTCTCTGGCGGACTTCGGCTTTGCGATCATCGGTGTAGGTATTCCAGATCCTCTGCGACCCATAGAAGACCGGGAGACCCACGCCAGAAAGCGGGTTTGAGAACCAACCATTGGGAACCCGCCAGGGTTGCCCACAGGTTGGGCACAACATGGCTGCTTGGCCTCTGGCGATTTGAAGGCCATCGGCACGCTCGAAGAGTTCCGCATAGGCGTCTTTCAGGCAGTGTGGACCGTTCCAACCAAAAGGGCAGGGAACGTCCCACGGCATTGGCGATCTGAGCTCCCTTATTCATCGTGGAGAGTGGACCTAACAACCAAGGGCAATCACGCCGACGTCTCGACGTCACCGACGGTAACAGAACGATCCTCGAACATCGGGCGATATCCCAACTGGCGGCGCCAGGCCGCGCCGAGCGGGAAGGCGAGTACGCCGGCGAGGATGACGAGCATGGCCCCTTGCGAGCCGCCCTCCACGAAGCCGTAGCTGTGGAGTCCGACACCCAGGACGAAGTTGACGCCGTACCAGGCCATGACGACGGAGAGGAAGCAGAAGACCGACGCGAAGACGAGCCCGAACGTATTGACCCAGCCGGCGAATCGGCCGTGGAGCGGGATCAAGTAGACGAGCAGCGTGATCAACGCCCAGACTTCCTTGGCATCCCAGCCCCAGAATCGACCCCAGGAATAGTCGGCCCAGACGCCACCCAGGATGGTCCCGGCCGCGATCAGCAGGACGCCGACCTGCATCGTGCGATAGATGAAGTTGGACAGCGGCTTGACGACGCCGGCCGTCTGCTGCATGGCCTGTCCGCGCGCATCCAGCTTGACCTTGGAAGTCGCGGCCCGCGCCCGGATCTCGGCGACCGTCGGCCTGACCAAGGTGGCCACGCCCCCGCCATTCTGCTCCTTGGCCGCGGACCCGAGGGATGCGCGGCCTTTCTCGACCTCGGCCTCCTCCCAGCCCGATTGCTCGGAATTCGACTCCGAGGCCGACTCCTCGGAGAAGGTTAGCCTGGCGAAAACTTCACCCCCCATCGCCAACACAGCCGCCAGCGAGATCATGCCCCCGAGCAAACCCATGGACGCCAGCACGTAGTACAGAGAGTCGCCCGTGGTCCACTCGGGGCCGAAATATCCGTAAGATGCCGCCACGCCCGCTCCGCCGACCGTGAGGAGCGGCAGGCCAGGGATCAGAGGCAGGGCCAGCTCGCCGAACCGCGGCGATCGTCGGTAGGTGGACGTCAGATAGAAGGCCGTCGCGATCAGGCCGAGCATCCAGGCCAGTCCGAAAGCGGCATAACTCGAGACCTCGGTCAGTACGTGGATCGTCAACCAGAGGTTGCTCCGGAGCACCGGCTGGAGGCTCTTGATGCTCGGGTCAAGCAGTGGGACATTGGCGGCCGTGATGGTGCCCAGCAACGCGACCGCCGATCCGGCCAGGGCGAAGTACACCCGGCCGTAGATCACCTCGAAGATCACCGACAAGACCGCGGCCACCAGGGAAACCCAGATGACCGTCTCGTACATGTTCGTCACCGGCGCCCAGCCCGTGATCCGCACCCGGAAATAGAAGCCCCAGATTTCCAGGGCGATCCCGGTCAGCAGGCCGAGCATCCCGGCCCGATAAATGGCGCGACCCAGCCGCCCGGCCCAGGATTCCCGTTTCGTCGTAGATATGAATGCCAGGCCCAGGACGAGGAGCATCACCGCGAAGCCATAGGCCAACGGTGCCTTCCAGAATGGGTTGGTGGCGTTGAAATAGGTCTCCCGCTCGATCGATGCGACGCTGGGATACGCGGCCGAGACCGCCTCGCCGAGCGATCGCGAGGCCGTCAAGAAGCCGGTCGCCTCGGATTCGGGAACCTGGCCGGGCGAGTGGGTCTCGGCCTGCTCCAGGTTGTGATACGCGGACAGGAAGGCGTTGAGAGGGCCCTCGGGATATCCTGCCTCGACCAACTCCTCGGTCTTCGACTTCAAGAGGACCTTGAGGGGGACCCAGGTCGAGCTCTCGTGCAACCAGGCCGTGAACCGCTCGTCGGCCGCGGCGTCCTTGGTCGGTGTCTTCTGCTCCTCGCGAGGGATGAAGCCCCAGTAGGTATCGATCGCCTTGATGGCGTCGACCTTCATCAGCGGCAAGTCGTTGACGGTCCCCTTCTTACGGCCCTCTTCCCAGGCCGTGATGCTCCTGGTCGTGTAGGCCAGATAATTCGCGTCCGACGGGCGGGGCAAGATTAAGATCAGCCCGGTGGTCCGGAATTTCTCGCCGCTATAGGACTGGTAGCTCATCAGCCGATGGGCGACCTCGACGATGCGACGCTCGATCTCGGTGGGCCGTTCGGCGGACGCCGGATTGTCGTGGAACTTCCGCTGCTGTTCATCCAGCCTGCTAGCCCAACTCAGGAACGGGAGGGTTTCTGCCTTGTTCTCGACCTTCGCATCTTCGAGCTCGCGCGGCGTGAGCCACTTGTGCTCCTCGGTCAGCTTGGCCGCGAGCTCGGCGATGGAACGCTTATCTTCGATCGGCAGTTTGGACGCGCGGACCGACTCGATCAGGGTCGTGGCGACCAGTTCGCGGTCGCCGGCGAGCTTCTGCAACCGAGCTTTATCGTCGGCCGAGGTGCTGGCCTTGTCAGCGATTTCCTTGAGCCTAGTCTCGAGCGGGCCGGCCACGATCAGCCGGCGCAGCGGGAGGTAATCGACGAGGATGAACGGCTGGTCGTCCCAGAACTCGGGCCGGACGGTCCAGCCGAGGAAGGCGCCGATGGGGCCCCACTTCTCGACCGACCATTTCGTCCCGCCCGGCTTGTCGAACGACTCCGGGTCCAGAAGCTTCTCGGCTTCCTCGCGAGGGTCGCGCAGGGTGATCGTCTCCCGGCTGTAGACCTGTTTGACCTCCTCGCGCGCGACCGTGTCCAGCGGCTTGACCCGGCCTTCGTGCATGACCGCGACATTGCCGAGCTGGTCATACGCGCGCCCGATCCCCAGTGGCTTGACCGTCTCGGCCCCCAGGGCGGGAAGGCCGATGGTCGCCATCCCGGCCAGGATCAATCCGGCAAGTCGTTCGCCCATTCGTCTCATCGTCAGGTCTCCCGCGGCTTGTTCGATCGAGATTGATGCGTTCGGACAGTCATAATCGCTCGTTGTCTTCGGGCTTGGGGGGCGGTTCCTCACCCCGGGCGAGCTGATGTTCATCCGCCTTGGCCCTCGCCCTGGCAGCGGCATGCTCCCGTTCCTTCTTGCCGCCGTCGGTGAAGAGGCCGGCCCTCATGTAAAACTGGACGAAGGCACCGAGCACCACCAGCATGCAGCCCGCATAGATGATCGGCCGGCCGGGATTGATGGCGACCTGGAAGATGGACTGGAACCGGCCCGTCGGGCGTTCCGTTTGCGGGTCCATATCCGGCTGGTATCGCGACTGGTAAAAGGTGTAGCCCTGGTGGTAGAGCGGGTGATTCATCGAGATCGTGTGCGGTTGGTCCTTGGTCCCTTCGGATGCATCGGTGAGGCGGACCTTGCTCACGAATTTGGTCGCCTGCTCGGTACCCGGCTCGAAGCCCACGTCGAAGTCGTCGAGCTTGAGTTCGAAGCCGAGCGGCTTGCGGTCGACGTCGTAGGCAATCGCGTAGACCCCATCACCGAAGGTCACGAATGTCGGGGCGGGCGGGTCGAGGCTCAACGACCGCCGGAGCCAGACCTCCTTGGACTCCTTGCCCACCGTCATCTCGACCCGGCAGGCTCCGATCCCTTCGTCCTTCTTCCCCTTGGGGAGCAGGATCGGCACGAAGATGTCCCGCGCGACGCCGGAGGGCAGATACTGCTCGACCTCGAAGCTGATCTTCATCGGCATGTTGGGGCCGCCGCCGAATGCGGGGATCAGCTTCCGCTCGCTCAGGGGCCCGGCGTCGCGAATCTCGCCCTGGACCTCCTTGCCACGGCCGAAGACGCGGTAGGAAAGCCTGTGGTCCGGGCCGGCCAGGATATCGATCTGGCCGAATCGTCCGTTGGTCCTCGGATCGAGCGTCGGCGTCAGCATGTAGTGGATCGAGGCGAGCGGCGGCTTGGCGAGCGCGGCGGGTTCCTCTTGCGATGGCATGGTGTTCGGGACCATCGGCAAGTTCGCCAGGGCATAGTGGGTGATCGCCTCACCGCCGGCACGTGTGATCTTGAACACCGCGATCGGCAGAGGGTCGTCGCCCAGGACGCGTGACAGGCCGCTCTCCTGGGTCGGCATCGTGATGATCTCGGTCAGTGCCGCGGTCAAGTCGCTCTCGGGCAGGGTGACCGACTTGCCCTGTTGCCCGTCGAGCGCCCAGTCGAAGACCCGGGTGTGTCCCGACCGGTCCGGGTATCGAAATCGCGCCACCCCCGACTTGTCGGTCGCCGGGGGCTTGAGGAAGTCCTCGACCAGTTCGGGGCGGTCGACGGCCGAGAAGGTGACCATCGCGGGCGCCCCCCGCATCGGTGCCCGAGCGACCCGGTAGAATCGCTTGTCGGTCGTGAACCATTGCTCGTCCTCGGACGGGAAGGCATCCATCTCTTCCGGCATCCCCGGCGGCTTGACGCGGAGCCGGATGCGGGCCATCGGCGAGCCGGTGGGGTCCGTCACGTGTTCGCGTGCCTGGGCCGACGCGGGGAGATGCTCCTTGACGACCATCCGGAACGCGTCGCCGGGCTGGGTCAAGAGTTCCTCGGTCTTCGGCGTACCGCCGGCCAGTCCCAGGGTGGCCATCGAAAAGAGCCGATCGACGAGGCTCCTCGCCTGGGGCTTGCCCGGCCCCCAGGGGAATGCGCCGGCATGGAACGGCAGGTCCACCTCGCGAAGGTACTGCCGCGTGTGGGGA
>JBKQHM010000582.1:0-3968 GCA_052148775.1 Isosphaeraceae bacterium | reverse complement strand
CGGACAACCTGACGCCGCCCAGCCGTCATAATCCTGGGCGGCTCCGCGGATGTAGACATGGGCGTTGATCGAGCTGCCGCCGCCCAGCACCCTGGCCTGGGGATACTCGGGCGTGATGCCGTTCTGGTGCGCTTGGGGCGACAGCTCGTATCCCCAGGTCAGCGAGCCTTTGGCGGTCCGGTAGTAACCGGCGGGCAAGTGGATATAGGGATTCCAGTCGCGCGGACCGGCTTCAAACAGCAATACCTTGCAATCGGGGTCCTCCGACAGGCGCGAAGCCAATGTCGATCCCGCCGACCCTCCGCCGACGATGATGTAATCGAACATTCCAGCTTCCTTCCCGCTAGCCACGCCAGCGCCCCCTGGGGGCTGACTTCCTGTTTCAGGCCACCCATTTCAGAATGTGCTCGCCGATGCAGACCGTTTCGTGATTTTGATTGGTGATTATGATCTCCGAGCTGACCCGTCGGCGCTCGACCTCGACGTGCTTGACCCTGTAGCGAAGCCTCACTTCGTCGCCGATGTAGACCGGCCTCAGAAAGCGGATGCGGTCATAGCCGAGCGACACGGGCGTTTCCGTCGCACGCACGCCGGGGACCCGCTCGACGATCTCCGTCGAACACGCCGACATATAGGCGACCAACAAGGCGCCATGCGCGATCCGGCCCTTGTAGGCTGTACCCGACATGTCGACCTCATCGACGTGGTTCGGCGAATGATCGCCGCTCACATCGGCGAAGGCCTTGACCGCCGCCTCGGTCACCTTGCGTGACAGCGTCACCTCGTCGCCGACCGCCAAGTAAAAATCCGTCATTGCACCCTCTCATAAGTTGTGCGTCGCCAGCGGGCTTCGCCGCCCGCCAGGAACAGGCGGGCGACTTTCCTCGAAAGCATTCAACCCTTCGCTCCGGTCTTCCGGCGCAAAAGACCGGATCCCAAATCCCTGTTCGCGAGTACGCCCGGTAACAAACTCATGCGGTCGCCGGTCTGAATCGCCTCTCCGGCAAAACGAAGAGCGATCGTCGATTTGATGGCGATGGCGCCGGCGGCCTGCAGAGCGCGAGCGATAAGCGCCTCGGGCGCGACGAACTCGTGGGCGAGATTTTTGCGCTGCGCGAGCCTGGCGCCGTTCATCCCCTGCGGAAATTCGCGCGCGATGGCCACCGCTTCGTCCGCATCGGCTCGGGCGCGAAGCGTCAACCCAGCGACGGGGACGCCATAACCCGGGCTCTCGCGCGCGAGCAGCGGCCGGCGAGCGGGTTCGCGCCGGGCGCAAGCGACGTGGAAGCCGAAGTCCCGGGGCGTCGCCGGGACGCCCCGGACGTTTCTCTTCAGGCGCATTCGTCATTCCATCGATTTTGGCCGGCAGGGCCGTTGTCTCATTACTCGGCAGGAACAGGCAGGATCGGCTTACCGGCGGGTATGCGGGCAGCGCCGCGAATGAGGTCAGCGCCCTTCTCGCCGATCATGACCGTCGGGGCGTTCGTATTGCCGCTGACTAGGACCGGCATGATGGAGGCGTCGATAATTCGAATGCCATCCAGGCCATGCACCTTCAGCTCGGGGTCGACGACCGAGAGTTCGTCATTGCCCATCTTGCAAGTCCCAACCGGATGGTAGTCGCAGCAGGCGTACTGTCGGACATAAGCCATGATCTGCTCGTCCGTCACCGCCGCGTCCCCCGGTAGACGTTCTTTGTCGATCAGCGGCGCGATCGCCGGCTTGCTGAGGACTTCCCTGATGATTCTGACCGACTTGATCGCCATGGCGCGATCGTATGGATCGGTCATATAGTTCGGGTCGATCAGAGGCTCGTCCCTCGGATCCGCCGACCGCAACGTCACGGATCCCCGGCTTCTCGGCCTCAGGAACGTCGAGTTCACCGTAAACCCGTAACCTGCGATCGTCGTCTGACCGCCGCGGACGACGGTGGCGGGCGCGATGTGGATTTGTAGGTCCGGGCGATCGGCCTCTTCCGTCTGGAAAAAGCCGCCCCCCTCGACGATCACCGATGACACAGGGCCCGTCCGATAGAGCAGCCACTGGATTCCGTGCAGCAGCATGCGCGGAAACTTGTCATGGCCGTCGTAGGTGATCCGCTCCTTGGTCTGCACATGGACATTCGTGCAAATGTGATCATGCAGGTTCTTGCCGACGCCCGGCAGATGATGAACCGACTTGATGCCGAGGCGCGAGAGTTCGTCCGCCGGGCCTATCCCCGAGAGCAGCAGCAGGCGGGGCGAGTTGATGGCGCCGGCGGCGACGATCACCTCGCGGCTGGCCCGCGCTACACGCTTGCTGGCGCCGCCCGCGAGCTCCACACCGATGGTCCGACCATTCTCGACGACCAAACGCGTGACGCGCGCCTTGGTCTGGATGTGCAGGTTAGGACGGCGACGGATTGGCCAAAGATAGGAGACTGCCGCCGAACGGCGCCGGCCGTAGCGACAGGTGACCTGGTAGAGGCCCGCGCCGTACATCGTTTCGCCGTTGAAGTCGGCATTGTACGGCAGCCCGTACTGCTGGACCGCTTTGACGAAGGCGCGGGATACGGGATGCGGTCCGACCTGGTCCGACACCCAGAGCGGCCCGCCATGGCCATGGTACCGATCAGCGAGCCTGTCATTGTCTTCCGCACGGCGGAAGTACGGAAGGACATCCTCATAAGACCAACCGCCATTGCCCAGCTCAGCCCAATGGTCGTAGTCCTCCTTCTGACATCGAATGTAGATCATCGCGTTGATGGCGCTCGACCCGCCGAGCGTCTTGCCCTGCGGGTACCAGACCGCGCGATCGTCGAGGTGCTTCTGCGGCACGGTATGGAACCGCCAGTTGACGCCCGGCCCGAACAGATGCCCGAGTCCGGCCGGCATATGGATCATCGGGTTCCAGTCGCGACCGCCCGCCTCGAGAAGAAGGACTTTCGCGAGTCCGTCCTCGCTCAACCGGTTGGCGAGCACACAGCCGGCCGATCCCGCGCCGACGACGATGTAGTCCCAACTTTCAGTCGCCATCGCATTACCTCGCTTTGAACCGCGGAGTCCGCTTTTCCTTGAACGCGCGCAGGCCCTCGACCCTGTCCTCCGTCGCGAAGGCCTCGATAGTCAGCCCCCGCTCGAACTCCACGCCTTGCGCTAGCGGCATCTCAAAGGCCGCGTTCACCGCCCGCTTGGCATAGGGCGTAATCGCGACTGACATGCGCGCGATCTCGCTGGCCAACTCGATTGCCCGCCCGATCAGATCCTTGTCGGGCACGACTTCGCTCACGAGTCCCTTCCGTTCGGCCAATTCGGCATCGACCATCATGCCGGTGAGGACCATCTGCATCGCGAAGGACTTGCCGACTGCACGAGGCAGCCGCTGCGATCCCCCGTCGCCGGGGAAAGATCCGATCTTGATCTCCGGGGTCGCGAAACGAGCCGAACGCGCCGCGACCACGATGTCGCACATAAGCGCGAGCTCGAGACCGCCGCCGAGGGCGTAGCCGTTGACGGCGGCGATCATCGGTTTCGGCCATGTCTCGATCTGGCGCCAGGCGGCGAGGCGCTCGGGGTCGGCATACGAATCGACGCCGCGCTCCAGCATGTCGGAGATGTCGGCTCCGGCCGCGAAGGCCTTGCCGGCGCCGGTCAGGACGACGCAGGCCGTCGACGGATCCCGCTCGACTGCGCGGAGGAGCGCCGCCAGTTCGCCGAGCAGCGCCTTGGAAAGCGCGTTCAGCTTCTCGGGACGATTCAGGCGCATGAGCAACACGCCCGGCGCCGGCCGATCCGCCGTCACCAGGCCGCTCGCGTCGGGCCGCTGTTCCGAACCGCTTTCACGCTCTGGCAAGGCGCGTCTCCTGGTCGATCCTGCCCACCGCTTGTCTCACGCCGCGTTTCTGTAGACCGTCTCGGTCGTCAATCGCGCCTCGCCGAGCAAGCGCCGGATCTTGTCGATCTCGGCCGGGGTCAGCTTCATGAGCGGCG
>JBKQHM010000581.1:0-19766 GCA_052148775.1 Isosphaeraceae bacterium | reverse complement strand
TCCGTTTCTGGGAGACATTCCGTTGATAGGGAATCTTTTCAAGCTAACAACCAAGAGCGCGCAAAAACAGGAGTTGCTGATTTTCGTGACGCCCCACATTGTCGAGGCGCCGTCGAAACTGGCCATGATGTCCAGCACTGAAACACAAGGATCCGAAATGATGACCAATTCTTCCATTTCCGAACAGGAACTGGACCGGTATCTGGACCGGCTTCCGGTGAAACAAAACTGAACGGCAGTAGACCTGTACGAATCGGACGCCGCGCTCGACCAGCCGGCGTGCCAGCAGGCACTTCTCGCCGTACGGTCGCGTGACCGGGTCGTCCAGGCCGTAGAGCCGACGCGTGTGCTCGGGCTCGCCGGAGAAGTCCACGGCCTCGGTCGCCTCCGCCTGCATCCGGTAGGCCAGCTCGTAGTTCTGGATCCGGGCGAGCAGGTCGGCCTCGCCGGGGTGTTGCCCGGCATGCTCGCGATTCAACCGCGACGAGAGGTCGAGCATCCGGCGCTGGCGTTCCCGGCTCACATCCGGGGGCCGATCCAGGTTGAGGATCGGCGCGCCCTGGGAGCGGAAACTCGTGCCCTGATAACTGCTCGGTAGGAAGCCCGATCCCCAGTTGCCGGCTCCCCCCTTGCTCCCCATCGCGTTCTGCAAGACCACGAAGCCGGGAAGGTCCTGATTTTCGGTCCCCAGTCCGTAAGACACCCAGGAGCCGGCGCTCGGGAACCCGGCGCGGACCATCCCGGTATTCATCTGGTACATCGCCGGTCCGTGGGCGGGCGACTCCGCGAAGCACGACTTGATCAAGGCCAGGTCGTCGACGTGGCGGGCGAGGTGGGGCAATCGGTCGCAGACCCAGGTCCCGCCCTCGCCGTGTTGGCGGAAGGCGAACGGCGACTTCATCAGCGGGCCGGGACTGCCGAAGAAGACGTCGATCGACTGGCCCGGCCGCCGTCCGTGGTGCCGCGTCAGCTCGGGCTTGGGGTCGAAGGTATCCATGGCGCCCGGGCCTCCCTCCATGAAGAGCCAGATGACCGAGCGAGCCCTCGCGGCGAAATGCGGCGGTCGGGCGGCCATCGGGCTCGTACGATCGACCTCGGCGCCGACGGCCAGGAGCCGGTCGCGGCCCAGCAGGTCCGCGAGCGCGAGCATCCCGAATCCGGCACCGGCCGTACGGAGGAATTGCCGGCGATTCGAGATCCCCGCCTCGACGCGGCCGCATAGGCAGTTGGTCGAATAGCCGTCCACTGTCACCTCCCGACGTGCGATTCAATCGATATCGATAAACTCGTTCAAGGTGAAGAGCACGTGGCACAGGTCGACGAATGATTCGGGTCCATCCCCGGCCCCGAGGAACTCCCGTGCCGCCGCCAGCTCGCCGTCGCGAGGCGGCCGGCCGAGGGCCAGTTCATAGGCACGCCGGACGCGGTCCGCGGGGGCAGGGCCGGCTTCCGACGTCGCGCGCCGGGCCAGGTCGCGGGCACATCCGCGTACAAAGGGATCGTTCAGGATCGCGAGGTTCTGGGTCGGGACCGTCGTGATATTGCGACGGCCGCAGGTCGCCGTGGAGTCGGGGGCGTCGAACGTCTCGGCGAACGGGTTGACGACCGACCGCTTGATGAAGGCGTAGACCGACCTCCGCCAGATATCGGGGCCCTCCGCGATGTCCGCGGGGTAGGCGTCCTTGCTCCGCGTGGAGATGGCCGCCGCCGGGATGCGCGGGCGGAACGGTGGTCCGAACATCCTCCCGTTCAGCCGCCCGCTGGCGGCGAGCATCGCGTCGCGGATCGCTTCGGCCTCGAGCCGGATCGGCCGACGGTGGGTCAGCAGTCGGTCATCGGGGTCGAGGGCCGGCCGCCGCGGGTCCTGGGCCGAGCCCTGTCGGTACGCGGCGCTCGTCACGATCAGCCGATGGATCGGCTTGAGACGCCAATCGTTCCGGATTAGCTCGCTCGCCAGCCACTCGAGCAACTCGGGGTGGCGTGGTGAGTCGCCGGTGCGTCCGAAATCGTCCGGCGTCCGGACCAACCCGTCTCCGTGATGGTGCTGCCAGAGCCGGTTGACGATCACCCGGGCCAGCAACGCACCGGCGCCCTGGTTCACATCGGTCAGCCACTGGGCCATCGCCGCGCGCCGGTAGGTCGTGCCGAGTCCATTGCGCCCGCCGGAATGGGCACGAGCCATCGCCCTGGACCGATGCTCCTCGGGCGTACGGCCGCGCGAGAGCACCTGGAGGAATCCGAGCGTCACAACATCTTTCTTGACCGTGATGCTCCCGCGCCCGAGAAGGTAGCTGGCCTCCGGCTCGGGGCCCCGGTCGAGCAGGATCAAGCCGGTGACCGATGGATCGGCTCCCCTGGATTTGGCCTCGGCCGCCCTGCGCTCCAGGACCTTCCATTCGGCCCGCTTCGACTCGTCGAGCCACGTGCGGAGGGCCTCGGTGCTCGGGTCGAGCGCCTTGCCGTATTTCTTGTAAAGGGCGATCTGGACCGGGATGAAGAAGTGCTCCGGCTGCCGGAGCCAGAATCTCTCCGCATCGGTCAATCCGAGCTTCTGCATCGCGTCTTCGCGATAGAGCCGGCGCTGCTCCTCGATCCAGAGCTCGAGGTCGCGATGCGGCCGGGAGAGGGGGGCCTCACGACGCATCGAGTTCGTGAAGGCCGCGAGCATGCGGTAATAGTCGCGGGTGGGGATCGGGTCGAACTTGTGATCGTGGCAGCGAGCGCATCCGATCGTCAGGCCGAGCAGGCCCGACCCGGCGGTCGCGAGCATGTTATCGAGCTCGTCGTATCGGATCTTGGCCTTGTTCTCGTCGGTGTCGGCCGGCGTGGTCTCCTGGCTGGGGGCGGCGGTGCAGAATCCGGTGGCTGCCAGGGCATCGGCGTCGTCCGGCTCGTACTGATCGCCGGCGATCTGCCAGCGGACGAATCGGTCGAACGGCATGTCCGCGTTGAGTGCTCGGATGACGAAATTGCGATATCGATAGGCATGCGGCCGGTCGCGGTCCCCCTCGTAGCCGTCGCTATCCGCGTACCGGGCGACGTCGAGCCAGTGGCGGCCCCACCGCTCGCCGTATTGCGGAGAGGCCAGTAGGCGGTCGACCATCCGCTCGTAATCGTCGGATCGCTGCCCGCGAGCGAACGCCTCGACCGCCTCGTGCGTCGGCGGCAGGCCGACGAGGTCGAAAGTCAGGCGACGGATGAGCGTTCGTCGATCGGCCTCCGATGTCGGCGCCAGGCCCTTGGCCTCCTGCTTTGCCAGGAGGAATCGGTCGATCGGGTTGCGGACCCAGCCGCCATGTGTAACCTCGGGCGGAGCGACCGGCCGGAGCGGTCGGAACGACCAGTGCTCGCGATCGATGTCGGTCACGACCATCTCGGAGGACTTGACCGGCGTCGCCGCGGAGGCATGAGTCTCTGGCCACGGTGCACCTTCGGCGACCCATCGACTGAAGAGGGCGATCTCATCCGAGGCGAGCGCGTTGGCCCGAGATGGCATTCTCACGCGCGGGTCCTCTGAGCCGATGCGTTCCAGCAGGGTGCTGGCCCGGGTGTCTCCGGGCTTGACCGCCGGTTCGCCGGAGTCGCCACCTGCCATCGCCGAGGCGTGGGAGTCGAGCCGGAGACCGCCACGCGCCTTCTCCGGCCCGTGACATTTCAGGCAGGCGCGGGCCAGGATCGGCCGGACCTCGGCGTCGAAATCCACCGGCTTGCTCCGATCGGAGGACGACCGCGGACCATCCCCGGCGATGGCGAATCCCGCCGCGAGCAACAGGCCGAACGAGGCCGTCGAGAGATAGCCCGCGATCTCGCGGAGTATATCTCTCTGCATTGGGGCCGCTTGGTGAGACGATCGGGTCATAAACGTAGCGCCGAGCAGATCGGGTTCCAGACATAGGTGCAGGCCGGACCTCCATCTTCGCCGAACCAGGACCACAAATTCAATGACGCGAGCGAGGCAGTTCCCGGCGCCCCGCCGACAAGCCATAATGATGAACCCTGGCGGCTGCCGGGCCATCTCGAACTTCGATCGTTCTCGGCAGCATGGCCTCTCCCCCGTTTCCCCGCATTCCGGAGTTCCTGACGATGATCGGCACCGCCTCCCGGACGACGAAAAGGCTGGTATTACTCGCGATCCTGATGGGCTCGCTCGGCATAGCCCGGGCCGCAATCGGCCAGGACCGGCCGGGCGGGATCGCCGCCTCCAGGGCCGACCTGCTGGCGTTGACGCCACTCTGGAAGGGCGAACGTTATCCCGACGGGCGGCCCAAGGCTCCGGAAGACCTGCTCCGGCGCCTCAAGGCCATCTCGATCGAGGAGGCCTGGGACGTACTCCGCCAGCGCGGATACGACAACCAGTTCGCGTCGGGGTGGCAGATGATCCACCCGGATCGGCCCTTCGTCGGGCGAGCGTTGACCGCCGCCTATCTCCCGGGCCGGCCCGATCTCGTCGAGCACATCACGCGGACCGGCAAGGCGGAATCCCGGATCGGCCCCTCGAATTCCTGGCCGATCGACATGCTCCAGCAGGGGGACGTCTATATCGCCGACGGATGCGGCAAGGTCGCCGACGGTACGCTCATCGGCGATAACCTGGGCAACGCCATCTACGCCAAGACGCATACCGGAGTCGTATTCGACGCCGGTGCTCGCGACCTCGATGGACTCAAGAAGATCGAAGGATTCAACGCCTTCGTCCGCGGTTGGGATCCGTCATTCCTGAAGAACATGACGCTTTCGTCGATCAACCGGCCGATCCGGATCGGCGCCGTGACGGTCCTGCCCGGCGACGTGATCCTGGCCCGTCGCGAGGGCGTGATCGTCATCCCGCCCCACCTGGTCGAGGAGGTCGTCGTCACGGCCGAGATCATCGCCCTCAAGGATGAGTTCGGGCACCTGCGCTTGCGCGCGGGCGTCTACACCCCCGGTCAGATCGACGTCCCCTGGACCGAGCCGATCAAGGCCGACTTCTTCAAGTGGCTCCAGTCTCGACCTGAGAAGCCCCCGATCCCGGAGAAGGAGATCGAGAAGCACCTGTGAGCGGGCCTCGCCGGACGATTCTACGCCCCGGAGAGGATCGCGCGGATGCGACGGCCGACAATCTCGTCGTCGCCCGGCTCCATCATCCAGACGCCGATGACCAGCGGATTCCTCGATCCGGGGGCCACCTCGATGCTCGGCTTGCCCTCCCGGAGCCTCTTGACCATCTCCGACACGCCGATCTTGCGCGCCTGCGTGTCCCATCGGATATGCAGGTGCGGCACGGCGTTGGCGATCGCGGGGACCCTCACCTCGGTCTTGATGTCCGGGAATTCCTTCAATGCGTCCGCGATACGCCGGCAACGGGCCTCCCACTCTTTCCACTCGGCGGCGTGGTCCAGCTTCAGGTAGGTTTCCAGGGCCACCAGCATGCCGATGATCTCTTCCTTGTTGACCTTGTTGGTCCGGCAGAGGGTGTCGCCGTTGGGGCTGTTGTTGAGCCGGGCCGCCTCGATCAGGTCCTTACGGCCCAGCAGGAGCCCCGTCGACTGCGGCCCGCGCAGGCCCTTGCCGCCGGAGAAGCCCACCAGGTCGAAGCCCATCCTGGTGTACTTCCAGAGGTTCTCGACCGGCGGGACGTCCGCCGCGGCGTCGATCAGCGTCGGCACGTTGTGCTTCTTGCCGATCGCGACGAACTCCTCGTGATGGACCTTCCCTTTCGGATCGGCGAAATTGAGGAAGAACATCATCGCCGTCTTGTCGCTGATGGCCTTCTCCAACTGCTCGCTGGTGGTGACCTCGATCATCTTGACGCCCGAATTGCGGATGGCGTGGTCGTAATTGACGCGGTGGGTCCGCTGGACGATGACCTCGTTCTTCATTCCGGTCGTGTCGGGCAATTGACTGATGCGTTTCGGGTCCTTGCCGGCGACGCAGGCCGCGGTGCCCAGCGCCAGGGCCGAGGCACAGCCGGAGGTCACCAGCGCCGCCGGGCATTGCAGCAGCTCGGCGATCCGGTTGCCGACCGCGATGTGCAGGTCTTCCAGCTTCACATATTTGCGCGAAGCGACTTGCATCGCCGCCACCACCTCGGGACGCATCAGGGAGCCCGTGAGGGCCGTGAACGTCCCGGCCGCGTTGATAAAAGACCGGATGCCCAGCTCCTGGATCACGTCCCGGCCCGTCGGGGGCTCGATCTCGGCGGCGACGGCCGAAGCAGCCGGCAACAGCATTGGCAGGCTCGACGCGCCGGCCAGGGTACGGAGAAAGCTGCGACGCTTGGTCTCGAGTCGACTCATCTTCAGCCTCCGACTGTAAACAAAGGTGTAGGCTTCGCCTCGATGCAGGCCCAGGAGTGTTCCCATCGGCGTAGTGGACCGGGCTGTCCGAGGATCGTACCCCATTTCGGCGTCACGGCCAAGGCACCGCGATCTCCATCGCAAGTTTGGCGGACAGGTCCCTTGTGGGGCGATGTCGACGCGCATACTCCCTGGGCGAGCGGGCTGCGACAGGTGGTCGACAGGATCATCGGTCCGCGTCCCGTCGGGTTTTTTCTGGCGCCGATCCGTCGGGCCGCCGTTGAGCGTCATGGACTTTCGCGAGCAGGATCCGGGCGAGCGCGTCGAGTGCAACCTGGCGCGCCTCCACGTGACTGCTCAGGGTCAGGTTGAACAAACGGGCGACCTGATCCTCCGAAGGTTCGTGAATCGTCTCCAGGATCGTTGCTGTCGTGAGATCGCCGTCGTCATTCCCGTGCTCGATGGCTTTGAAAAGGATCGGGAGCGCGGGCTCACCGATCCTGACCAGGGCCTTGTGCGCCTCGGCGCGGACAACAGGCATCTCGTCGCCCAGGGCATCGCGCAATTGCGGACAAGCGTCGGGGTGGCCGATCGCACCGAGGGCCTGAGCGGCCGCGGAGCGCGTCTCCGAAACTCCGTACCGCAGGATGCGATTGAGCGGATCGACGGCCGAGACGGCGAGCTTCCCAAGTCGGCCGAGGGCCTTCGCGGCATCGGAACGCACATTGACATCCTTCACGTGCAGGGCTTTTTCCAGCGGTTCGACGGCCGCGGCGACGCCGATTTCGCCCAGGGCGCCGGCCGCCGCCGAGCGTTCGAACCATTCTCGCGTCTCATCGCCGAGGAACTCGGCAAGGAGGGGAACAGCCTCCGCGGCGGACTCTCGGAATCTCGCGATGTCAGGGAACACACCCGGATTCCAATGCTGGTTCTCGCCTTTCATCAGTTTGATCAAGGGCTTGACGGCCCTCGGGTCGCCGATTTCGGCCAGGGCACTCGCCGCCTGCCATCGCTTCGATTCGGAGTTAAGCATTCCGACCAACCTTTCGACGGCCGGCGACGCGTCCCTGCCGATCCTGGCGAGCGCCCTGACCGCACGATCGCTCACGAACGGAGCACTGTCGTCCAGCATCTCGATCAGCGGTCCCACGCTCGGTTTGCCGATCGCGGCCAGGGGGTCCGCGATGGCAGGGTGATACGAGTGCGGGTTGCGCAGGATCTGGATGAGTGGGCCTACGGCCGATGGATCCCGAATCTCAGCGAGGGCCCGCGCGGCTTCAGTCTGGCAGCGATCATCGCGCGAGCTGTCGGTGAGGATCTTGATGAGCGGCCCGACGGCCTCCCGATCGTGGAACGCCCCCAGGGCCTCAATCGCGGTGATGGGAGCGAACACCGCGCGGCGGTTGCTCAGCTCCCGGATCAGCGGCTTGACGGCCCTCTTGTCGCCGATGTCGGCCAGGGCTTTGGTCACGACGGCCCTCGTATGGTCGTCGGCCCGTGGGATCATCGCGAGCAAGTCCGGCACCGCCGCCGACGCACCCTTGCCGAACTTGCCCAGCGCCGCGATCGCCCGGGATCTCAAGTCGTAGGAGCCTTCGTGCAAGATCTTCTTCAACGTCTCGACGGCCGACTTCGACCGTTCGGCGGCCGACGTGCGGAAATCCGAGAGGGCCGTGATCGCTTCGAAGCGAACGCTCATGTCCTCCGTTTTGTCCGTCGCCGTACGGGTGACCGCCTCGAGCGTGAGAGGGCTATCGATCCGGCTCAGGGCCCGAACGACGGCGGAGCGGATATTGGCGTCTCGCCGCCCCATCGACGCGCCGAGCGGCAAGACGGATCCCGGATCGCCGATCTTGCCCAGGAGTACCGTAGCGAGGATGCACGCGGCAGGGGACGGCGAAGTCAGGATCTTCTCGAGTTCGGATCGAGGCCGGGGGGAGAGCTGGGCGGCGAGCATCACGGCGGTTCTGGCGACCTGGGCATCGAGCTCGGCCGCCTTCCGAGGCGCGCGGTCGGCGGCTCCGGAAAGGATCGGTCCGGCACCCTTGACGCCGAGCCTCCAGTAGATATGGGCCAGGGCCCGCTCCAGACCGTGCGCGCGGCTTGAGATCGCGATGAGCGTCTTGACCCCTTCAATCTGAACACGAGGATCCACGTTGCTGTTCAGGACGAGATCGACGAGGTCGACGATCGTTTCCGAGTAGGGTGTCTCGGACGAGAACGTGCCGGAATCGGAGAATCGGGCGGGGGCGCCTGGACCGGGTTCCTCGGCGAGTTCGTGAAGGAACTCCATGCCTTTACGACGCGGCCCCGAATCGCGGTCGACGATCGACTCGACGAGGCTTTGCTCCGCCTTGGGTCTCACCAGCTCGAATGCTTCGCGATTGAACTCGGACCCGGCCCCATCCTTTGCAGTCATCCTATCGACAAGCTGATCGACGTAGGTCGCGTCGAGGTCATGCCGGAGGCCCCCGAACCCGATGGTACACAGCAGGACGAACGCCGCGCCGAGTAGGAAGTAGGTCCATGTCGGCGTTGAGCTCGGCGGCTTCGGCGCGGGGAGATAGCTCCCGGGGTCGGGGGGCGACAAGGGATTGCCGTCGAGCCAATCGCGAACGTCGATTAAGGAAGCCGTGATCTCCGCCTCGGGATCGTGCCGCAGGATGTGATAGGCCGTGGCGCGGCGGAGGATATCGACATCGCAGTAGGAGTTGTGGACCAGCTCGTGAGTGACCTTGACGTCGGTCGCATAAGACTTGAGCAATTCGTTCGGCGAGCGGGGGCCGCGCGCGTCGGCCGCGAACGCCCGACGGGAGGCGAGGATCTTCGAGTCGATCCGGTTGCCGACCCGGGAGTGTAGGGGCGCCGCGAGGGGCTCGGGCAGCGGCCCGCGGGCGATCGCATCGGGGAACTCGGCCCGGGAGAAGGGCTCCGGGCTGACCAGGACCAGTCGAGTACCCAGGCGGTCGGAGCCCTGGAATTTCAACTGGAAGACCAGGCTGATGATCCACTCGGCCAGCGGCAGGGCGATCCAGTTCGCCAGGGGAACCACGACCCAATTCGCCAGCCAGAAAGGGGCTCGAAGCAGGTTCATCGGGGGCAGGCCCGGCCAGTGCAGGCGGACGAGATTCGAAGTGTATAATCCCACGGTGTTCTGCGCGCCGGCGATGGCTTCGTCGATGGGAGAAAAGAGGCCCAGCCAGCGGTCTCCGAATCGCCGCCAAGCGGAGGCCGCTTGGAGGCGTTCCCGCCGAGATTCGAGCCAGCGTAGAGGTTCGGTGATGACGGCGAACGCGAACCAACCGGCGAGGATCAGCAGGACCCAGAGGACCGTGAACGTGACCGGCGACACGTTGGGAGGGAAGAGTTTCGCAGGCGAACTGGGGTCGAGCAGCGTACGCACCGTCATCCAGAGCCGCCCGAAGTTGAAGGGGTGGGGGATCTGGGCGACGGTCCCGTACAGTGCCCACCACCCGGCCACCGCGATCGTCGCCAGCCCCAACAGGCCGACGAGCCCGCGGTATCGGATCGGCTGATAGGTGGGGAACGGCGTGCCCAGGCTGGTCCAGCTCCGCAAGTTCGGGAGATCGACCCCGCGAGCCTCGGCGAACCGCAGCGTGTTCCAGATCACCGTGCCGCCGTGGCTGTGGCCGATCAGGTGGTAAGACCGCGGTGGTTCGCCCGCGTCCATGCGGCGACGATTGTCGATCTCCAAGGCCAAGAGTCCCTCCAGGAGGCGGCGGCCGGCCTTGCGACGCTCCGATTCGCTGTTCAGGCCCGGCCAGGCAAACAGGAGCCTGTTTGAGAGCCGGTGCTTCGGCCTGATCCGGCCGAACGGCTTCCGGCCGGCGACCGTCCAGGAGCCGACGCGACGCCAGAACGACGCCTTGGCCCACGGCATCGCGCGGCAGACGTCCTCGGGCCAGCACTCGGCGCGGCCGGCGAACAGCCGGTTCATCTGCTCGACGTACCCACTATTCTTCTGCCACCATGCGCACTGATCCGCGGAAGGCTCGGAATCCTCGTGCCGGTGGGCGAATGTGCCGTGGATGAGGAAAACCAGGTCCGGATTGCTCGGCATTGGACATTCTCCCCTCGGCAGCGGTGCATCCAACCGTCGCGTTCGGCGCGGAAGCGATCCCCGAGCCACCCCGTCAGCTCGATATGCGAGGGATGTATCTATTGGAGATTCAACGGACTGCGTTCCG
This sequence comes from Isosphaeraceae bacterium, assembly GCA_052148775.1. Classification (GTDB taxonomy): domain Bacteria; phylum Planctomycetota; class Planctomycetia; order Isosphaerales; family Isosphaeraceae; genus CAVZRC01. The sequence continues at coordinate 9,283 of JBKQHM010000581.1, read as the reverse complement.
GGGCTCACTCGGACCGGCGAGCCTGACCGACTCCCGTCGGGGTCATTATCGATATCCGGAAATCATCTCGGAGCCCGAAGGGACGCTCTATTATCCCGCGGTTCATGGCTTGACCGCAGTGGGATTTGTGGCCTTTTGCTCCTCACGTCGTGGACCGGGTGCGCCCGCGGGCTGGGCGTCCTGGGTGTCCCGCAGAGCGGGGAGCCCGTTGGAACTCCGGGTTCCATCCCATCGCCGATCGCCGGTGGACCTGTAGTTCCGGGGCAGCGTGGTCCATTCGGGTCGGGACAGTCCGTTCAGCTCGTAGAGGATCTTGCCGTCCCGGATCGTCATCTCGCAGGCCAGCCGCTCATGGCCGCGGAGCCGGGCGCCGTAGACGTCGATGAAGCCGAAATCGCCCCGTTCCAGCCGCAGCACGGCCACATCCGCCGTCGCCCCGACGGAGAGGTGACCGAGTTGCTCTTGCTTGACCTCGCGGGCCGGGTTCCAGGTCGATCGCAAGATCACTTCATCCATCGACATCCCCAGCGCCAGGAACTTGCTCATGACATTGAGCATGTCCTTGACGCTGGCGTTCTGGCTGGTGGCGTGCAGGTCGGTCGAGATGGAATCGGGCAGGAATCCCTCCTGGATGATGGGCACGGCGATGCGCCAGACGAAGCTGCCGCCGCCGTGGCCGACGTCGAAGAACACCCCGCGCTTGCGGCCCTCGAACAGGGCGGGATTCGCCCGGCCCGAGGGGTCGAGTTCGCCCCGGAGGCCCGAGTAAACATGGGTGTAGATGTCCCCCGGCCGGAGTTTCTTCGTCAGGAGGCCCTCGAGCGATTTGGTCGGATAGGCGCGGCCGAAGTCGACCATCACGGGGATGTCGGCAAGGGTGCCCGCCTCGATGGCCCGCTCGACGCCCGTGTAATCCCGCCCCAAAAAGTGGGCCGTCTTGATGCCCACGATCAGGCCCTTGTGCCGCAGGGCCATCTCGGCCGCCGGCCTGGGGTCCATGTCCTTCACGTCCTGCTCGTATCGCGTGCCGCGCATCCCGTGGCCGACGATGTTGAGGAACGCCAGGACGCGCGTGCGCGACCGATCGATGATGCCCTTCTTGAAATCCTCGAAGTTGCGCCAGCCGGCACAGCCGGCGTCGACCACGGTCGTCGCGCCCGATCGGATCGCGAAGCCATCCGGATAGACGCTGTTGTCGCCGGCGTAGGATCGCCGCTCGCCCGTCCCGGCGAAGACGTGGACGTGGATGTCTACGAGACCCGGGGTGACATAGAGCCCTGCGACGTCCACGGTCTTCAGTGCGTCGGCCGGGTTGAGCGTCTCGGCCACGGCGGCGATCCAACCGTGACCACGCGCGTCGCTACGGATGGCCACGTCGCGAATGCCATCGACCTTGTTGCGAGGATCGATGACGTGGCCGCCGCGTAACAGGAGATCATACTTCGGCTGCTGTGCGGACGCGCCGCCGACCAGCATCAAGAGGACGAAGGCTTGCAGCACTTTCATGGCGATACCCGGGTAGGCTGTTGGGGATGCAATCGAGGCCACCCGTCGTTCTCACCCGATATCTTGCAGCCCGAAAGGGGCCTTGTCGAGTTGCTGCTGACCGCGTCGAGGCAAAAACGATCGTCAGGGGGGATCGGACTCCAGGCCACAGACCCCTCTCAGGACTTCTTGGCGGAAATCCTCCGGATACTGACGGAGGTGTCGGATGCATTCCAGCATGATCGGGCCACGATAGCCGATGGCATCGAGGGCGTGTCCCCAGGCGGGCCAGTCGATCGTCCCGTGGCCGGGGGGCAAGTGGGAGTCTTGCCGTCCGTTATTGTCGTGGACGTGGGTCGTCGCCAGCAGAGAGCCGGCCGCGAGAGTCTCCTCGTGGGCGGAGGCATTGAGGTTGGCGTGCCCGGTATCGAGGGCCAGTTTCAGCCTGGGATGATTTAGTTCGGCCAGGAGTTCGGCCAGCTCGGCCATCCGGCTGCCGGGGTTGACGCCCGGCGGCATGTTCTCGACGCAGATCCGGACGCGGAGCCCCTCGGCGTGCTCGGCCAGCTCGAGAAGTCCCCGCGCCAGCGCCGCACGTCGAGACCCCCGGTCCTCGGCCGCGGACAAACCCCCCGGATGGACCACCAGGCAGTGGCCTCCCGCTTCGTCGAGCCAGTCGGCGCACCGCTTCAAGTCGTCGACCGATTCCCGGCGGACGATCGCGTCCGTTGCTCCCAGGTCCACTCTCCGGGCGCGAATGGTCCGCCCGCCCCAGCAACCATGGGCGCTATGGATCGACAGCCCGTGGTCGGCAGCACCCCGGCGAATGTGCGTGGGATCGGGAAACCGGCCCCAATCCGGTAGGATTTCCAGGAGCTCGACCCCGAGCCGCTTCGCCAGCGCCAGCTCGGAGGCCAGGTCTCCCTCCGAGTAGCCGTAAGTCACCATGGTACCAAGGGCTCGATCGGACACGAGGTCTCCCCCAATCGCCGAGCCGCGAGCGAACGCCCGCCCAGAGGATGATCCCTCTTGTCGAAGTCGTCGGCGGAAGTCATCATAACAATTCAGCGATGAGACGCCATCGCCAACCGGAACGACGCGCACGCCGAACCAAACCCGACAGCCCGTCGGGGCACGGCCCAGATCGGATCGGAACAGGAAGCTCGAGGCGTCCCACCGCCCGATGCCTCGTTTCCGTCCCGGCAACCGCCGTACCGCCGCGCAGCCATCGAGAAAGGATCAGCGCGCATGCCGCCAGCGCCTCTGGTCGACCCCGCCTCCATTGATACCTCGCGCGTCCTGGTCGACCGGGACGGTATTCGCCGTTCGAATCCGCAACGATTCGAGATGGAACAGCTCACGGCCATCATCGAGCTGGACCTCAAGGCCAACCTGATCATCGGCTACAAGGATGTTCAGGCCGACGAGTTCTGGGTGCGGGGACACATGCCGGACTATCCGCTCATGCCCGGCGTCCTGATTTGCGAGGCTGCTGCGCAGCTCTCCAGCTTTTTCTGCCGACAGGCCCACCTGCTCGACGATGGATTCATCGCTTTCGGCGGCATGGAGGATGTCCGGTTCCGCGGCCAGGTTCGGCCCGGCGACCGGCTTGTGCTGATCGGCAAGGCCTTGCGGCTGCACCGGCGTCATACCATTTTCGATTGCCAGGGTTTCGTCGGTACGAACATGGTCTTCCACGGTCGCATCATTGGTGTACCGATAGCCGGGCAGGACGAGAGTCCGGGGTCGGGCTGATGCTGCCGCTAAGTGCCCTCGTCGCTGGAGATCCTCGCCGGCTTCACTCGTACCTCCTGTCCGGACCCATCGTCGCCCGATGTCTCGCCCTCGCCCCATGCTCGATATCTCGTCCCACCTGATCGAGCCGGTCCCGACGACCGATGCCGTTCCGGTCGCCATCGACTGGGCGGCCCTCTTCGGCAACGATCGACCCGTCGAGCTCGAGGTCGGGTCCGGAAAAGGACTGTTCCTCGCGAACGCCGCCAGGGCCAACCCGGACCACAACTTCTTCGGGATCGAACTGGCCCGGAAGTACGTCCGACTGGCCGCCGCGCGGCTGGCGAAACTCGGGGTCTCCAACGCCAAGGTCTGGGCGGGCGATGCTCGCGATGTCCTGGCGCGCCGGGTGCCCGACGCCAGCGTCCACGCGATACACGTCTATTTTCCGGACCCTTGGTGGAAGAAACGACACAAGAAACGTCGGGTCTTCACGGGCGACCTGGTCGACCAGTTCGAGAGGACGATCCAGCCGGGGGGCGAACTCCACGTCGCCAGCGATGTGGAGGATTACTTCGCGATCATTCGGGAGCTCATCGCGGCTCGTCCTCGCTTTCACGAGCGGCCGGTCCCCGAGCCCAGGGCCCCCGAGCATGAGCTCGATTATCTCACCAATTTCGAGCGGAAATATCGGCTCGAAGGTCGGCCGATCTACCGGGCCAGCTACGAACTCGACTGATCCGAGATTGACCGCAAAGTCTGAACGAGCGGTCGATGCGACCCCGCGATCATGCGACCGGCCGCAGTCCGAGAGAACATGCTCGACCCGGATTCGTTTCACGTCACCCGACGGACGGCTCGAGACAAGTATCCCTGGAATCATCCGGCCCGAATTCGCCAAGAAAGGCCGTTTCGCTTGTCGGATGGGGACGAGACGTTGAGTTTTCGCAACATCCTCGGATTCCTTCGGGGACGTCCAGCTATTGCAGGCGTAGAAACTATGATGGAGGTAGTCGGACCGCTGGACCAGAGCGTGATCTGGGAGTCTGTTCAGAAAGTCAGAGGGTTCGCGAGGGGTAGGGTCCTCTGTGGAGAGCAACCACAAGGGTGCTCGCATAGCCGCCTACGAGGATCGACGTCGCGAAACTCCGGCGGATGACAAGGCGTCCTCCAGTTTCGAAGCGTGAGAAGAAACCGATCGATCGAGTGAATCCTCGAGTCGTCAGTCGCATCGAGTCACTCGGACCGACCCGTCCCGGCCGTCGACTCGATGCCCGCTGGCGCCAAGGAGTAGGAAGTCGCAATGTCGCATTGCTTTCCCTCTCGCTGGGAAATCGGAAAGATTCGCACCCAGCCATCGAAAGCCGTTCGTCCCGAGCCTCATGTCTATCGTGTTGGCGAGCCATTTCGTCGGGGACGTGCGGAGTGGCCCGAGGCGGCCCAACTCGTGTTCGGTTCCGGCGGCCCTGAACTGACGATCTTTCAACGCGAGATCGGCGATGATCTGGTGGATGATGTTCGGCGCGGTGCGGCCGAATTCGCGCTGATCGTCGAACCGCAAGTGTTCGTGCTGGCATTTCGCTTCGGAGAGTCGATCTCCTGGGACAACGTCCCGTATTCCTGGCATCTGCAACCCGAGACGAGACGTATCATCCCTCCGGAGGCCCATCCCATCGATGAACGAGCTCTCCTCTGGATCACCCTGGTCGGCTCGGCGGACGGGATCATCCATGCCCAGAGGGGCATGACGCTTTCCCCCGCCTTCACCCGCTCCCTCTACATGGCCATCCGCGCGCAGGCGATGACCGCATTCGATCCGATCGAATGCACGGCGGCGATCTCGGGTATTTACCTGAGACGCACGACGACGAGCAGCATGCTCGCGACGGCGACGGCACGCACCATGGGCAATACCTGACGAGAGACCGTGTCTGGAACAAGTTATGTAGTTGTGACAGCAGTTTTGTCGACTATCCCGATGGCCCGCGAGCATTCTTCGTTCAATGTTCGATGCAAGGGATGTCTAAGAAACACGACGTAGTGTTCATTCTCTACAACATGGCCGCCGCAGCCAGTCGGCCTGGCTCGGTGCGAATCGGAACAAATCTTCACGCGCCGAATCCGGATTCACGCCCCCCGATCACGCGATCGAATTTACGACTCGGGGCTTGGGGTTCGACCGGCGATCTCCAGCCTCGGTCGTCGGCTCGACCGTGGTCACTCGAGGAGACTCTCGAGGACTCGTCCGCCGACGTCGGTGAGCCGCTCGTCGCGGCCGTTGTGCAAGAAGGTGAGTTGCTTGTGTTCCAGCCCCATCAGTTTGAGGATGGTGGCGTGGATATCGTTGATATGGGCACGATCGGAGATGGCCATCAGACCGGCCTCGTCGGTGGCGCCGAGGACGGTCCCGCCCTTCACGCCGCCGCCGGCCATCCACATGGTGAATCCCGTGGCGTTGTGATCGCGACCGCGGCCCCCGCCCTGACGGACGGGTGTGCGGCCGAATTCCCCGCCCCAGACGACCAGGGTCTCGTCGAGCAGGCCGGTCCGCTCGAGGTCGGTCAGGAGGGCGGCGACGGGCCTGTCGGTCATCCCGCACATCTTCTCGTGGTTGGCGTCGATGTCGTCGTGGGCATCCCACTGGGTCGCGACCGGGCCGCCGCCCGAGTAGAGCTGGACGAAACGGACGCCGCGCTCGACCAGACGGCGCGCGAGCAGGCATCGCGTGCCAAACTCGACGGTCCGTGCGTCATCGAGGCCGTAGAGCGTTCGCGTCGCCTCCGGCTCGCTCGAGAGATCGACGGCCTCGGGTGCGGCACTTTGCATGCGAAAGGCCAGCTCGTAGCTGGCGATCCGCGCCGAAAGCTCGGTGTCGGAAGGGTCGAGGTCCTGTTCGTTCATCGCACGGAGGAAATCGAGCGTCCCTCGCTGCTCGGCGAGCGAGACCCCGGCGGGCGGCCTGAGATTGACGATGGGTACCGGTCCGCCGCGGAAGAGGGTTCCCTGGTGATGCGCCGAGAGGAAGCCGGCTCCCCAGCACGGCGCGCCCCCTTCGGGCGTACCCTCCGGCTGGCACATCACCACGTAGGCCGGCAGGTTCTCGCTCTCCGACCCCAGACCGTAGGTCACCCAGCTCCCCAGGCTGGGGAACCCCATTAGCACGCGCCCGGTATTCATCTGGTACATCGCCGGTGCGTGGATCACGCTATCGGCGCAGCAGGATCGGATCAGGGCGATCTTGTCGGCATGGGGATGCATCTGGGGGATCAGGTCGGACATCTCCATCCCGGACTGGCCGTACTTCCCCCACTTGCGATGGCTGCCGAGGCAGAGCGGGTCGTTCTCGAGGAACTGGCTGTGGATCTTGCCGAAACTCGGCGGCAAGGGCTGGCCGTCGAGCCGGTTGAGCAGCGGCTTGGGGTCGAAGAGGTACATCTGGCTTGGCCCCCCCGTCATGAACAGGAAGATGCAGCGCTTCGCCTTCGCCGGGACGTGGCCCGGCCGGGGTGCCAGCGGACTCTTCGTCGCGCCCGCTCGAACCTCGCGCGCCAGCAGATCGGCCAGGCCGAGCATGCCGAAGCCACAGCCGGCGGCCTTGAGGAACTCGCGACGGCTGCGAGGCAGGAACGGCTGCGGGCCGGGACATCGGCGGGAAGGGTGAGGCTCGGACATTCCCATGTTCCTTGTTGAATCGGGGGAGTGGGTCGCCTGGATATTCGTTCGATCGATCAACCGTGCCGATCCAGCTCCGAGAAGAGTTCACTGAGCTCCAGCGTAAATCCTGGGAGGATATCGCCGCCATCAAGCCTATGGGAAACCGTCAACACAGTGACCGACCCGTCGGGGGTATAGACTGAGACTTTCCGACGCTTGGGGTCGATCTCCCAGATCATGAGGACCCCGGCATCGAAGTATTCTCCCCGTTTGCGCTTCATCTCGGCGCGCGTGTTCGATTTGCTGAGCACCTCGATCGCGAGGTCGGGGACAAGATCCGGGATCGGCTCCTTGGGAAACTTTCGGCCCGGGAAGCGGCCCCAGGAGACATACGCCACGTCGGGACCTCGAACGAGTCCGGGGAAGAGGCGCACCATCCCGTCGGGCGCCGGGACCACGCCGAGATTCCGGGGCACCACGAACTGTCGCAAGAATTGGATCAGGACGCCTGCCAGTATCGATTCCTGAAATCCCATACCTTTTTCCACCAAAGTGCCGTCCACCAGTTCGTAAAGCCGATCATAGCGCCGTTCGGCCTCGATCAGATCGGCCTCGGTGGCATGCCCTGGCGATGGGTCCATCAACACTCGGGACAAGGGGATTTTCCCGAGACGATCGATGAGATCCTGGAGCGTGCTCGGAGCATCAATGGTCACGACAGCCATTGGGTCCCTCCTTCACGGCACGTAGAGGAATTCATTCAAATTGAGTAAGGCCAGGGCGAAGTCGGCCCAAGCCGCGGCCTCGGCCGGCTCCATCGGGCTCGGGCTTCCCGGTATCTGGCCCGGGGATTGACCCTCTCGGGCCTGGTTGCGTATCCGATCGGCCTGGGACCTCAAGAAGGTTCGGGCCCGCTCGACCTCGATCGGTTTCGGTTCGCGGGCGAGGGTCAGTTGATAGGCGCGTCGAATCCGGTCTTCGGTGCTCGGACCGGCCTCCCGGAAGATGCGCCCGGCCAGGACCTTCGCCCGGCCGGCGGCGAAATCGCTGTTGAGCAGCACCAGGGCCTGGAGCGAGTGGGTGCTGGTCTCTCGTCGAGGGCAGGCGCTCTGGGTGTCCGGGGCATCGAACGCATCCAGGAGCGGGTATCGGACGTTCCGCTTGCGGAAGAGGTAGAGCGATCGCCGGAGATGCTCGGCCGGGTCGGGGTCCACGGGCCAGAGGTCGACGACCTCGGCCTCGGTGAAGATCAGGTCCCTGACCTCTTTCTCCAGCGGGGCGAGGACTCCGGGCCCGCCCATCCTGGGATTGAGCTCGCCCGAGGCGGCGAGCATGGCGTCGCGGATCCCCTCGGCATCGAGCCGACGGCGATTCATGCGGCCGAGCATCTCGTTATCGGGGTCGTCGACCGCCTGCCGGGGATCCGGCCGGTTCGATTGCCGATAGGCCGACGAGGTCACCATGAGTCGATGGATCGGCTTGAGCCGCCAGCCGTGGGCGATCAATTGATTTGACAGCCAGTCGAGCAGCTCGGGGTGTGTCGGGCTTTCGCCGCGGACACCGAAGTCGCTCGCGGTCGCCACGATCCCCCGGCCGAAGTGGTACTGCCACAGCCGGTTCAGGATCACGCGTGCGGTCAACGGGTTGTCGGCGCGGCCCAGCCAGCGCGCGAGGGCCGCCCGCCGACCCGTCTTGTCGCCCGTCGGGACGATCGACGTTGTGGTGAATGCCTCCGCGGGCTGCGAGGCCAGGATCACGCCCGGGGGACGCGGGGCGACCTTCGGACCACGATTCTTGTAGTCACCGCGCCGGAGTACGAACGTGTCGGACTGGCTGGACTTCCGGTCGACCAGCGCCATGGCGTGGGCGGGCGGGCGGGGGAGGGTCCGTTCGATCTCGTAAATCGCCCGCTTGAGCGACTCGCGACGCGCGTGGGCGGCCGGATCCGGGTCGGCGGCAACGGCCGCGGCGACCTCCTCCCACGTGACTCGTAGCGACGACTGGAGACCCTGGGCCAGTTTCTTCTGGGCCGGCGTTCGCTTGGACTCGGGCGTGTCGATCACGGCCCGCTCTTCCGCGCTGAGCATGGACAGCTTGCGCGCCTTGATCGCCTGACGAAAAGGCGTCTCGAGCTTGGCGATCTGGGCCTTGAGCGGCGCGGTCCTGGCCTGGACCGACTTCTCGATCGACTCGAAGGCTTTCCGCTCGGGCTCGTCGGCGATCGGCAGGTCGTCGAGTTCCGAGGCGGCGAAGAACGCCTGGAGTCGATAGTAGTCGGTGGTGGGGATGGCGTCGAACTTGTGATCGTGGCATCGGGCGCATCCGATCGTCAGGCCCAGGAACACCGAGCCGACGGTGCCGGTGATCTCGGAGAGTTCCGTCTGGCGCTTGACCTCGGGGATGACGTTGC
>JBKQHM010000580.1:0-5011 GCA_052148775.1 Isosphaeraceae bacterium | reverse complement strand
TGCGGCGCTGCCCCGCGCGTCGGCTTCGCGAAAGTGCTCCAGGGCCTCCGAGGGAATATGGAAGGGAGGTTCCACGGGCCAGCCCAGCCCTTCCTTGGTCAGGCGAACCTCCTCCAAACCGAGCGGCTCCCCGTGGGCCGCCGCAGTGTCCTGCTTGTGGGGACTGCCGAAGCCGATGTGGGTGCGCACTTGGATCAAGGAGGGCCGGCCCGTCTCTTCCCGGGCAGCCTTCAGCGCGACGGCGACCGCGTCGATGTCGTTGCTCTGTTCGACCCGCTGGACGTGCCAGCCGAAAGCGGCGAACCGGGCCATGCGGTCTTCGGTGAAGGCCAGCTCCGTGCTGCCTTCGATCGTGATGTGGTTGTCGGCATACAGGACGATGAGCTTGCCGAGCCGCAGGTGACCGGCCTCGGATCCGGCCTCGGAAGAGATCCCTTCCTCCAGGTCGCCATCGCTGGCCAATACGTAGGTGTAGTGGTCCACGATGCTGTGACCCGGCCGATTGTAGCGCGCGGCAAGGGCGACCTCGGCGATGGCCATGCCGACGGCGTTGGCCAGGCCTTGACCCAAGGGGCCGGTGGTGGCCTCCACGCCAGGGGTCTTGCCGTATTCCGGATGGCCCGGGGTACGGCTTCCCCACTGGCGGAACCGCTCGAGTTCCTCCATCGGCAAGTCGAAGCCCGTGACATGGAGCAGCGCGTAAAGGAGCGCGCAGCCATGTCCGGCAGAGAGGACGAAGCGGTCCCGGTCGGGCCAGAAGGGATCACGCGGGTTGATCTTGAGAAAGCGGTCCCAGAGTGCGTAGGCCATGGCTGCCGAACCCAGAGGCAGACCGGGATGCCCGGATTTGGCCTTCTGCACGGCATCCACGGCCAGGAAGCGCAGGGTGTTCACGCAGAGTTCGTCCAGTTCGGGCGGCGCGATCGTGGCTGAGTGTGTCATGATGGTGAGGAACCTGCTCGGATCGTCATGGGGAGATCCTGACGGCCTGCTGTTTGAGATTGACCGTCGATCGGAAGTGAACCCTTGGGTCGGGACGAGTCGGTGAGCCCTTCCGTCGGCAGGTATTTCGGCACGTCCAGGCGCGCCACGCCGATCCGGTTGTCGGCCATCCCGAAATAGACGTCGAATCGGTCGGGCAAGCCGAGATCGTCGCGACGGTCGATGGCGGTGGGAAACACGACGTTGGCAACGGTCCCGATCCGTTCCTGCGGTAATTCCGGGGTCAGAATCGGCTCCGGAGAACGATAACGGATCGTTCGAGGATGCTCTCGAGAGAGTACCAGCACCCCGGCGGAGTAGCACAACTTGTGAGCCGCCGCGCTCGGCTCCGCCAGTTCGTGGACGCCGTGGTAGATGACCATCCATCCGTGGCGGGTCATGATCGGAGGCGTGCCGCAGCCGATCTTGAGCTGCTCCCAGGGGGCCACCGGACAGGCCAGCCGATCATGCAATTCAAAGTGGCAGAGGTAATAGGGCGCACAGCCACCCCCGTCCAGGGGACAGTAGGAAATCCAGATGCTCTCCCGATGTCGATCCACGACGCGCGTCGGCGATTGGCATGCGGTCTCCTCGGGACGGGTCCCCGGAAAGAGGGGTCGGTGGAGGATGGCCATTGCCGGTTTTCCCTCGGGATCGGGGATGGCGACGGGAAAGACGCTGGCATCCTTGTTGTCCACGCCGTCAAACTCGATGCCTTCATAGGGGCGGAAGGTCGCGAGGCCCAGGCGCTGCCAGTGGAACAGGTCCTCCGAAAGGGCCAGGGCAATCCGGGGACCTTCGGGCGAGAGCGCCGTGTAGGTCATCACGTAACGCTTCAGGTGTTCGCAATAAGTGATCCGCGCATCCTCGCAGCCGCCGCCGTCAAGCCTCCGTTCGTAATCCGCCTCGGGCTCGAGTGCGATGCCGAGCCGCTCGACGCCCACCGGGTCGCCGGCCTCGTTGAACTGGACTCGTGCGATGCCGATCCGCGAGTAATTCCCCTTCGCGACCATTCGCGGGAAGAGGTAATACTGGCCATCCGGGCCGCGAACCCCGGCCGGGTTCAGCACCCCTTCGACCTCCATGGCATTGCCCGGCTCGGGCTCCATCAGCATCCCCAGACGCTTCATTTGAAAACCTGCCATTGCCACTCCTCGCATCGATATGCAAGCCAAGCTCAACTTAAACAAGCGATGATGGTTTCGATAACTCGTTTGGTCTCATGCGGATCCCTGACCCGGATCGAGACGACGCCGGCTTGCTCGGCCGGATAGTCGTTGCCGCCGGGGAACAACGCATCCCCGACGAAGATCATCTCTTCGATGGAAATGCCCAGGATGTCTCGTAGCTTTCGGATCCCGTAGGCCTTGTCGATCCCGGGCTTCGTGATATCAATGGACGTCGAGCCACCCAGTCGAACGGAAAACCCGGGAATCAACGGGTCGAGGATGGCCTTCATCTTCTCCCGCTTGGCGAAATCCGGGTCCCATTTCACCTTTTCTTCCAGGGGAGCTTGTTGACCCAATGCGGAAAAAGTGATCTGGCTTCCCCGGTCTTCGATCACCGGTCCCCAGGTCTTCTCGGCCTTCAGGCCCGACTGGTCGATCGCCTTATTCAGTGAACTGATGATCTTATCTCGCTGCTCGCCGGTGAAATCCTCCGCGTAGAGTTTCTCCCAGCCCTTGTCATGTTTGTAAAATTGAGTTCCACACGTAGGAAGCATTGACAGATTATTGATAGTTTGATCGTCGTCAAGGTGGGAGAGCACTTGTTTCTGGAATTGGGGCCAGTTGCCCCCCGATATCACGGCGACCTTGATCGAACCGAGCAGTTTGTTGAGGAGTCCGGCCATCTCGGGGTCGATCGATGACTTGCTCGGGGCCAGCGTGCCGTCCAGATCGAAAACAACGAGCTTTTTCATGGTTTCCTCCGTCGGCATTATTCCGGCAGCGCGACTTCCAGGACATTGACCAGACCGTGCGGCCGATAGGAACAGGCGCCGACTTCCGCCGGCAACAGCACGACGTCGCCGCGGCCGAAGGGATAACGGGTACCCTGGTGATCCAACTCCCCGTCGCCGCCGATGGAGACCAGGATTCGCGGCATACCCGCTTTGCCGACCGGGAAGTGCGTCATTCCCGTGTGTCGCCATACCGAGAATTGTTCACAATGAAAGAGTCGCTCGCGACGTGCCGGCGCATCCTCCAGCACCACTGGCGACACCGGACCGATCGCGACCTGGTCGAAATCGATGCAGGCAACCGCCTGCTCGACTTGAAGGGGCCGAGGCTTGCCGGTCCTGGGGTCGACGCGATCCCAGTCGTACAGGCGAAACGTGACGTCGCTGTTTTCCTGCACCTCGAACACCACGACGCCGCTCAGGGAGTGGACGGTCCTGGCTCGCAGGAGGACGGCGTCGCCGACCCTCGGCGTGAAGCTTGCCAGGAGGTCCGCCACCGCCCGACTCGCGAGGGCCCGGTCAAGATCGTCTCGAGTGGTGGTCGGCTTCAGGCCCGCATAGATACGGCTGGTCGGCCCCGCCTCCAGCACGACCCATGCTTCGGTCTTGCCGCTCTCGCCCTTCGGGATGTAGTCTCTCTGCCCATCCGCGGGATGCACCTGGACCGAGAGCTTCTCCCGGGCGTCGAGGAACTTGAGGAGCACGGGGAACCGCCGGAAACGGCCCGCCAGCCTCCCGAGCAACGCGTCCGGCGACTGTTCCATCAATTGCCGGATGGTCGATCCCTCGAGCGGCCCATCGACGACCTTGCTGAGATGGTCATCGCGGTCGCTCAAGAGCCAGGCTTCGCCGATGGGTCCATCGTCCGGAAGCGGTGCCTTGAGCAACTCCGCCAGGCGACGGCCACCCCACAGCCGATACTGGTAGATCGGTTCGAACCGCAACGGATACATCGGAATTTTGCTCATAAAAGTATTCCGCGGTCGCTTGGCCCTTCGTCGCCCTCAACAATGCAGATCGGCGCCTTCTGTCAGACCGACCTCGCCGGCGATGCGTCCGGGCTCGAGGCGCGGACCTTGCCGAGCACCTCGAACGCGAGGGGGACGGTGGTGACGGCGCCGACCAGGAGGAGCGTCCACCCAACGGCCTTGCGTTGGCTCTCGGGAAGGCAATTCGCCAGCAAGAGACCAAGCCCGGCGCCGAGGGCAGCTCGGGTGCCGACAACCAGGGCGAGTTCCGGCAGGGACACCTGGATTTCTCTCATGGCACGGATCCTCTCGGTTCGTCCGGATGCAGTCGCTGGAATGGGTCAGGAAGATGCCTTATCAAAATCTGTCAAGGTTCCGGTCGTCCTCCGACCGGAACCTCCTGTCACGCGGATCTCTTCGAGTCACGCGCCAGCAGTGGCCGATTGCTCGCCATGGACCGTCGCGGAATTCGCCTCGGTCTGGTCCAGGATGTCCTTGGCGTGTTCCACTTCCTCGGGCGTCCCGTGGGCAATCAGGAGAAGTTTGCCGTTCTTCACCTCGGTCTCGTATTGCAAGACGCTGTTCTTCGGGACGCCGATGCTGAACATCGCGGCCCCCAAGGCGCTGAGGCCGCCCATGACCGCGGCACTCTCGAGCGCGCCGACGATCCAGACCACGAGCGGTCCGGCCACGAGCACGGTCCCGATGCCGGGCAACCAGAAGAACGCGGAGCCGAAGAGCATTCCCCAGAAGCCGCCCCAGAAGGCACCCAGCTTGCCCCAGTACTTCATGCGGTCGCCGGTGTTGTAGTAGCCGACGACGTTCTCTTCGGTGTGGTAATCCTTACCGATGATCGACAGCTTCTTCATATTGAAGCCGCCCTTCTGAAGTTCGCGGATGGCGTCCTCGGCCCTTTCGTGGGACTCGAAGATCGCGACGACGGAGTTCTTGTCGGACATCATCTGGTTACTCAATGGGTGAAGGTTGTTGAAATTGTCGATGCTTGACCTGTGACGCGTTGGACCGTTGCCTCGCCGCGGCATCGGGCTAGTCCCTGCAACCGCGAGCGAAAAAAAAGCCGGCGTGGCCGAGGACCCTCAGG
>JBKQHM010000579.1:0-4546 GCA_052148775.1 Isosphaeraceae bacterium | reverse complement strand
GTCCGACGTAGGCGTAGTCGAAGCGGACGACGCGATGTTCCCAGAAGTGCTCCTCGTAGGCGTCCCAGCCGATGCCGTCGAGCCCGAGGCGGAGGAACAAGGCGATGGGCAGCACGGGCAGACCGGTGTCGCGTCGCAGTTGGATGTAGTAGTCGAACATCCGCGGCCGGAAGGCCACGACGCTGTCTCGGGACTCGACCTCGAGATGGATCAGGGCCACCAGGTCGGACGCGCCTTTGCGGGGCGGAGGTGCGTCGGGCCGGAGCTTGAGCCTGGCGACCAGGTCGAGCTGCCGCCGCTCCCCTTGCGGCGGGGCCAGGAACAGCTCCTTGTCGAGCCAGTCGATGTCGGCGAACTCGAACCGCTCGGCCCAGTCTGGGAAGAATGCGAGGAAGAAGGCCCGGAAGAACTCCTTGATGAGGACCTTGAGGCGCTGGTCGTGATCGGGTGCGTCGGCCTGCGGCATGATCGACTCCCCGTGGCACCAAATCCCGAAGGCCGGGACCGACTCCGAGCGGCCAGTCGTTCGTGAGCGAGACGACGCACCATGCTACCAACAAGATCGGTTCCTGGCAGGTCGGTTTCTCTCGTCCGTTCCGTAATGCAGGCTCTTGGCGAGGCCACGACGGGGAGTGCGAGCTAAACGTGAGGTTCGGCTTCCATCGAGAACGTCAGGGATCTCACGGGCGTCAGGTATCAGACCAGGTTGCTGGTCTGTTCGAGGGAATTGACCAGCAACCTGGTCTGGCGCTGAGAGGCTCTGAAAACAAGAAATAAAGTTTGACCACGGGTTCCCCATGACACCGGGTCCCCCCCATGACACCGGGTCCCCCCCCAAGAAAACAAGGGAAGCTTCGTCACTATATAGTCACTATAACGGAGGCATGAGTGAAGAAAACACTTAAAAACAAGTAGGTACATAGCCGAAAATCGGCTGTCTCCTAATTCTCTCCTGCGAAGGTTGGGCTAGGCCGGACCGACGTACTGGCACCGCCGCGAGCCGAACCCGCGGGCCCACAACCACGGCGACCGGGGGACGGTCGTTGCCTATCGTGCCGTGCCCCGCGAGACTCATGGGGGCGAGGAAAGGTGGGCGACGGGGCATCCCTCCAGTGGACGATCGGCCAGAGCGGCGGGATGCTCGACGGGGTGCATTCCCCCCGCGATCGCGGGCCGGAGGGCCGAGCGGGGTCGGCGGTGGAGGAGCCAGTGGCCGCAGGGGACGAGGACCGGGCGGACGAGGAGGGCGTCGACGGCGATGCCCACGACCAAGGCGAAGCCGAGCTGACGCAGCGAGCCCAGGGGGCTGGTCAGGAACGCGGCGAAGCTGCACGCGGTGATCGCCGCGGCCGAGCTGATCAGGCCGCCAGTCTGGCCGATCGCCCGCACGATCCCGGCGCGGAGCCCGAGGGCGGCCGATTCCTCCCGCAGGCGCGTCATCAGGAAGACGTTGTAATCGACGCCCACGGCCACGAGCAGGATGAACAGGAAGTAGGGGACCTTCCAGTCGAGCCCCCCGGCCCCGAGGACGTGGACGAACACCAGGGCCGTCGCCCCCAGGGCGAAGGCGTAGGTCAGGAGCATCGTGGCGATCAGGTTCAGGCACGACCAGGGGTCACGCAGAGCCGCCAGCAGGACGAGGTAGACGCAGAGCGGCACCAGGACCCAGATCTGCCGCTTGTCGGCCAGGGACAGCGCGCGAATCTCGGCCCACTGGGCGTTGACCCCGGTGACCACGGCTCGGGCGCGGAGCCAGTCGGCGTCGCCCAGGAGCGCGTCGAGGCGGCGGCGCAGCGCGTCGACCTCCGCGAGGGCCGCGGCCGAGAACACGGGGTCGGCCTGCACCAGGTCGATCCGGGCGAGGCGGCCGTCGTCGGACACATAGGCGGCGAGGCCGGCTTTCAGCTCGGGCTGGGCGCGCAGGTCCGCGGCGGTAATCAGCACGTGGTCCAGCAGGACCCGGCCCAGCGGGTCGTCGAGGATCGTCGCCACCGCCTCCTCGGCGCGTCGCCCCCCGTCGGCGATCCGCGCGGCGTCCGACGCGGCGCGCGCCAGGTCCTCGAGCATCCGCTGGCGCGAGGAGGCGTCCCGGTCCGGGCCGATGCCGCCGTTACCCTGGGTCGTGATCTTCCTCAAGGCGGCCTCCAGCCGCAGCGCCATGGCCTTCCGATCGATCCCCTCCTTGAGCCGGGCGCTCCCGTCGGCAATCTGGGCCAGGCCAGCGCGGACCGCGCCCAGGCGCGCGTCGAACCGGGCGGGCTCCAGGGGCCTCGGGCTCCCGAGCGGCTGGGTCGCCGAGCGGACCTCAATAAGCGCGCGCCGCCGCGCGAGGTGGCGGCTGACGTCGTCGATCAGGGACAGGCCGCGCGACCGGCCCAGGTCCCGGTCGGCCTCGATCACCACTGTGAGCGGCGCCACCGCCCCGGCGCCAAACTTCCCGGCGATCAGGCGGAGGCCCCGCACCGAGGCCGTCCCGGCGGGCTGCTCCTCGAGCATGTCGAAAACGACGCCCGACCTCAGGCCGAGCGCCGCCGGCAGCGCCATCGCGACCAGGATCAGCGCCACGGTCAACCGGGGACGCGCCAGGACCCGGTGGCCGATCCGCTCCCAGAACCCCGAGGAAGGGGCCCGCAGGCCGTCGAAGCAGCGCGGACGGACGCGGGCGAGCACGATCAGGAGCGCCGGGGCCAGCGTCAGGGTCGCGAGCAGCGTCAAGGCCAGCCCGACTGCGACGCTCGGCCCGGTGCTGGAGAACAGGCGGAACCGGTTCACCCCCATCAGCGACAGGCCGACGATCACCGTCGCGACGCTGGTCAGCAGGGCGTGACGGGCCCGGCGCAGGGCCTCGCCCATCGCTGCGGCGGGGTCGGCCGGGTCCCAGAGCTCGGCGAACCGCCAGGAGATGAGCAGGCAAAGGTCGGTCCCGCAGCCGAAGAGGATGACGATCAGGAACAGCTCGGCCAGGCACGAGAGCTCCCATCCAGCCAGAGCCATCCAGGCCAGCACCCCCCGCGCCAGCGCCAGGCTGGCTCCGATGGTCAGCATCGGCACCAGCGAGAGCCAGAACGAGCGATAGACCGCCAGCAGGACCCCCAGCAGGAGGACGACCGTCGCCGCGGCGGCGCGGTCGAGGGTGACCCGGACGTTCCGCATCATGTCCCGGCCAATCACCGCGTCGCCGGTCCAGACGACCTCCAGGCCAGGCAGCGGCGGCAGCTCGCCGGCGCGGGCCTGGAGCCAGTCGATCGCGCCGCGGCTGAGCGGGCTGATGAACGAGGTGGCCAGCGGTACGACCACGACCTGGACCGTGCCGTCGCGGCTGACCAGGCGTCGGGCGACCTCGGGGGGCGAGTCGGGCCCCAGGACCCTCAGGACCGGCCCGGGGCGATCCCCCGCCCGGAACCGGACCGCCAGGCGCCGGGCGTACTCGCCGTCCGCCGCCGTCAGGCCGCCCGGGCGATGCAGCCCCGCCACGACCCACGACGCCGACGACCGATCGGGCCAGGCCGAGGCGACCAGGGCGGCCGCCCGGGCGCTCTCGCAATCCGAAGGCAGGAGCGGCGTCTCGCGCCCGTCCACGACCCGGGTCAGGTCGGGTGCCGCCAGCAGGACCGCCAGGGTCGTCGCCAGCCAGGCGGCGATGACCCAACCCGGCCGCCGACCGACGATCCGTCCCAGGATTTCCCAGGCCATGAGCAATCGAGACATCGTGGGACCTACGGGAGTGGGAGTGCAACTGTGATCGGGACCCGACTAACATGGGCCGCCGACTCGCTCGTCGGCCAGGACCTCCATGGCTCCGTCGCCCGACGACGTCCCCGCCCGACGCCGCTGGAATCTCTGGATCTCTGCCCATTCGCCATCGGCCCGGGAGTCGCGGGCCAATTCCTGGAGTCGTGGCGAGGCGGAGATGAAATGTTCCTGGCAGACGGCCAGGGTCTGCAGCGTCGCATGGGCGATCCGAAGCCCGCGGCTCGCGAGATCGTCCATGTTCCGGGTCTCGAAGCTCCAGGGGTGGGACGCGATCTGGAGATTGACGCCGGTGAACTGGAGCCAGAGCTGCTGCTGCCTGTCCAGCTCGTCCATGGGGACCTCTTCCAGGGCGTTGTAGTAGCGGACGACGCACTCTGGCGCGCAGCGTCCGAGCCAGAGATGGTACAGGTCGCGCAGGGTCGGCAGGGTCTCCTCGCGGGAGACCAGGTGGACGAAGCGGCCGGCGGGCACGTGGCGGTAGCAGGCGAGGAATCCCGCCTGGAAGGCATCCTGGTGGAGGAGGTGCAGGCGGTTCTTCGGCGGCGCGACCGCATAGATGACGGGAGGGTACTGGACGCCCATGAGGCGTTCGGCCGCATGCCAGAGTTGATAGACGCCGTAGCGCTTCCCCGAATAGCGGCCGTCCCGGCTGTCCCCCACCACCACCGACGGCCGGATGATCACGAACGGCACGCCCGATCGCGCCAGGATGGATTCGGCCTCGCGCTTCGACCAGGTATAGTCGGTGGGGTCGGACTCGGGCGCGGGGTGCAGTCGCTCCGGCACCCGGTCG
>JBKQHM010000578.1:0-9110 GCA_052148775.1 Isosphaeraceae bacterium | reverse complement strand
GATCTATGCCGAGGGCCAGCGCCGCTATCTCGAGTGCCTCTCCAGCTTCGCCCGGCAGTTCCTGGACCAGCTCGAGCGGCCCGACGTCGACGCGATCGAGGGCCTGCCGCCGACCGTGGCGATCGACCAGAAGGCGGGATCGCCCAACCCCCGCAGCACCCTCGGGACGATCACCGAGATTTATGACTACCTCCGCCTGCTCTTCGCCAGGGCCGGCACGCCGCATTGCCCGAAATGCGACGCGCCGATCCGTTGCCAGACCCCGGAGCAGATGGCCGACCAGTTGATGAAGTTACCGGCCGGACGGAAGGTCCAGCTCCTGGCCCCGCTGGTCCGGGACCGCAAGGGGCAACACCTCGACGTCTTCCAGGCCATCCGCCGCGCGGGTCTGATCCGGGCCCGGGTCGACGGCGAGCTGGTCGAGGTCACCGAGACGCCTCCCAAGCTGGCCAAGACGAAGGCCCACAGCATCGAGGCCGTCGTCGACCGGATCGTGATCCGTGAGGGAATCCGGCCCCGGCTGGCCGAGAGCCTCGACCTGGCGCTCAAGCTCGCCGACGGCCGCGTGCTCGCCCTGATCGAGGCCCCACCGGGCTGGGACGAGCTCTTGCTCAGCATCCACCTGAGCTGCCCGGCCTGCGGCGGCGGACTCCCCGAGATCGAGCCCCGGACCTTCAGCTTCAACAGCCCCCACGGCGCCTGCCCGGCCTGTCAGGGACTGGGATCGCACCGGGCGTTCCGGCCCGACCTGGCCGTCCCCGACCGATCCCGGTCCTGGGACCAGGGGGCCGTCGTCCCCTGGAGCCTGCTGGCCGAAGACGCCCGGGACCACGCGGCGTCCGGCGCTCCCGTCCGCGCCTTCCTGGCCCGCCACAAGATTGACGGCGGTACTCCCATGGCAACGTGGCCGGCGGAGACCTGGCGGTCGTTCTGGTCCGGCGAGCCGGCCGGATCATTCCCGGGGCTCGCGAACCTGCTCGATCGGGCCTACCAGGAGACCACGAGCGACGGGCTGCTCAAGGCACTCGACGCCTACCGCGAGGAGGTCGTCTGCCCGGCCTGCGGCGGCAGCCGGCTCCGGCCGGAGGCGCGCGCGGTCCGGGTCGAGGGGCGGTCGATCGCGGAGCTGACCGCCATGACCGTCGGCGAGCTCCTGAAGTTCTTCGAGTCGATGCCAGCCGACCCGGCCCGCGAGCCGGTCGCCGGGCCGCTCGTCGTCGAGATCGTGGGCCGGCTCCGGTACCTGGTCGAGGTCGGGCTCGATTACCTGGCGACGGGGCGGGGCTCGGACACGCTCTCCGGCGGTGAGCTCCAGCGAGCGAGGCTCGCGGCGCAGCTCGGATCGGGATTGGTCGGCGTCTGCTATATCCTGGACGAGCCGACGGCCGGGCTCCATCCCCGCGACACCGAACGGCTGGTCGCCAGCCTGCGACGGCTCCAGGAGCTGGGAAACAGCGTCCTGGTCGTCGAGCACGACGCGGCGATGATCCGCGCGGCGGACTGGGTCGTCGACATCGGCCCCGGCGCCGGCCCGGACGGCGGCGCGATCGTCGCCGTGGGGACGCCAGACCAACTCGCCGCGGACCCGGCCTCGATCACGGGGCGCTACCTCGCCGAGTCGTCCCGGCTCGCCGATAGCGACGATCGCGGTCGGCTGGCGCGCAGCCCGGGTTGGATCGAGGTCCGCGACGCCTCCGTCCACAACCTGAAGCACGTCGACGCCCGGATCCCCCTGGGTACCCTGACCTGCGTCACGGGCGTCAGCGGGTCGGGCAAGAGTTCGCTGGTCCACGACGTGCTGGCGAGGTCCGTCCGGCGCTCGCTCCATCTGGGGTCATCGGTCATTGGTCATTGGTCATTGGTCAGTAAAGATCAAGATACGTCTTCCGCGCCACCCATCATTCAGATCGCCCAGCTCATCGAGGTCGACCAGAGTCCGATCGGCCGGACGCCGCGATCGGCGCCGGGCACGGTCACCGGCGTGTTCGACGAGATCCGACGGGTCTTCGCCTTGACCCGCGAGGCGAAGATCCGCGGCTACGGCGCCGGGCGGTTCAGCTTCAACGCGAAGGGGGGCCGGTGCGAGGCGTGCAAGGGCCTGGGCCGTCGGCGAATCCCCATGCACTTCCTGCCCGATCTCCACGTGACGTGCGAGGAGTGCGGCGGCAAGCGGTTCAATCGCCAGACGCTGGAGGTCCGCTTCAAGGGGAAGTCGATCGGCGACGTGCTGGAGATGCGCGTCGACGAGAGCCGGGCGTTCTTCGACGCCGTGCCCAAGGTCTTGCGCGGGCTCGACGCGATGCACGACGTCGGCCTCGGATACCTGACGATCGGCCAGTCGAGCACGACCCTCTCCGGCGGCGAGGCCCAGCGCGTCAAGCTCGCCGCGGAGTTCGGCCGGCCCTCGGTCGGCCATGCCCTCTACATCCTCGACGAGCCGACCACCGGCCTGCACTTCGCCGACATCGACCGCCTGCTCCGCATCCTCCACCGCCTGGTCGACCTGGGCCACACGGTCGTGGTCATCGAGCATCACCTTGACGTCATCGCGTCGGCCGACTGGGTGATCGACCTGGGCCCCGAGGCCGGCGAGGCCGGCGGCCGGATCGTCGCCATGGGCCCGCCGGCCGCGATCGCGGCCACCGAGGAAAGCCGGACCGGTTTGGCGCTCCGCTCCCTGGCGCCGACAGGGTAAAATCTTCTGCGTCGTTCTAACGATCGGCCCCATCGAGGGATGGACCTGAGACCGGACCTATGCCGGCGATTTTCTTCTAACGGGGGCGCGCGCCGGCGGGTCCCCGCCGCGATGAATCTTTCAAACGCTCGATAACGCCGGACACCGATCCCGCTTCGAGGTTCTCCGAAAACCCGAACCAGGCGATGGCGCCAGCCTCAATATGCGAAACCCCATGAGCCAGACCCAATTCGATCCCCGTGGTTCGGACCGCCGATCGGCAGCGATCCCCGACCGATCGATGCTGGCGGCGGCCATCCTCCTGTTACTCGGACTGACGTCGACGAGTCTCGGGTCCGCGCCGGATCAGGCCGGAAGCGCCGCCGGCCCCAACCTGCTCCTGATCGTCGCCGACGACCACCGATCGGGGACCCTGGGGATCGAGGGCGATCCCCGCAAGGCGACGCCAAACCTGGACCGCCTGGCGCGGCAAGGCATCCGGTTCGAACGGGCTTATTGCAACGCGCCGGTTTGCACGGCCAGTCGACAATCCCTGATCAGCGGGAAGCTCCCCCATGCCGTCGGCGTGACCCAGCTCAGCACGCGACTCTCCGACGACGTCCTCACGATGGGCGAATGGTTCCGCGACCTGGATTACCGGACCACGGCCATCGGCAAGATGCATTTCAACGGCCCGTCCTCGCACGGGTTCCTGGATCGGATCGACACGCCGGATTGGGAACGCGAGCTCCGGTCTCATCCCCCGCGCGGCGGCGACCATCGCCGGCGGTGGCGGCCGTTCGTGGACCCCGCCGCGGTCTGGCTCAACGCCGCGCGCCACTCGACGGGACTCCCCATCGAGTCGATGCAATCGACGTACTTCGCCGACCAAGCCCTGGACGACCTGAAGGCGAGGCGACAGGACGGGCGCCCGTTCGCGATGGTCGTCAGCTTCTACGACCCCCACAGCCCGTTCAATTTCCCGAGGGGCTGGAGGGACCGATTCCGCCCGGATCAGTTCCCGGTGCCGCCGGTCTCGGACCGGGACCGCGAGGAGCAGCCGGCCATCTTCGCCTCGATCACGCCCGACGAGGTCCGCGGCATCAACGCCGCCTATTACACCTCGATCGCGTTCGTCGACTCGCAGGTCGGGCGGCTGGTCCAGGGCCTCGACGATTTGAAGCTGTCGGATCAAACCCTGGTCGTGTACATCGGCGATCATGGCTACATGCTCGGCGAGCACGGGCGGTTCGAGAAGCATTGCTTCTACGAGCCCGCCGTGCGCATGCCGATGATCCTGCGATGGCCCGGCCATCTCCCCGGCGACCGACGGTTCGCCGGCATGGTCGAGATGGTGGACATCCTGCCCACCGTCCTCCACCTCCTGGACCTGCCGGTGCCCCCGGGGATGCAGGGGATGGACCTCGAGCCCCTGATCCGCGGCAAGCCCGGAGCGATAGGACATGATTTCGTCTTCAGCGAGTATCTCGAGAACGAGGAGGCGATGGTCCGCTCCGACCGCTTCAAGCTGATCGTCGGCACCGGCCGGAGACGCCGTCAGGATGGCTACCAGACCGGCCGGCCGTTGCCGGGTCCTTATCAGCGATTATTCGACGAGCTCGCCGACCCGGGCGAGACCCGAGACCTCGGCACGGACCCGCGCTTCCAGGCGGTCAAGGACGACCTGCTCCACAAGATGTACGCCCGCATGGTCACGACCTGGGAGGGCCCGGTCCCGATCCCGCCCGGCCTCTCCCCCCTCGAGACGATCCACTGGTGCCTGATCCCCCGCGACGTTCGTGCGTCGATCGAAAAGCCCGCATTCCCGTAGAACGGAATTCATCCCGTTTCCCCGAACCCGCGGCCGAGTGCTCCAGGGCTTTGCCCACCGTTCCCTCGCTCAAGGAAAGACTTCATGACGAGCTCGTACAAACATGAGCAAGAGGTTGCGATCGATGCGGTGCGCCTGGCGGCCCGATTGTGCCGCGCCGTTGCGGCGGAGCTCTCGCCGGAGGTCCTGGCCAAGAAGGACAAGAGCCCGGTGACGGTCGCCGATTTCGGCAGTCAGGCGCTGATCTGTCGCGCGCTGGCGGAGGCGTTCCCGGAGGACCCCATCATCGCCGAGGAGGACGCGGCCGAGCTGCGCCAGCCCGAGAACGCGCCGATCCTCGATCAGGTGCTCCGGCATGTCCGTGCCGTCGGGGTCGATACCGGCGACAGACTCACCGCCGATGAGGTCTGCCGATGGATCGACCGCGGCGGGACGAGCCGGTATTGCGACCGGTTCTGGACGATCGACCCGATCGACGGCACCAAGGGGTTCCTCCGGGGCGAGCAATACGCCGTCGCGCTGGCGCTGATCGTCGAGGGGCAGATCGTCGTCGGGGCCCTGGCATGCCCCAACCTGTCGGCGATTGCAATCGAAGGTGAGACGACCGCTCGACCCGGCGCCGGCTCGATCTTCTTCGCCGTGCGCGGGCAAGGAGCCTTAGTGCTGGCCGACGACCCGGGGACGGATGCGAACCCGACGGCATCGCCCTCGCCGATCCATGTCAGCGATCGGGACGATCCGTCGGCCGTCCGGTTCTGCGAGTCGGTCGAATCCGGGCATAGCGCGCATGGCGATGCGGCGGCCATCGCCGGCCGGCTGGGCATGACCGCCCCTCCGTTGCGAATGGATAGCCAGGCGAAATACGCGGTCGTCGCGCGCGGCGAGGCCGACATCTACCTCCGGCTCCCCACGCGAGCCGACTACCAGGAGAAGATCTGGGACCACGCCGCCGGCGCCCTGATCGTCGCCGAGGCCGGCGGGGTCGTTTCCGACATCCACGGCCGACCGCTCGAGTTCCACCACGGCCGCGAGCTGACCGTCAACCGGGGCGTCATCGTCACCAACGGCCGCCTCCAGCAGCGCGTCCTCGACGCGCTCCGCGCGCTCGGGATCGCGGACCAGGGCGATTGACGCATGCTTTGAGCACCGCTCGACACGTAGGACTCGCATACCAACCCGAAGCGTCAGCGAGGATCCGACCGCATCCCCTCGCCGACGCTTCGGGTTGGTATCAGGCGGGCGCAACCCGAACGTGAAGCGATCGAGAATCCACGATGACTACCCCGATGTTGACGGGTCAACCCGGCCCGGTTTAGAGTCGACCCGAGATTGTTTGACAAATATCCAAGAAGCTTGCGCCGGGTGTCTGGGGAAGCGCCCCCATATCCCGCCGACAGGGATTCCCCCGGAGTCGAAGGTAGGCTTGATGCAACGGCGAAGGATCCTCACGGGAATCGTAGTGCTGGCCGGTCTGGCGCCAATCATCGCGCGCGGGGACGATCCGCCGGAACGATCGCTCGAACGCCGGTTCGAAAACGTCGTCAAGCCGTTCCTGAGCGAGAACTGCACGGCCTGCCACGGCGCGAAGAAGAAGGAATCGAAGCTCGATCTGAGCGTCTATTCCTCGATCGACGCGGTCGTCAAGGATCATCAGGTCTGGCAGCGGGTGGCGGAGCGGCTCGAGGCGAGCGAGATGCCGCCCGAGGACGCGCCCCGACAACCCAAACCCGACGAGCGCCTCGCGGTGGTCGCGTGGATCTCCGAGCTGCGCGACCGCGAAGCCAGGCGGCATGCGGGCGATCCAGGTCCGGTCCTGGCGCGCCGGCTGAGCAACGTCGAATTCGACTACACGATCCGCGACCTGACGGGCGTCGACATCCGCCCGACGCGCGAGTTCCCCGTGGACCCCGCGAACGAGGCCGGGTTCGACAACTCGGGCGAGTCCCTGGCGATGTCGCCGGCCCTGTTGAAGAAGTACCTGACCGCGGCGCGGCTAGTCGCCGACCACCTGGTCCTGATGCCGGACGGATTTGCCTTCGCCCCCCATCCCGCGATCACCGACACCGACCGCGACAAGTTCTGCGTCCGTCGCATCATCGACTTCTACTGGCGGCACGAGGTTGACTACGCTGACTACTTCATGGCCGCCTGGCGATACCAGCATGCCGCCGAGCTGGGTCGGCCCCGCTCGGCGTTGCGCGACTTCGCCGACGAATCCGGGCTCAGCCCCCGGTACCTCGCCGCGATCTGGGCCGTGCTGACCGACGACGGCCCCGAGTCGGGCCCGATCGTTGCGTTGCGGACGCTCTGGCGGAACCTCCCCTCCGGCAAGTCGCAGCCGGCCGAGATCCGGCGCGCCTGCGAGCGGATGCGCGACCTCGTCCTCCGCGAGCGGAAGGCGATCCGGCCGCGCGTGGAGACGATGAAGGTCAGGAGCATCTCCGCGGGGAGCCAGCCCTTCGTGCTGTGGAACAACCGCCAGCTCGCCGCGCAGCGGATGCGTTATCCCGCTGGCGGCAACGCCGACGACGCACCCGGCCTCGAGCGGTTCTGCGGCGTGTTCCCCGACACGTTCTTCGTCACCGATCGCCCCCCGTACTTCGAGCCCAAATCCCCACCGTCGGGCCGGCTGCTGACGGCCGGCTTCCACCTGATGCAAGGCTACTTCCGCGACGACGATCCGCTCTGCGAGTGGATCCTCGACGAGGCCGACCGCCGCGAGCTCGATGCGCTCTGGTACCAGCTCGACTTCGTGGCATCGATCCCCATGCGGCAGTACCACGACTTCATCTTCTTCGAACGCGCCGAGCCACCGCGATTCATGCAGGAGGAGCGATTCGACTTCGCCCGGGTTGAGGACAAGGACGTCACCTCCGAGGCCAAGATGACGCGCCTGCGGTCGGCCTACGTGGAGAAGGCGCGCAAGGTCGGGGCGAACGACCGCGCCATCGAGGCGATCGAGGACTATTTCGCGACGATGTCCGCCCGGATCCGCCGGGTGGAGCGGGACCGGAAAGCCGCCGAACCGCGCCATCTCGAGGCGCTCGCGAAGTTCGCCGAGCGCGCCTACCGCCAGCCCCTCTCGCCCGCCGAACGCGACGACCTCCTGGCCTTCTACCGGGATTCGCGCGATCGGGAGAAGATCGGCCACGAGGAGGCGATTCGCGACGCGGTTGCCTTCGTCCTGCTCTCCCCGAAGTTCGCCTTCCGCATCGATCCGTCCCCGGCCGGCTCGGGTGCAGCGATCCGGCCGCTGTCCGACTACGCCTAGGCGAGCCGGCTGAGCTATTTCCTCTGGTCGAGCATGCCCGACGAGGAGCTGCTATCCCACGCCGCCGCGGGCGACTTGCACCGGCCGGACGTGCTGATTGCGCAGGCCCGGCGCATGCTCCGGGACGACCGGGTCCGCGGCCTGGCGACGGAGTTCGCCGGCAACTGGCTGGAGTTCCGCCGCTTCGAGGAGCACAACGGCGTCGACCGACAGCGGTTCGCCGGCTTCACCAACGAGCTCCGCCAGGCGATGTATGAGGAGCCGATCCGCTTCTTCCTCGACGTCGCGCAGCGGGACGGCTCGGTGCTCGACTTCCTCGACGCCGACCACACGTTCGTCAACCCGATCCTGGCGAAGCACTACGGCATCCCGACAACTGCCATCAAGTCCGGGGAGTGGGTACGGGTGGACGACGTGCGGCGATACGGGCGCGGCGGCCTGTTGCCGATGTCGGTCTTCCTGACCGCCAACTCGCCGGGCTTGCGGACGAGCCCGGTGAAGCGCGGATACTGGGTGGTCCGGCGGATGCTGGGCGAGACGATCCCGCCCCCGCCGCCGGGCGTCCCCGAGTTGCCCAAGGACGAGGCGAAGCTGGGCGAGTTGACGCTGCCGCAGCTCCTGGCCAGGCACCGCGACGTCAAGGAGTGCGCGGGGTGCCACCGTCGGTTCGACACGATCGGGCTGGCGTTCGAGGGTTACGGACCGATCGGCGAGCGCCGCGACCGCGACCTCGGCGGCCACCCGGTTGACGCCCGTGCCACCTTCCCGGACGGCAGCGAAGGGACGGGCCTCGACGGCCTGCGCCGGTATCTCTCCGAGCGTCGCCAGGAAGAGTTCGTCGCGAATCTCTGCCGCAAGCTCCTGGCCTACGCCCTCGGCCGGAGCCTGCTCCCCTCGGACCAGTCGACCCTCGAGGCGATGCGCACCCGGCTCTCCGCCGACGGCCACCGCTTCGTCGGCCTGATCGAGACGATCGTGACCAGCCCGCAGTTCCTCAACAAGCGGGTCGGGGACGACCCACGCCCCTGAGTCGTCGAAAGACTCCCCGCGGCCTGAAGGGCCGCAGGAGCACAGCCCCAGGTGCAACCCGGAGATCCCGTACCGCACATCTCCCCGCGGCCTGAAGGGCCGCAGGAGCACAGCCCCGGGTGTAACCCGGGGACTCTAAAATCCGCCATCCCTACCGGGCCGTGGCCGAAGACCGCATTAACCCGGATTATTCAGACCGACCCAATAAAGAGCCCCCGGTTTACGTATAAGATGTTGTTACCACTCACCTTGTACGTCCACACGGGGGTCTCTCATGAGTTTACAGTCTGTTCCGTCGTTGTCAC
>JBKQHM010000577.1:0-9918 GCA_052148775.1 Isosphaeraceae bacterium | reverse complement strand
CCCAGCGGCGTGCTGGGGATGATCGGCGCCGGGTTCGCCCAGGTGATCGTCGGAGTCGACTTGCCCACAATGATGGTGGTGGTGGAACTGGCGGTGGTATAATCGGTCGAGTCGGTGGGCGTGAAGGTGACGGAGAGCCGCTGGTGACTGTCCGTCGCGAGGACCGTGCCCGCGGCCGGCGAATAGGCGAAGGTGCCGGGCACGCTGGCGGTCGCGTCGAGCTGCGTCGAGCCGAGGGCCGTGCCGTAGGCGATGGGCGCCGGGCTGGCCCAGGTGATCGTCGGGGTCGTCGCCGTCGACGATGGGACCGTCACCGTCACCGAGGTCGCGTCGCTGGTGGTGGTGACGGATGGGCCGTACAATTCACTGCCGTTGGGGGAGCCGAGCGGGGGAGTCGGCCCGACCTCCTGAACCTGGTACGCGAACGTGTCCGTGCCCGAGAATCCCGGGTTGGGCGTGTAATCGAAGGTCCCCGTCGATGCATCGAAGTTGCTGATGGTGCCGTCGCTGGGCTGCGAGACGAGCGAGTAGCTGAGCGTCACCGGGGCGTTACTATCGGGATAACCGTCCTGGCCGGACAGCGTGATCGTCGTCGCGCCGCTCGTATTCGCGGTCGCCGTCACCGGGCTGGCGAGCGGCTTGAAATCGATGGCGGGGTCGGTCGGCCCCGCGTACGCCCCGACGGTCACGGTGAAGGACTGGGTGGCGGTGGTATCGTCGGACGCATCGTGGGCGGTCACCTCGAACGTGGCCGTTTCCCCGGCCGTTGCCTGCGTGGTGTCGATGAGCAGCACGCCGTTCGGATTCTCCGTGGAGAGCGTCGCCGAGGTGATGACCGGCGGATAGAGGGGCTCGGAGACCTCGCCGCCCAGGCCGGTATTCGCCTGGACTGGGATCTGGGTCATCTGCGTGATGGTGTTCGCGCCCGATACCAACTGGCCGAAGATTGTGTAACCGTAGCCCAGCTCGGAGTTCGGCGAACCGGTCGTCGTGACGAAGAACTGCGTATCGTTGGTGTTCACGCCCTGGGTGTAATTGGAGAGATTGGTATTCACGCCGGCGTTGGCCATCGCCAGTTGATACTGGCCGGTGAAGGCGAGCTGCTGGACATTCTCGTTGAGGAATGGCGTGCCGGGCTGGCCGCTGGAGTTCCCCTCGTTCGCCACGGTCGTCCCGCCCTGGAGGATGTCATCCGTCGGGCCCGGGAACTCGCCGGCGACCCGGATGAACTCCTGGTTGTTGTAATACCCGTCATTCGTGAACTCTTCGATCTCCGAGACTGTGTTCGGAGTCAGCGTCGGGAAGAGCTGGAAGGTCAACGCACCGCTGAAATCGTTCGCGGAATTCGTCGGGTCGGTGTATTGCGTATTGAGCGTCCAGAAGTCCCCCGACGCGACCGTCGCGACGATATCCGGACTGCCGGAAGTCTCGGTGACGGTGAAGGTCTGGTCGTCGGTCGTGCCGCTGCCGTCAAGCGGCAGGGTGTAGCCCTGCTGGGCCGGTACGCTGAAGTCGGCGATCGGCTGGAGCGACGCGGTCATCAGCCGGCGATCCTCCAGCATCTCGCCGATCGGCCGACGGGCCTGGCGGCGCCCCCGGGAACCATCGCCTCTGGCAATTCGACGGACGATCGAGCCGACTCTCCCCTCGCGGTCCCACATCGGATGAGATCTCCAGCGTTTCGGGTCCTCTGCGTCCCAGCCCCGCCTGAACCACGATCCTGGCCCGACGCGAGGCGCTGATAGCTGTCATGCTACCATGATGTCAGGCGTTGGGGAAGCGGTCAGTCAAAGTTTTCGCTGGCGTACCAGCTCGCGGCGCAGACTACGGATCTGGTCCTGGGCGATGACGCTGAATTTCGACCGCAAGATCGGCGCTCCCTGGAACCATTCGTGGGGTTCGATGAAAGCGGAATGGATCTCCACCAGGAGTGCTCCGGGTTGGAAAGCCAGTCGGCTGATCTTGCTATAGCTGATCCCGCCCTGATAGGACCTGAGCGCGCCTTCGGCCGTCTCGCCACCGATCGGCCGCCAGCCGTTGGCATTGGGCCCAGCCTTGTCGAACGCCGGATCGGTCCGCGAAGCGATCACGATCGACTCGGCGGTCTGGGACGCCACGATCTGGTTCGTCACCTCGAGTTCGATCCGACCCAGTAGTCGACCGTGAATATGAGTGTACCACGTCGACGGGGCCGGTGACTCGGGAGCCGGCGCGATTCCGGCGGCGCGGAGGTCATCGGCCTTCAGGAGGCGGGTCTGGACGGCCATGTTGCCGGCCTCGACCGACTGACCATCGGAGCGGGCGGCTTCCTTCGCCGGGTCGACCTGCGCGATGTCGGCATGGACCACGAACCAGATGTCGGCGACCCGGATCGTCGCGCCCCCCGATTTGACGTCGCGGACCTTGATGATGTAAGGGGCGGTGACCGAGTTGCGGACCAGTTCCGCCAGGGCGCGGTCGGAGCCGGCCACCTCACGCAACGCCGCGCGCTGGGCGTCGGCCGCCTCGCCGTCGTGGAGCCGGGGAGCCGGGAGTTTGACGACCTCCCCATCCGCCTTCAAGCCCGACTCGAGCACACCGGCATAGACCGGGTTCTTGGCGTGGCCCGCCTCGACCTGGGGCGGCTCCGCGCCTATTGCCGCGATCACGATTGCAAAGGTCAAGCTATTCATGGTCCTTGGTCCTTCGTCATGAGTCATTGGTCATGAGTCATTGGTCATTGGTTAAGAGAGAACGAAGTCGGAGAGTTAACCAGCAGTGTCCGAACAACCTTCCGAGCAGTTCTTGGCGTCCTGGGCCCTAGAGCGTGTTCGGAACTGTCAGACGGTCAGTCCCAGTTTTTCCGGTTGTAGCCGGGGTCTGTGACCCGGGGTTCGGCTGTAGCCGGGGTCTGTGACCCCGGGATCAAATCCCCGGCCTCGCAGAGGCCGGCTACAGAAGAGGGTGCGGTTCATAACACGCTCTAGGAATCGATCTCGTCCCGAATGACCAATGACCAATGACCAATGACCAACGTAGCGATTTTGAGGGCAAGTTTGCCGATGGCCCGGCCGATAATAACACCTGGTCGTATCGTAGGGGCGACGCGCCCGCCGTCTCAGGGAGGTACAGCGATGTCGGTTCACCGCGCGGGGCGATTCCCGATCAGGCTCCTGTCCGTCCTCCAATGGCTGGCGGGTCTCTCGGCCCTGGGGCTGGCTGGTTGCGGCCATGCCATACCGGTCGCCGCGACGGTCCGGGGCGATGCCGGGATCGCCGCCGACGCGACGGTCCGGGGGGCCGTCGAAGTGAAGCTCCCTCCGGTCGAAGTGAAGCTCCCCTCGGCGATCGACCCGGGCAATATGGCGGCCACGGTCGTCCGGCCCGGCCATGGCCATGTGCCTCAGGCCCGGATCGCCCTGATCGACGTGGACGGTGTGCTCCTGAACCAGAACTATGGCAGCTTCTATGCCGTCGGCGACAATCCCCTGGCGGCCTTTCGCGACAAGCTCGACGCCGCCGCGCGCGACCCGCGGGTCGCCGCGGTCCTGCTCCGGATCAACAGCCCCGGCGGCAGCGTCACCACCTGCGACGTCATGGCCGAGGAACTACGCCAGTTCAAGGCCCAGACGCACAAGCCGGTCGTCGCCTGCCTGATGGATCTGGCCACTTCGGGCGCCTATTTCGTGGCGGTCGAATCCGACCGGATCGTGGCCCATCCCACGGCCCTGACCGGCGGCCTGGGCGTGGTCTACAACCATTATAACCTCCAGGATGCGATGGCGCAGCTCAACCTGCTCAACGACTCGGTGAAGTCGGGCGCCCGGATCGACATGGGGACCGTGACCGCGCCCCTCGACAACGAGACCCGGGCCATGATCCAGCAGATGGCCGATGCCTACCGCGATCACCTCCAGCGCCGGGTCAAGGCCCGTCGGACCGCCATGACCCTCCACGACCAGCAGGTGGCCGGCGATGGCCGCGTCGTCCTCGCGTCGCAGGCGCTGGAACTCCACCTGGTCGACCGCCTGGGCTACATCCACGACGCGATCGCCGAGGCCGAGCGCCTGGCTGGCATCGCCGGTGCGGAGGTCGTACTGCTTCACCGATCGGGATATCCCGCCCATTCCCTCTATGCCATCACGCCCAGCTCCGCTCCCTTGAATGAGGCGATCCCCTTCAGCTATCCTGGCCTGGACCGATCGCGATTGCCGACGTTTCTGTATTTATGGCAACCCGACCCGACCTTGCCCCGTCCGAGTGCCCGATGACCCTGAAGACCGGCCCGATCGCAGAATCCGCGCGCGTGCCGGCGTCCTCTTGGGACGGTTGTGAGCCCGAGCCCTCGGCCTGGCCGGTGCTGGTCACGGGCGCCGGGGGATTCGTCGGCGGTCATGTCGCCCGGTTGCTGGCCGCGGCCGGTCACCGGGTCCGCGGCGTGTCGCGGCGCCCGCCGGTCGTCGAGCCGGACGACCCGCCGATCGACTGGTTCATCGGCGACCTGCGCGATGCCGAGACCCGCCGCCGAGTGCTCGCCGACGTCCGCGGCGTGATCCATACGGCGGGCTGGGTCAGTCTCGGGCTCGATGCCCTCGGCACCAGTCAGGCGATCAATGTCGAGGTGACCCGGCAACTCCTCGCCGAAGCGAGAGAGGCGGGCGTCGAGCGATTCGTCTATACGTCCACGCTCTACACCATGGCCGCCGGCACGGCTGATGCGCCGGCCGACGAGTTCTCGGCGTGGAACCTCGAGCGGATCGATTCCCCGTATACGCGGTCGAAGCGGGAGGCCGAGCGCCTGGTCCTCGAGGCTGGTGCGCCCGGCTTCTCGACCATCGCCCTGTGCCCGGGGATGGTGATGGGGCCGCGCGACGTCAAGCCGACTTCGACGACGATCGTCCGGACCATGGCGCGGTGCCTCGTGGCCGTGTTGCCGCACGGCGGCATCCCGATCGTGGACGCGGGCCTGCTGGCGGTGGCACACCGACGGGCGCTGGTGGCCGGCGGCATCGGCCAGCGCTATGCGGTCCTCGGGCCGTATCTGAGCTACCAGGAACTGGCCGCGGTGGTCGCCTCGATCGCGGGCTGGCCCCGCTGGGTCGTGACCCTGCCCGATCGCCTCGAACCCGCCGTTTCCCTCGCCGCGGGCTGGCTCGCCCCGATGGCCTGGCGGTGGGCTCCCGACCTCTCCCGCACGCTGATCGCCGGGGGTTTCCTCCGGCTATACGTCCGCGGCGACCGCGCCGACCGTTGTTTCGGGCTCGAGCATCCGCCGCTGGCCGAGACGATCGCCCGGAGCTTGTAGCCGAGCTCGCCGCGGAGCCGGTGGCCGATCCGCGCGCCGGCATGCCGATGCTTCGGCGGTGTGGAGCAGTCGGCTTCGAGGATGGAGGTGATGATCTTCAGGAAGGGTCCGAGCTTGGGTTTGACGCGGGGGCGAGCCGCTGATAACCCGGCGGCCTGTCCCGATCGGGGATCTACTCGAGGGATTACGGCTACTTGATGGAAATCGTGGTTTTCCGGGCTTGGCGGTACAAAGTAGCGAAAAAACCGGGGAAACCGAGGCTCGATTGGGGTAAGAGGTTTTCAGGACCCCTTCCCGCTACCGAAAAACAAAGAACTTAATGACACCGCACGCGGCTCGGACCCGGTCCGTCCTCCGCGCTTTCTGGTATCATCGAGGTTACACTCGGCGGTCCGGTCCGCTGAACCTTGTCGTCTTGTCGATAGGTCGCGCTAAGGTGCTTGCCGTAGCGCGCTGTCTCGGGCTACAATCCACCAGTCGCTCTCCGGCCCCGGAGCCTCCGCATGCAGACCATCAAGTTCATCCACTTGCAGGATGGGGACACCTTCCTCGGGTATCTGCTCGATTACCCCGACTACTGGACCCAGGGCGACTCCCTGGACGACCTGAAGGACCACTTGGTCGACCTGTACCAGGATCTGACGAGCGGCGAACTGCCCGGAATCCGCAAGGTCGACGAGCTGGTGGTCCCGTGAAGCGCGTCGACCTGGTCCGCACGATCGCGGGGTTTGGTTGCTTATTGGTCCGGCATGGCGGTTGACACGACTGGTACCGAAACCCGACTACCGGGGTATCCCAGCCTGTCCCTCGGCATCGAGAGATCAAGGACCATCTGGCCCGTCATATCATCATGCTCAGTAACCCGCCGGATGACGCCGCTGAGGGCGACCGAGACATCCCCTAACCCTAACCCTACACGATTGGAGTCCGCGAAGCCGGAGCTCCAATCCCTGTTCAAAAACGATCGGCCGTCGAGGTCAGATTTGGGATATCGTCGCGTCACGGCGAAGGCGCCGGCGGATGAAACTCACGAGACCTGAGCCGACGAGGGCGACGCCGGCCAGGACCAGGCTGCTCGGTTCGGGGACGGAAGCACCGCTGATGAGCACGTTGTCGAAGCGCCAGTTGCCGGAGCTGTTGTTGTAGGCGCCTCCGGTGTAGCTGGTATCGTCGGCACCCGTCGCGGCATTCACGATGCGAATTCCAAAGTTCGGATCGTTGGCGACCCCGGAGATACCGCTCAAGTTGGCGGTGATGCCGTTGTACCAACCCTGACCGCTCGTCTGATAGAAATAGGTGCCATCCACGGTGTTGGAACTGGTGCTGTTCATATGGATGAAGCCGGTATTCGCCGAGTAGGTCAGCGTTCCGGCATTCTGCCAGGTCGTGCCGTTGATGGTGTATTCCAGTTGCATCTTGGCTGGGGCCTGGGTCGTGAAGTACAGGTCGAAAGAAACCTTGATGTTGGTGTAGCCGGCCGTGCTGGCGTCGAACTGCGCGCCCTGAGTGCCGATGGGGGCCTGCGACGACCAGCCATTTCCGGGATTCTGCCCGCGGACGCGCCATGCGTAGGACCCGCTCCCGGTGGAGGCGCCGGCGGTCGAGAGAACATCGGCATCGGCGACGCTGGTGGTGCCATTATAGCTGTTAGTCATGCCCAGGACGCTGGCCGCACCGGTGCCTGTTGTGGCCGCCGGGTTGTTGTAAGGCCCGGCAATGGTACCGCCGGCATCGAAGCTCCAATCGGCGATGGTCCCGGCGCTCGAGGAGGCCGACATGCCCAGCACGAGCGATGCAGCGAACAGGAGGTCGAAGATTCTGCGATTCATGAGATCCTCATTTCAGGGGATGGCCGACAGGTTCACGGGAGGGACGAATCGTCGCCCGGGATTCCCGGTCCGCTAGGGCCATGCGGGAGGGTGTCGGACTGGTTCACGATCGGAGTCAGCCTACGTGGAAACCCCACCTCCGCTCTCGCGAGGGGACACGTTGCGCGCGCTTTGTCTCCCCTCGTGTTGGGGGGAAGGATGGTGTAATCGCACAGACCCACAGGGGTGCTCGACACGATCTTGCGATTCAGACACGGTCTTGCGATTCAGACAATACTGAGGGCGTCGCGGTCCTTCAATACGCAAAGCCCCCCCGGCCGCGTTTTTCGCACAAACTTCATTATTGTCAATGTATCCTAATTTTATGTTAACCTTCCCGGGGGACGGGATGCGGGTTGAGGGCTCGTCCTGCCCCTCGACGGACCGGGGGTGGCGGGGAGGGATCGGACGGTCCGTGAAGACTTGGGGTCAGACCTGAATGGCACACGTATTATTCATAACGCATTCGCCAACAACCGCTTGCGTGCCACCCGCCGCGGCTCGTTCAGGTATCTCTGTGGCTTGGGCCTTCGCTTATTGGCCCGCGGTTCGGCACGGCCGGGCCGGTCTCCTACACGATGCCCCGCGATGGCCTTGAGCATCACCGCCATGAGCCGATCCCGCTCCCCTGGGCTGGCCGTGCGCAACGATTCGTGGAACGCCGCCATCGTCTGTAGAGCACCCTTGAAACTCACCTGACGCGGCCGCTTGCCGTGCTCCTTGGCCGCCTGCGCGATCACGCCGCGGATCAGGTTGTACGCCAGCAGGTGCATCCAGATCTCCTTCTCCCCCATCTCCGGCGACCGGCCGCGCAGCACATCCATCTGAAGCACATTCTTGATTGATCTCAAATCCAATTCAATATTCAATATTTTCAAATATAGATCCGCCAATTCCTCCTTTGTGTAGACCTCGCCGTCGAGCATCGTCGTCACCAGCACGATCTCGTGGGCGCGGAAACCGGGCTGCTCCACCTTGAACCGCAACTCGCGGACCTCCAACTGATCCGGCATCTGAGCATAGGTTGCCTCGTCCGTCCATCCCGGCCGCGCCGGCTTGGACCAGGTCACCACATGATCCTCCACGTCCAGCCGCCGACCCCGCCGGAAGTCGTACTTGCGGCCTTGGTGCATCCGGAACAGGCCGTCGACGCCCCGTCGCGACAGCCCGGCGATGCCGAAGAACGAGGCGAAACCACGGTCTCCCAGCACGACCGCGCCCGGTTCGAGCCGGTCCCACGTCTGGCGGAACAGCGCCGTCTCGCCCGTCTCCTTCCCCCGGTACGGCCCCACCGCCAGGTCGCCGACCAAGCCCGTGCTCAGCGAGATCAAGACCACCAGCCGGGCCATCGGAAACCCCAGGCCGAACCGCTGGGAGCGCGACTGGGGGAAGACGCGCTGATTCCGCGGCGTGTCGGGCATCGACACGACCGAGCCATCGACCAGGGTGATCCGTCGCCCCTTCCAGAGCCACTCGGCGCAGGCGCGTTGTTCGGCCTCCCGTGCCGTCTGACGGACCAGGTGAATGATGACCCCCAGGGGGAGCCGTCGCCGCGCGTCGCAGTAGGCACCGGTATGCTCCGAGCAGGGCTTGCGACCGTTGACCGCCAAGTAAACGATGACGCGGGCGACGGCGGCGCGACACGAGTGGTCGGGATCCAAGACCTGGGACAGGAAGGTATAGAGGGTCAGGAACGGGGTGAAGATTGACTGTTATATTCGACCCCCTCGACGACCAGGGCTTGCTCGACCATAGGCTGGCTGAGGATCTCGTGGAAAGGGAATCCCTGGGCCGCATCGAGGGCATCCCTCTTGCCGGAAATCTGTCGGCGTGTAGTCTGAGACATTGGTGGTCTCCTTGTGAGGACAGGACTCGCGTTCAGCTATCGAGATTTGTCCCACAGGAGGCCACCCTTTGTCTATCCCCTGTCCCTCCTTCGCCTTAGAAAAATACGTGTGCCATTCAGGTCTGACCCCAAGTCTATTGACCCCAAGTCTATGGAACTAGGTCTGCCCCCAAGTCTAGACCCCAAGTCTTTCAAGTCTTCACGTGGTGATCGTGAGCGGTACCAGCCCGAAGCCTAGCGATGGTGGCACGTCGTCAGCTAAGAATGAGCCATCGGCCCGGTGCTAAGCCGGGTTCTCTTGAGCTTTGAAGAGTTCTAGCAGGAGCGCATTTGCGAAATTCATTGCCTGTTTCGCAGCATCTTGTGGAGAGACATCAGACACGACGCCACGTGCGAGGATGCCCTGTAAGGCCGCCGTTGCAATATACTCACGAAGATTGATCCCTTTGATCTGTGCATCAACGGGACTGGGGAAGGCGGACCCGTTCTGATAGGTGTTAATAGCCATGCGTTACCGTCTCCCGCACCTCGAGGTTCTTGGTAGCCAGAGGCTACCCATGGGCTATCCTCCGCGGACCGGTCCGCGGAGCATCCGTCTGGATGATACCTAATTACCAGCGAGAGGGAAGAATGCCGTCTCCGGCCGCAACGGGGAGAACCTGATCCGGACCGAGGGACCGACCGCGCGCTGGGCATGGTGGCACGCCATCGGACAGGCCCGAGAGCTGGGGATGCTCCGAGACTATTGAGCATCGACCAGCCCGGTGACTCCAAGCTTGCCTTGGTTCCGTCGTGGACGAGAAAAGGTGTCAGGAACGAATATCGCGGTCTAGGCACCCGCTACGAGAAACTAGCTGTCAATTATGTCGCTATGTGGCTTGTCGCCATGATTGAAAAAGCCTCCATCGATTGCTCCCGAG